>JABGTW010000061.1 GCA_018646865.1 Cryomorphaceae bacterium | reverse complement strand
TATATTTTTTAAAAATACGTATATTATGGAAAATAATTAAAAATGAATATTGCTACTTACACTTGTGAAAAATGTGGAATGTCAGTTAATAGCCAGTGCGCTAAATGTGATACACCATTAAAAAATAAAACCATTACAATTGATAATGGTGATAAAATTCAAGTTTCTTATTGTCCAGATTGTGATGGGATGATTAAATCTCCTATGTGTTGTGGAAATGATATGTCTTGTGAGATTTAATTCTCTTTTTTAATTACAGGATATTCAATTCCTAACTGCTCTAAATAATTGTCATACTTAGTTTCATCAAAATAAAATTCTTTTATCTGATCTTTGAATTGACTCATAATATCTTTATTTAAATAAATTGCTGGTGGATCATCCATTGATATCATTGGCCTGTAAGTAGTCTCTTTTTTCTGAATATTTTCAAAATAGTCTTTAGCTTCATCTAATTTTTCAGGCTTTAATAAAAAATCTATGACAGTCATAGCTAAAACTTTAGCACCAGCGTTAGCGCCTTTATGAGCAATTGGCGTTGCCATTGCAATAGAGTTTGACCAGTGATGTCCCTGAAGTCCAGGAATATTTGATGGATATCTTAAAGTAACAGTTGGCACCTTCCAGGATATATCTCCAATATCATCTGAACCTCCACTAATTTTATAAGGGAGTGGTGCACCTATTGGTCTAAGTTTATTTGCAAGTCCATTGGCATTATCTGAATTAACTTCTTTTTGGACTGCAATAGCTAGCTGCTGGTCATTCTCAGACCATGTTGGCAAGCCTACATCTTCAATGTTTTTATACATCTGTTCGGCAATTGTTCTATTAAAGTGTCTAGGCCAAGCTGTTCCCAGTATTCTTGATTTATATGATGTATTTGTCATTAGTGAGGCTCCTTCAGCAATTTTGTTAGCTGTTTCATACATATCCATAATACCTTCATATGTTACATCTCTAAAATAGAACCATATTGATGCTTTTGAAGGAACTACATTTGGTTGATCACCAGAATCTGTGAAAATTGAATGAGATCTCTTTAAAGGATGAAGATGTTCTCTTTTATAATTCCAAGCTATATTCATCAGTTCCGCAGCATCAAGCGCACTTCTACCTCTCCATGGTGCTCCAGCTGAATGAGCAGTTTCTCCATCAAAAGAATATTCAACAGAAATTAAACCAGTACCTGTAGCAGGTCCCCATGAAACCCCTAGGTTACTACTTACATGTGTGAAAATACACATATCTATATTATCAAAATAGCCATCTCTTACATACCATGCTTTTGTTCCAATTTGTTCTTCAGCAACTCCAGGCCATATAACTAGCTTTCCTTCAATATCATTGTCCAACATTATTTTTTTAACTGAAAGTGCAGCTGTGATAACTACTGGTAAACCCGAATTGTGTCCCTCTCCATGTCCCGGAGCACCCTCGATAATTGGTTTGTGATATGCTACACCTGGATACTGTGATGCTTTTGGTATACCATCTATATCACTACCAAGAGCTATTGTTGGTCCATTAGTTCCATTTGACCAAGTTGCAAACCATGCTGTTGGAACACCCGAAATTTCATATTCAATTTCAAAACCATTTTCGGCAAGAATTGAAGTTAGATAATTTGATGTTTGAAATTCTTGAAAACCTAGCTCAGAAAAGCTAAATACTTTATCAACCATAACCTGAGTTAATTTTTTGTCTTCTTCAACCAATTGAGAAGCTTGATTCTTAATATTATTTATCTTTCTATCAGAATATTTATTTTGTGATTGAAGATTTAAAAATGTCCCAAATAATATTAAAAATGTAATTAATTTATTATAATTTTTCATGATAAAGTGTTTTAGTAATAGTGTCTTTTAAATGATTCGATTGCAGCATATTCTGCAAGACCCATCTTTTTATATTTTTCTGCTGTTTCATTATTTCTTTCCTCTGCTCTTACCCAGAATTCTCTTAAATCTTGTCCTTGAAACATTACACCATCCTTTTGAGTTTGGTGAAAAAATATGGCCTTTCTTTTTCTAAGAACCTGAGCAGGACTCATTGGAACAGCCATATCAATTTCGTGAATATCCCATTCTAACCAAGCTCCTCTATATAACCATAACCAGCAATCTTTGATAAATTTTTCTCCTTTAAGAGAATCTAATGCCTCAAAAACTACATCAAGACATACTTTATGTGTACCATGTGGATCTTCGAGATCTCCAGCGGCATATATTTGATGTGGTTTAATCTTATTAATTAGAGATGCTGTAATCAATATGTCTTTTTTTGAAATTGGATTTTTTTTGATTCTTCCAGTTTCATAAAATGGAAGATTCATGAAATGGGTATTAGTATCAGGAATTCCAATATACCTTGTTGCTGCGATTGCTTCTCTTTTCCTAATAAACCCTTTAAGTTGTCTTACTTCTGGAGAATCAATTTTGTCTGGCTTTTTATTTTTCAGCTCTTTAATCAACGGTTTGACTTTTGATTTTAATTCACCTGTAAACATATCACTTGAAACTTCAATAAATTTCAATGCATCATGATCAGAAACTGCTACATTTCCTGAGGCCTGATAAGCAATGTGAACATCATGACCTTGGGAAACCAATCTATCAAAAGTTCCACCCATCGAGATTACATCATCATCTGGATGTGGGCTAAATATTATTACTCTTTTTGGGTTGGGAGCTTTTCTCTCTGGTCTTGTGGAATCATCTGATCCTGTTTTACCGCCTGGCCATCCGCTAATTGTGTTTTGAAAATGATTAAACATTTTAATATTTAATCCATACGATGAACCTTCAAGTGCAAGTAGATCTGATAAACCATTTTTATTATAATCTTCGTCAGTTAACTTTAAAATAGATTTTTCAGTAATCTCACATAACCAAACTATCGCCTTTCTTTTCATTAATTCTGTCCAATCACAAGGGCCAACTAGCCATGGCGTTTTAAATCTAGTTAATTCACTTGAACATTCTTTGTCTAGAACTAAAGTTGTATTCTTATGATTCTGTAAATATGTTGTAGGAATCAGTGATGTAATATTATCTTCTACAGATTTTTTTACAATAAGGCTTTTTTGAATTCCCCATGCCATCATTATAATTCTCTTAGAATTGAAAATTGTTCTGATACCCATTGTTAATGCCTTTGATGGAACATTTTCGATACCGTTAAAACTTATGCTTGCATCAAATCTTGTAGTATGATCTAATGTGATTAGTCTAGTAGTAGAATTAAAATGGGATCCAGGCTCATTAAAACCAATATGACCTGTTCTTCCAATTCCTAAAAGTTGAATATCTATACCTCCATTTTTTTCAATCTTTTTTTCATAAACTGAACAAAACTTTTTAATTTCTTTTTCACTTATCTGCCCTGAAGGAATATTTATATTTTCTTTTGGTATATCAATGTGATCAAATAAATTCTCATTCATAAAGTGATGATAACTATTATGATCATCTTTTTCAATCGGATAGTATTCATCCAAGTTAAAAGCAATGACATTATAAAAACTTAATGATTCATCTTTATGTATTTTAATAATCTCTTGATAAACTTTAGTTGGGGAAGATCCTGTTGCAAAACCAATTACACAATTTTTATTCTTTTCTTGCTTAGATTTTATTAAATCACAAATTTCTCTTGCAATTAATAGTGAAGCATCTTTAGCATTTTCAAAAGTTACAGTGTGAAGTTTTTCGTATCTAGTTTCCTCATTAATTCCAGGAGATTGATACTTAAGATTTTTTTTACCCATTTTCATGTTGATTATGAAATTACAAAGTTAACAATGTTTTAATCAATTTATTCTTATGTTTTTTTAATTTTACTAAATCGAAAACAAAATCTCTAAAATCTTAGTATGAATACAATTATTATAGGAAGTGGACCCGCTGGATACACAGCTGCTATATACGCAGCAAGGGCAGATCTTAATCCAATTATATATACTGGCTTGGAGCCAGGAGGACAGCTTACAACTACAACGGAGGTTGATAATTTTCCTGGATACCCTAAAGGTGTTGATGGGCCAACTATGATGAATGAGTTAAAAGAACAAGCAGAAAGGTTTGGAACAGAAGTTAAAATTGACTTCATTTCAAAAGTTGATTTTTCTAAAGAAAGAGGGGGTATACATAAGCTATACACTCAAAATGGAGATGAAATTACTTCAAAAACAGTTATAATTAGCACAGGTGCTTCTGCAAAATATCTTGGCTTAGAGAGTGAGCAAAGATTAATTGGTGGCGGTGTGTCAGCATGTGCAGTTTGTGATGGTTTTTTCTATAAGAATCAAGATGTAGCTGTCGTTGGAGGTGGAGATACAGCAATAGAAGAAGCAACATATTTAGCAAAAATATGTAGTAATGTTACTATGTTGGTAAGAAAAGATCACTTTAGAGCTTCTAAAGCTATGCAAAACAGATTGGCAAATTTTGACAATATTGATGTTTTATTTAATCATGAGATAGAAGAAGTAATTGGTGAAAATGTAGTTGAAGGTATTAGGATTAAAAATAACCTTAATCAAGAAAATTCAGAAATAAAAGTTACAGGTTTATTTATTGCTATCGGACATTCTCCAAACACAGGTATATTTAAAGGATTAGTAGAAATGGATGATAGTGGTTATATTTTAACAGATAAAACCTCAACAAAAACAAATATACCTGGAGTCTTTGCTGCTGGAGATGTACAAGATAAAGATTATCGTCAAGCAATAACTGCTGCAGGTACAGGTTGTATGGCAGCTCTTGATGCTGAAAGATATTTACAAGAAGTTTAGATTCGTTTAGTTGCCTTTAACCATCTAATCGGTATATTGTCATTAAGAGCATCCAAATAGTCGCTTTCTAGACATGGTAAGTAAGTAACGGTTGTATTTTTTGTAGTGTCAATTAACATCCACCATTTTTCTGAGACTTTACTTTTGTAAAATATAATATCTCTTCCTGAAGTCTGAACAATGTATTTATTAAAAGTCTGCGAATCATTAAAATCAGATTCTATAATTCTCTTGTCTACTCCATCTAAAAAATACCATATTATCTCAGAATAAAGTTTATAAGAAACTGTATTATTATTCAACTCAAACAAACCTAAAAAGTTGGTTTTATTACTTTGACCTGCATATTTAGATAAAATACAGGCTAATCTTGAATCAATACCATTTGGATTACCCTGAGTTTTATTAAAAGATGCTGAAAAGGATAAAGACTTCATGTCAAAACCTACAATATTAGCATTTCTCATTATAGGTTCTGCTTTCATATTATTCTCTGATATTTGCCCTAAAGAAATATATTCAAAAAATAATTTTT
The DNA here is from genome assembly GCA_018646865.1 of Cryomorphaceae bacterium. GTDB lineage: Bacteria > Bacteroidota > Bacteroidia > Flavobacteriales > Flavobacteriaceae > Marisimplicoccus. Next base: position 9,707 of record JABGTW010000061.1, on the reverse strand, counting down.
CCATTAACTGTAATTCATCATGGGAGCATAAATGTCTTTGATATCCTATATTCGTGAAATCGTTTAGCATGTTCGAATCATCAATTATAATTTTGTTCATGTAAGTTCTTCCAGATACTAAATCAGATTCTTGATAAAGATCAAATTGATTATCTATTGAGACTATATTAACCTTATTATTGTATGAATCAAAAGATTTAAAAATTGGATAAATTATATCATTACTTCCTCCAATTATTATTATTATTATTTTTTTTGATAATAATTCCTTGCATATTTCATAAAGTGCATGATATGTGTCATCTACAGTATTTCCATTAGGAAGGTTTCCTAAATCAGTTATTGTTAATTTCCAATTACTAAATTTTAATTTATAAAGTTCCTTCCTTAAAGAATATAAATCTTGTTTATCAGTTTCAAAAAAAGAATTTCTGTATTCATTAACTCCAACTATACAAACACTAGAATTGTCTATATTAGGTAGTCCCGATGATAAGGTGTGAATATCTAATTTTTTAAATAAAGAGCCTTGCAAATAATTTTCATCTAGCTCGTCAATTAAGCCATTTGAAATTGGTTTGAGTAATTCAAGACTCATTTTTTCTTTTTAGGATTTAGATATTGTTTAGCAATTTCTAATGTAATTGTTTTTGGATCAATTTCTTTTGGAATTTCTACTTTCTTTTTTCCTTTTGAAATAATAGACCTACCCCATCTACCTTTCTCAACCTTAATGTCTTCATCTGTCCAGTGTGAAATAAGTTTTTCCTTTTCCTTTTTTATTTTTAACTCGATGAGTTCCTCAATTTCATTAATAGATAAATTGTCAAAGTCGTACGATTTGTTAACATTAATAAACATATCATTCCACTTGATAAAAGGACCAAATCTCCCCTTACCTTTTGTAACTGGTATCTCATTATAAATATGGACAGGCTCTTCAGCCTTTAATTTTTCATCGATTAATTCAATTGCCTTACTTATTTCGACTGAGTGAGGATCAAGGTCATTGGGAATTGATATAGATTTAGTTGAAAATTTAATATAAGGGCCATACCTCCCATTATTTACAGTTACAATTTCATCTTTATAACTTCCGATTTCCTTAGGAAATTTAAATAGTTCCAAAGCTTCTTCAAGTGTTATAGTATCAAGCTGTTGATCTTTAGTTAAGCTTGCAAATACAGGTTTTTCTTCTTCATCTATAGAACCAATTTGGGCAATTGGACCAAATTTCCCTAGCCTAACTTTTACAACTCTTCCTGAACTTGGATCTGGGCCTAAAACTTTTTCTCCAGATTGTCTCTCAGCATTATCTCTAACTTCGTTTACATTTTCATGAAAATCACTATAAAATTGTTTAATTATATCTGTCCAATTTTGATCACCTGATGCAATTTTATCAAAATTCTTTTCAACCTCTGCTGTAAAGCCATAATCTAAAATATTATTAAAATTATCAACTAAAAAATCATTTACAATCATACCAATATCAGTAGGGACAAGCTTTCCTTTATTTGAACCTGTTTTTTCTTTTAGTATACTCTCTTTAATACCCTCTTGTTTAAATTCTATGAAGTTGAAAGTTCTTTCCACTCCCTCATTAGCCCCTTTTGCTATATATCCTCTATTTTGAATTGTTGAAATTGTTGTTGCATATGTAGCTGGTCTTCCAATCCCTAGTTCTTCAAGTTTCTTAACTAATGAAGCCTCAGTATACCTTGAAGGGGGTCTTGAGAAGGATTCTTTTGAAGAAATATTTAATAAATTTAATTGTTCATCAATACTAAGTATAGGTAAAACATCTTTTTCTTCCTCTACTTCATCATCAGTTCCTTCATTGTAAACCCTAAGAAAACCGTCAAATTTTATAACCTCACCTCTTGCAATAAAAATTTGATTATAAGAATTTGATTTAATATTAACAACAGTCCTTTCAATTTGTGCATCAGACATCTGAGAAGAAATTGTTCTTTTCCAGATTAAATCATATAATCTTTGCTGGTCATAGTCAGAAGTTATTTCTTCTACATTGATATCTGTTGGCCTAACAGCTTCATGAGCTTCTTGAGCAGATTTATTTTTATTCTTATAATCCCTAAGATTAACGTAATCATTTCCATACTTAGTTTCTATCTTTTTAACTATCGAAGATTTTGCATCATTTGAAAGAGTAACACTATCTGTCCTCATGTATGTTATAAGTCCTGCTTCATATAGTTTTTGAGCAGTGGACATTGTTCTTGTAACACCAAACCCCAGCTTTCTTGATGCTTCTTGTTGAAGAGTAGAAGTTGTGAAAGGAGGTGTTGGGGATTTTTTTCCAGGTTTTTGATCTGTACTAGCTACATTGAATAAAGACCCATAATTTTTTTCAAAAAATCCTTTTACTTCATCTACAGAAGAATATTTTTCATTTAGTTCTGCTTTTAATTTAGCACCAGATTCAGTCTCAAATACTGCAATTGATTTGTATGAACTCTTAGAAATAAAAGTTTTAATTTCTCTTTCTTTTTCTACAATAAGTCTCACAGATACTGATTGAACTCTTCCAGCTGAAAGGCCAGCCTTTACTTTTCTCCACAAAACAGGAGATAATTCATAACCAACAAGCCTATCTAAAACTCTTCGAGCTTGTTGAGCATTAACCAAATTAAAATTTATTTCTCTTGGACTTTCAAGAGCTTTTAAAATTGCATTTTTTGTTATTTCATGAAATACTATTCGCTCATAGTCTTTATTACTTAAATCAAGATTTTCATATAAATGCCATGCTATAGCCTCCCCTTCTCTATCTTCATCACTTGCTAGCCAAACCTTATCAGAGTCCTTAACATATTTTTTTAAATCTCTTATTATTGGTTTTTTTTCAGTAGGAACAACATATTTAGGCCTGAAATCATTCTCAACATCAACTCCAAGTTCTTTAACTGGTAGGTCCGAAATATGTCCAACACATGATACTACTTTATAATCTTGTCCTAAAATCTTTTCAATTGTCTTAGCTTTAGTAGCTGATTCGACGATAACTAAATTTTTTGGCATATCTAAATTTTGGGCCTAAAGTAAATAGATTTATTGTTATGATTAAAAAAAAAATAAAAATTTTAAAATTTGTTTAACATAATTGTTTGATAATTTTAAAGAAACTAATTTTGTAAATGCATGAAAGTAGAACAAATATACACTAAGTGTTTATCACAGGGATCTTACTATATCGAAAGTAATAATGAGGTAGCAATTATTGATCCTATCAGAGAAATTGACACCTATGTTGAAAAGGCAAAGAATAGCGGTTCTAAAATTAAATATATTTTTGAGACTCATATTCACGCAGACTTTATTAGTGGACACTTGAATCTTGCAAAAAAAACAGGTGCAAAAATTATTTATGGACCAAAATCTGAAACTAAATTTGATAAGACTATTGCAAAGGACTACGAAGAATTTAAAATTGGAGATATTACTATTGTTGCTATTCATACTCCTGGCCATACAATAGAAAGTACTACATATCTGCTTAAAGACACAAATGATAATGATCATGCGATATTCACTGGAGATACATTATTTCTTGGAGATGTTGGTAGACCAGACTTATCTCAAAGCTCAAATATGGATAACAAAGATTTAGCATCAATGCTTTATGATAGCCTTAGAAATAAAATAATGACCCTAAATGATGACGTGATTGTTTATCCAGGACATGGTGAAGGAACTTCGTGTGGAAAAAATTTAAGTTCAGAAACAATTGGGAAACTTGGAGATCAGAAAAAAACAAATTACGCATTAAGAGAAAATATGACTAAGGAAGAATTTATTGGTGAAGTTCTAAATGGCCTTCTTGAACCCCCAAAATATTTCCCCTCAAATGTCAATATTAATAAAGAAGGATATGATGAGTCTGAACAAATAATTGATAAAAATCTAAATGCACTTGAACCTAATGAAATTGAAAAAAAATTAATTAATGAAGATATTATAATCCTAGATGTAAGAGGTGCTGCTGAATTTGCAAATTCTCATATACCAGGTTCAATATTTATTGGTCTTGATGGTAGATTTGCTCCTTGGGTTGGAGAAATATTAGAAGATGTTTTTAAACAAATGATACTTATTGTTCCCAAGGGACGAGAAAAAGAGGCAGTTTTAAGGTTATCTAGAGTTGGGTTTGACAATGTTCTCGGATACCTTAAGGGCGGCATACAAAACTGGATTGATTCTGGTAAACAAATTACTAAAGTAGAAAATGAGCCAGCTTTAAACTTTTCTGATCATAATTTAAAACAAATTAAAAACATTCTTGATGTGAGGTCTAAAAGTGAGTATTCATCTGAATCTCTTGAAAAATCATTAAATATTCCTCTACCTGAATTAATTCACTCTTTAAATAAAGTAAATTTCAACGATAAATTTTATGTTCACTGCAAAGGAGGATATAGGAGTATGATTGCAGCCTCAATATTACTTTCCAAAGGGATATCAAAATTTGCTAATATTCCAGGCGGTTTTGATGAAATTAAAAAATTTCAAGCTTAAGTACTGACAAATTGGCATAATATAAATTAATTACTTAATTTTACTGGGTAATTGATTACTATCAAAGAAAAGTCTTTATATATAGAAACCTATGGATGTCAGATGAATTTTGCTGACAGTGAGGTTGTTGCCTCAATTCTAAAGAAAGAAGGTTATGAGCTAACTGATGATTCTAAAAAAGCCAATTTAGTTCTTCTTAACACTTGTTCTATAAGAGATAAAGCTGAACAAACTGTTCGTAAAAAGCTTAAAACATTTAATTCTCAAAAAAAAGAAAACAAAAATCTTAAAATTGGACTTTTAGGTTGTATGGCAGAGAGATTAAAAGAAAAACTTCTTGAGGAAGAGAAAATTGTTGATCTAGTTGTTGGTCCAGATTCGTATAAAGATTTACCTAATCTTTTAGATAAGGTTGATCACAATCAAAGAGCAGTTAATGTTATTTTATCTAAATCCGAAACTTATGGTGATATATCACCAGTGAGAATTCATAACAATGGAACAAATGCTTTTGTCTCAATTACAAGAGGTTGTGACAATATGTGTACATTTTGTGTTGTTCCTTTTACAAGAGGAAGAGAAAGAAGCAGAAATCCAGAAAGTATTCTTCGAGAGATTAATGAGCTTAACGAAAATGGATATAAAGAAATCACACTTCTTGGACAAAATGTTGATAGCTATTTATGGTATGGTGGGGGACCAAAAAAAGACTTCAATAAGTCTAGTGAAGAACAGAAAATAAATTCTAAAAGGTTTTCAAACCTACTTGAAATGGTTGCTTCAAATTTTCCAGAAATAAGAATTAGATTTTCTACATCAAATCCTCAGGATATGACTTTAGATGTTATTGAAACAATGGCAAAACATGATAATATCTGCAACTATATACATCTGCCAATTCAGTCAGGCAGTGATAGGATTTTAAAGAAAATGAATAGACTTCATACAAGAGAAGAATATCTTAGTCTTATAAGAAACATAAGAGAAATTATTCCAAATTGTGGAATTTCTCATGATATGATGACAGGCTTTCCTTCTGAATCAGAAAGAGATCATCAAGACACACTCTCTCTAATGGAGGAAGTAAAATATGACTTTGGATATATGTTTGCATATTCTGAAAGACCCGGAACATATGCTGCAAGACATTTTGAGGATGATATTAGCCCAGAGATAAAACAAAGAAGACTTGAAGAGATCATTACACTTCAGCAAAGGCACAGTTTGGAGAGAAATAAAAGATTCTTAAATCAAGAATGTTATGTTTTGATTGATAAATCATCAAAAAAATCAAATGAATTTTGGAGTGGTAGGACAAGTGAAAATAATGTAGTAGTGTTTCCTAAGTATGAATTCTCTCTTGGAGAAATAGTAAATGTTAAAGTTAATGATTGTACAACCGCAACATTAATCGGAGATATAAATAAAGTTAAAGCGTAATGGAGTCAATTCTTTCAGTAAAACAGAGATTTGGAATTATAGGAGCTGATCCTAAATTAAACCGTGCAATTGAAAAATCAATTCAAGTAGCTAACTCTGATATTTCTGTACTTGTAACAGGAGAAAGTGGAGTTGGTAAAGAAAATATTCCTAAAATAATACATCAATATTCCCACAGGAAACATTCAAAATATATTGCTGTCAACTGTGGTGCAATACCAGATGGGACAATTGATTCTGAATTATTTGGTCATGAAAAGGGAGCTTTTACAGGAGCTACAGCAAATAGAAGTGGATACTTTGAAGTAGCAGATGGTGGGACAATTTTTCTAGATGAGGTTGGCGAACTTCCTCTTGCTACTCAGGTTAGACTTCTAAGGGTTCTTGAAAGTGGAGAATATATTAAAGTTGGTTCCTCAAAAGTTGAAAAAACAAATGTAAGAATAGTAGCGGCTACAAATGTTAATATGGAAGAGGCTATAAAAAAAGGCAAGTTCAGGGAAGATCTTTTTTATCGACTAAGTACAATTATTATAAATATTCCCCCTTTAAGAAATAGAAAAGAAGATATTCCGCTTTTATTTAGAAAATTTGCATCTGACTTTGCTCAAAAATATAACATGCCAACATTAAGGTTAGATGAGGCAGCTCAAGCACTATTGTGTCAACAAGAATGGAAAGGAAATATTAGGCAGTTGAGAAGTATTGCTGAACAAATGTCAATTCTTGAGAAAGAAAGGAACTTGAAAATTGAAACTTTAAATCATTATCTCCCTAATAAAGTTTCAAAATTACCTGCAACATTAAATGATGTGAAAGAAGATTCCTCCTCTTTTTCTTCAGAGAGAGAAATTCTTTATAAAGTTTTGTTTGATATGAAGAGTGATCTAAATGATCTAAAGAAACTAACCCTTGAGTTAATGCAAGGAGAAGGCTCAACAGATGTTAAAGAAAAAAATCAAGGTTTAATTGAGAAAATCTATGGAGAAAATGAACCAATTGAAGATTCAAATAATCTAGATTTACAAACAGATTTAAATATTGATTTACAAACTAAAAGTGAAGACAACTTTGAATATGCAGAAACAATTGAGGAAGAAGAAACTCTTTCTCTTCATGATAAAGAAGTTGAAATGATTAAACAAGCATTAATAAGAACTGGAGGAAGAAGAAAAAATGCTGCAACAGAGCTTGGAATTTCAGAAAGAACACTATATAGAAAAATTAAACAACATAACTTAGGCGATGTTTCAGATTTATAAAAAATTTATTACTATTCTAATATTCAGTTTATTAATAGTCTCTTGTGGGATATATAGTTTTACTGGATCCTCAATTCCTGTTGGTGTTGAAACTTTTCAAGTTGATTATTTTGAGAATACAGCTGGAGGAAAACCTGGATCAACTATAGAACCCGGTCTTGACAGAGATTTTACAATTGCATTGCAAGATTTAATTGTTAACCAAACTAGTCTAAACCTGGTTAACCAAGGTGGTGATATTATATACAGTGGAGAAATTACTGAGTTTAGTGTTACTCCTATGGCTGCAACAGCTGAAATAAAGGCAGCTCAAAATAGGTTGACGATGGCTGTTATGGTTAGTTATGAAAACGTTTTAAATGAGGAAGACAATATTGAAAAAAGATTTTCCTTTTATTATGATTTTCCAGGAAATCTTCAAGTTTATGATATTAAAGATTCTGCTTTAGAAGAAATTTTTGAAAGAATCACACAAGACATTTTTAATGAAACACTAGCAAAGTGGTAAAAAAACTAGATTATTCATTTTCAAAAATTATTGAAGGGTTTGACTCCATGGATTCTTCAAAGTCACTAGAACTTAAAAAGATTTTAAATTCATATCCATATTTTCAGTCTGCATCTGCCTACTATCTAAAAACTCTTAAAGAACAGAAAAAGGATTCTTACTACGAATTACTCCCTAAAACTGCTATACTTACATTCAACAGATCAATTCTTAGAAATTGGTTATTAATTAATGAAGTAAAACGTGATCAAGATAACAACAAAACTGAAAAATATTCTTTTTTAGATTGGTTTGATGTCATTAATGATAACGTGCCAAAAGTTGATGAAAAATTTGATTTAATAGATGAGTTTATAAAGAATTCACCAAAAATAAAAATCAATAAAGAATACGAGGCCAAATCTAATTTTAAGAATGAGCAAAAGATTAAAGATGAACTTATTACCGAAACGCTTGCAAAAATATATGTAAAACAAGAAAAGTTCAATAAAGCAATAAAAGCTTATGAAATATTAAGCTTGAAATATCCAAAAAAAAGTAGTTTCTTTGCAGACCAAATAAATGATATAAAAAAACTAAAAAGTAAAGACTAATCATGGGAACCTTTTGGATATTAGTGTCGCTTATTATTTTTGTATGTATTCTTCTAATACTGGTTGTAATGGTTCAAAATCCTAAAGGTGGTGGTTTATCCTCAACTTTTGGAGGAGGACAACAACAAATTGGAGGTGTGAAAAGTACAACTGACTTTTTAGATAAAAGTACATGGGCATTAGCTGCGATTATTCTTGTTCTTATATTGATTTCAAATGTAACTCTGATGAATGACTCTGAAAATACTGATTCTATTTTAATTGATGAATCAATTCCCGAGCAAACAATACCAGAGATTCCCGAGCAAACAATACCAGAGATTCCTTCTGACTCAGATTAAAAAATGTCATGATGTCAGTAAAAAATCAACGTTGACACACTTTTAGAGTGTGGCATAATTTATGAAAACTATTAAATAAAAGAATATGAGTAAAATTAATATTAAACCTTTAGCCGACAGAGTTCTAGTTGAGCCATCAGAGGCAGAAACAAAAACTTCATCAGGAATAATAATTCCAGATTCAGCTAAAGAAAAACCTCAAAAAGGAAAAATAGTAGCAGTAGGTCCTGGTACAAAAGAAAATCCTGTAACACTTAAAACAGGGGATATTGTTCTTTACGGAAAATATGCAGGAACTGAGCTACAACACAATGGTAGTGATTACCTAATAATGAAAGAGAATGATATTCTTGCAATCGTATAACTTAAATTAAAAAAAATGGCAAAAAAAATTGAATTTGATATTGAAGCTCGTGACGGTATAAAAAGAGGAGTTGATGCTTTGGCTAACGCTGTTAAAGTAACACTAGGTCCAAAAGGTAGAAATGTTATTATTGGAAAATCATTTGGTGCTCCACAAGTAACTAAAGATGGTGTTACAGTTGCAAAAGAAATAGAGCTAAAAGATAATCTAGAGAATATGGGTGCTCAAATGGTTAAAGAAGTGGCATCTAAAACTAACGATTTAGCTGGAGACGGAACTACTACTGCGACTATTTTAGCTCAATCAATAGTTACCGAAGGGCTAAAAAACGTTGCTGCAGGTGCTAATCCGATGGATCTTAAAAGAGGAATTGATAAAGCAGTTAATTCAGTTGTTAAAAGCCTTGAAAAACAATCAGTTGAGATAGGAAGTGCTTCTGAAAAAATACTTCAAGTTGCAAGTATTTCAGCTAATAATGATGAAACTATTGGAAAACTTATAACTGAAGCTTTTGAAAAAGTTGGTAAAGAAGGTGTCATAACTGTAGAAGAAGCAAAGGGAACTGACACATATGTAGATGTTGTTGAGGGGATGCAGTTTGATAGAGGATATATTTCTCCATATTTTGTTACAGATTCAGAGAAAATGGAAGCTGATCTT
>JABGTW010000059.1 GCA_018646865.1 Cryomorphaceae bacterium | reverse complement strand
TTTCCTCCAGTAGTAACTTTTCCATCTTTTAAATAGTAAACAGAATCATTTTGTTTTTTTGTAAGACTTGATAAGATATTCATGCCATTTTCCTCTGATTTCGAGTTCCATATTAGAGCTTTTTGATTATCAAAATTATATTTAATTGAATCTGGATTAACAATATTACTTCCTTGTTTAAATGTTGGATATTGACTAAGAACACCTTTCGAGTCAGCAATTCTACCTGCTGTTACAATATTCTCCTTATAATCTAAAATTATAAGTCCTGATGTAAGTAAAATGTCTCCATATTCAATTTTAGCATTATTATATAGAAATATTTTATTATTTTTTTGATCAATTCTAATTGAATCACTTGCATCATATTTAATATTATCTAAAAGTACTGGTTTTTTATTCTCTTTATCTATAGATAATGAGTCTTGAAATTTATCATTTTCTTGAGAATATGTGAGATTTAATCCTAAAAAAATAAAAATTATAAAAAAGGTTAAATATTTTTTTTTCAAGATTTGAAATTGAGTTATTAACAAGGTACTTAACTTATTCAAAATTAATCATAATTTTAATTATAACTATTTATAACAATGAATTCACTTAGGATAATTACCCTTGTTTTACTTCAGTTTTGTTTTTTTTATTCATTTAGTCAAACTAGTTTAAACTTAAACTCGGTTTTTACAGTTGTAATTGATGCTGGTCATGGAGGTAAAGATCCGGGGAATACAGGTAACGGGTTTATTGAGAAAAATATTGCTCTAAAAATATCACTTAGTTTAGGAAATATACTTGAGCAAAAGGGAATAAATGTAATTTATACAAGGAAAAAAGATGTTTTTGTAGATTTATTTGAAAGAGCAAATATTGCGAATCGATCTGATGCTCAGCTTTTTATATCTATTCATTGTGACTCTCATACATCTCAAGCCTTTGGTGCTGGAACATTTGTCCTCGGACTTCATGCTAATCAGCGTAACTTTGAAATTGCAAAAAAAGAAAATTCAGTAATATTTTTTGAAGACAATTATGAGAGTACTTATGAAGGTTTTGATCCAAATAACCCAGAATCAGTAATAGGACTAACTCTTATGCAAGAGGAATATCTAGATCAAAGTATTATAGCTGCTTCATATATTCAAAATAGTTTCGTTAAAAGACTAAAAAGAAAAAATAGAAATGTAAAACAAGCAGGTTTTATTGTGTTAAAATACACTTATATGCCAAGCGTACTTGTTGAAACAGGATTTCTAACAAATAGAACAGAAGGATCATATTTGAATTCAAATAAGGGTCAATCTGAAATGTCTGAAGCTATTTCACTTGCAGTAATTAAATACAAGAATGATTTTTTTAAAAACTTATCAACATCATCACTTATTAATGAAGGTTCAAATAATAATTTATTATACAGAGTTCAAATTGCAGCTAGTAATAAGTTACTAGATCTTAAACCATATAATTTTAAAGGTCTTAAATCGGTTGATGTTGTGAAAGAGGGAGCCATATATAAGTATTTATATGGTAGACATAAATCTATTGATGATGCCAAGGAATCGCTAATTAAAGCTAAAAAATATGGTTTTAACACCTCTTTTATTGTCACTTATCAAAATAATCGGGTTCTTAGTATTAAATGATCCTTAATTTATCGTTTTTGACTAATCAAATTATTCTTATTTTTACATTATAAACCAAAACTACCTTGAATCTATCAAAAGAAATTAAAGCTTCAATTTTTGTCTTAACGACAATTCTTTTATTCATTTTCGGATTTAATTATCTAAAGGGAACTTCACTTCTAGATAGGCAGAAAACTGTTTATGCAGTTTATGATGAAGTAGATGGTTTATTGGTTGGAGCAAACGTTATGATAAATGGTCTCTCGATTGGGAACGTTACAGCTCTTGATTTTCTTCCAAATTCAACTAAAATAGTTGTAACTCTAAAAGTAAAAGATAAAATAAATTTCTCATCTAATAGTTCTGCAACAATATATGAAACTGGAGTACTAGGAGGTTTAGCTATAGCTATTGAACCTGTTTTTGAAAAAGGATTAGTTGTTAAATCTGGTGACACTCTTAAGTCTAATATTAGACCTGGTCTTACAGAACTTATTAATAGACAAATAGAACCTCTTCAAAGAAAATTAGAAAGCACTCTAACAAGTGTTGATTCAATCTTTACGGGGGCATCTTATGTTTTAAATAAAGAAACTCAAAATGATATTAAAGAATCATTGAACATTTTAACCTCAGCTGTTAGAGCTATTAATAATTCATCATTGATTATAGAGAAAACACTCACAGAGAAAAATAATCAAATTAATAATTCAATAGATAACATAGAATCTATTAGTAGTAATCTTTCAAACGTATCCAAAGAGTTAAATGATTTTGGTTTAACTAGTGTGTTGTCTAATTTAGAAAAGTCAGTAGATGGTATAAATTCAATTGTTAGTAATCTTAACTCTGATAATTCAAGTCTAGGTAAGTTGATTAGTAAAGATGATGTCTATAAAAATCTGAATTCATCTATTGAGAATTTAAATTCATTAATTAGTGATATAAAAACAAATCCAAAAAAATATGTTCATTTCTCAATTTTTGGAAGAAAATAGATGATCATTACACTGCCTAATATAATTTTTAGTTTTCTATTGATAATTTCAATTGGATTTTTCTCTCTAAATATCAATAAATTAATCAGAGTAATTAAGCTTGGTAAACCAGTTGAAAGAAATGATAATCCTGGTAAAAGACTTCTAAATATGATTAGGATTGCTTTAGGTCAATCAAAAATAGTCACTAAGCCAATTTCTGGAATATTACATGTAATAGTTTATGTAGGATTTATAATAATTAATATAGAAATTTTAGAAATCATAATTGATGGTCTAACAGGATCACATAGGTTCTTTTCAAAAATTTTCAATATTTCTGTCTATAATTTTCTAATTGCTTCTTTTGAGATTCTTGCATTACTAGTTCTAATTTCAGTGATTGTCTTTTGGACAAGAAGAAACATTGTCAAGATTAAAAGGTTTTTAAGTAGTGAAATGAAAGGGTGGCCAAAATTTGATGCTGATAATATTCTATACTTTGAAGTGGTCTTAATGCTATTATTTTTATCTATGAATGCTACTGATCTAATTCTTCAGGAGAGAAATTATGAGAACTACTATGTAGCTGGATCCTTTCCTGTTTCAACTTTTCTAGTTCCTTTGTTTGACTCGTTTACTACGTCTACTGTTTATCAATTAGAAAGAATATTTTGGTGGTCGCATATAATAGGGATTTTCTTTTTTCTAAATTATTTATATTACTCAAAGCATCTTCATATTTTACTTGCATTCCCAAACACATATTTTGCTAATCTTGAGGAGAAAGGAAAATTTAATGTTTTAGAATCAGTTAAAAATGAAGTTCTTCTAATGTTCTATCCCGAAAAAGCAACTAAGAATAATCAGAATATTGATAAATTTGGAGCATCAGATGTTCTTGATTTAAATTGGGTTCAGCTGATGAACGCCTATTCATGTACTGAATGTGGAAGATGTACAAGCGAATGTCCTGCAAACCTTACAGGAAAAAAACTTTCTCCAAGAAAAATTATGATGGATACAAGAGATAGACTAGAGAAAGTTTCCAGAAATATATCAAACAATAAAGGAGAGTTTATAGATGATGGAGATAGATTACTAGATAATTATATATCAAAAGAAGAGCTTTGGGCATGTACTTCCTGTAACGCATGTGTTGAAGCTTGTCCAATTAATATTGATCCCTTATCTATTATCATGGATATGAGGCAATACTTGATAATGGAAGAGTCATCTGCTCATCCGGATTTAAATAATATGATGAACAACATTGAAAATAATGGTGCTCCATGGCCATACAATCAACAGGATAGAGAGTTGTGGATACAAGAAACATAAAATATGAAAAAAGAAGAAGTAGAAAACTATCTACACGAAAAGATCGAAAAAGGAGAAACTGTTAGTCCAATTCTTCCCGAGGGTATAAAAAATTATTTAATAGATATAGATGGAACTATTTGTGATGATGTTCCAAATGAAGAGCCAGAAAGAATGGTGACTGCAGAGCTTTATCCTGATGCTCTTGAGACTATTAATAATTGGTATGATAAAGGGCATATGATATGTTTTTTTACTGCTAGAATAGAATCACATAGAGAAGTCACT
>JABGTW010000056.1 GCA_018646865.1 Cryomorphaceae bacterium | reverse complement strand
TGAGCTTTCTGGTGGAGAACAACAAAGAGTGGCAATAGCAAGATCTATGCTAAATGAGCCAGAATTAATAATTGCAGATGAACCTACTGGTAATTTAGATCCTGAAACAAGTTCTGAGATAATCACTTTATTTCAAAAGCTTAATAAAATGGGTACTTCAATGATTATTGCTACCCATGATTATAATCTTATTCTAAAATTAGAAGGACAAGTATATAAATGTGAAGAGGGTAGTATATTTGAAGTAAAAAGAAAATAATAATTAATGCAAGTATGATTTTAAAAGAAATACCAAAAGATAAGTTTTTATTAATAGCTGGGCCATGTGCAATAGAAGGTGAAGAAATTGCTTTTAAAATTGCTAAAAAGCTTTTATCAATTACTTCAAAACTATCAATACCTTTAGTTTTTAAAGGAAGTTACAGAAAGGCAAACAGAACTAGACTGGATAGCTTTACAGGTATTGGTGATTTGAAAGCTTTGAAAATTTTAAAGAAAATTAATACTGAATTTAATGTACCTGTTATAACTGATATTCATGATAAAAATGAGGCTGATATCGCAGCTGAATATGTTGATATTCTTCAAATACCTGCTTTTCTAGCTAGACAAACAGATCTTCTTGTTAGTGCAGCTAAAACAAACAAAATAGTTAATATTAAGAAAGGTCAATTCATGAGTGCTGAAAGCATGAAGTATGCTGTAGGTAAGGTTAGACAATCTGGTAATGATAATGTTATGCTAACTGAAAGAGGAACTCAATTTGGATATAATGATCTAATCGTAGATTTTAGAGGCATATCAGAACTAAAAAAACTTGCACCTACTATTCTAGATGTTACTCACTCAGTTCAAAAACCTAATCAAACATCTGGAGTTACTGGTGGAAATCCAGAATATATTGAATCTCTTGCTAGAGCAGGAATTGTCAATAATATAGATGGTATTTTTTTAGAAACACATACTGATCCATCTAAAGCAAAAAGTGATGGAGCAAATATGCTAAACATTAATAATCTCGAACAGCTTTTAAAGAACTTACTGACACTTAGGGAAGCTACATCTAAAATTTAGTTAATTATCATATCTTTGCACACTTAAGTACATTGATATATTGGGGTCGACTGGTATTGACAGCAAGACTAATGTTTTTATTTGCAAGTCGAGCAATGAGAATAAACTCGTAAATCTTATTTTTAACCTTTAAATGGCGAAAATAACTACGCTCTAGCTGCATAATTGACTGAATTACAGTAAGTCAATGCGAATCTCAACTAGGTTGAGAAGCTGGATGTCTCTTAAAAACTTTGATTGACAGTTTTTATTTATGAGATACCATAGAGTTAATCTAGAGTTTTATTGGCACTGGATAAAACTTAAAGCTTAAGTGATAAGGAAAATATTTTGGTTGTTATCGACCAAGTGTTTTTTCGAAAATTTAATGATAACTAAACTTGTAGAAGGTAATTTTATTGCTTGTATGGACGAGGGTTCGAATCCCTCCGACTCCACCAATAACAAACCCACTCATATGAGTGGGTTTGTTATTTTATGTTGTTTTTAGACAAAATAGGTTTAAATTTATATAACGATGAAATTCAATTTAATATTACTTTTTACATTATTTTTTAGCAGTCAATTCATTCTTGCACAACATACATTAGGAAATCCTAATTTAATTGAACACTTAAATGAATTTTCAAAAACCTCATCTATTACCGGAAGAGAGAAACAGGCTGCTTCATACATTCAAGACCTGTTTCAAAAGGGTGAATTAAAAAAAGACAGATTAGGGAACCTAATCATGGTTTTAGGATCAGGTCATCCAAAAAGATTAATTACGGTTCCTTTAGACGAGCCAGGATATGTTATAAGTCATATACAACAAGATGGATTTATAAAACTCAATCCTTTAGGGTTTGGATATATTGGAAATCTTTATCATCAATTTATACAAGGGCATGAAGTTAATATAAATACTGAAGCAGAATCTTTAATCGGAGTTTCTACGGTTCGCTCAGCTCATTTTGATGGAGTTAGAGCAAATCCAGAAAGCATGAAATCACCATTTAGTTGGCATGAAATTTACTTAGATGTTGGAGCTACTTCAGCATCAGAATTAGCTACAAGAAATATTCAATTACTAGACCCTGTCACCTTAAACAAAAAACCTGTGACAATTAATAATTCATATGTTGCAGCACCGTCCATAAAGTCAAAAGCTGCCGCAATTGCTCTAGCTGTAGTAGCAAAAAGCATAAAAGAAATTGAATTTAAAGGAACGGTTGTATTTGCTTGGACGACACTTGAATTGTTGAATGGAAAGGGAATTGAAGCGGTGATTAACAATTATGGTCCATTCAATGAAATTCATAGATTCAATCGTTTTTTAGAATCCAAGAAGATCGGGAAAGAAACTTTGTTAGCTAATAATTTGATTTCAAAGAAGGGAAGTAACCTGGTAAAAACTAAGCCTGTAATAGACTTTAGAAACCCGGCCTCAACAATTAATTTCAATAGTGAAAATATTTATGAAATTGGATTACCAAGTCTTTATGAAAATAGTCCTGTTGAATTAGTAGCTGTTTCCGATGTTGAAAATATGATTGATTACTGGTTAAAAGTCTTAGACATCAATGTTAAGGAAACTGAAGTGCCTCAACTTAAGCATGAAACTTCTAAAA
The DNA here is from genome assembly GCA_018646865.1 of Cryomorphaceae bacterium. Taxonomy (GTDB): domain Bacteria; phylum Bacteroidota; class Bacteroidia; order Flavobacteriales; family Flavobacteriaceae; genus Marisimplicoccus. Next base: position 3,885 of record JABGTW010000056.1, on the reverse strand, counting down.
CCTCATATGACAGCTTCAATGAAGAACACAATTTAGTTTCTAAATTAATAGGGAAATATGGTGTAAGTTATGATGAAGGAAGTGTTCGTAAACTAATATTAAACGAATTACCTAACTGGGCAAAACCTAAAATAGATAGGGTTGGAAATATAGTACTCACATTTGGAAAGGGAAAAGAACATATAGCTTTTGTAGCTCATATGGATGAGACGGGTTATTTCGTTAATTCTATTAGCGATGATGGTAGACTTATTTTAAAAATGAGAGGACGAATGTTTCCTTGGATTTGGGAAGCCCAACCTGCTCTAGTTCATACTGACAAAAATCCTATTCAGGGAGTCTTCGAACCAAGAGCTGACTACAGAAACTCCTTAACTAGATTAAGCTCAGAACCTCTGAAAGTGTTTGCTGGGTTTAATTCTAAAAATGAAGCTTTAGCAGCCGGAATAAAGATAGGAGTTACAACTGTAACTATGCCTAAGGAAATGATTCGAATTAGTGAGAATAGAGCTGCTGCACGTGGCTTTGATGACAGAGTAGGAAGCGCTGCATTGCTTAAAAGTTTAAAAGATTTAAATCCCAATGAATTAAGTCAACGCGTTACTTTTATTTGGTCAGTTGCTGAAGAAGCTGGTTTAATCGGTTCTACGTTTGCTGCAAAAAACCTTACCGACATAAGCACAGTTTACCCAATAGACACATATGTTTCATCAGATGACCCCTACTCCGATGAATCTTTTGCAAACTCTCCATTGGGTGATGGTGCAGTAATTAGAGTATTAGAAAGTATTAACTTTTTAAGCAGGAAAAATTTAAAAAAAATTCAAACTATTGCAAACAAAAATGAAATCAAAGTCCAATATGGAATGACTGCAGGAGGAACAGATGGGCAGGCATTCCTTGGTTATGGAATCCCATCAATTCCATTATCTTGGCCCGGTAGATATTCTCACTCTCCAGTTGAAGTTATGGATTATCGAGATTTAAATAGTCTAACATCATTGATTAGTGCAATTATAAAAAACCCCAGTAATAACTAAATTCTAGAGCTAAACATGAATAAGCTTTAAATACAAATCATTTTTGATTGCGTATTTTTGATAATCTTGTAATTAATAGAATTTTTATGAACTTACTTTCTGTAGAAGATATTTCTAAATCGTATGGAGAAAAAGTACTATTTAAATCTATTTCATTTGGCATAAATAAAGGACAGAAAATAGCATTAATTGCAAAAAATGGAAGTGGAAAAACTTCTATTTTAGATATAATTGTAGGAAAAGATAAACCTGATAGCGGAAATGTAATTTTCAGAAAAGGAACTAAAATAGCTTACCTTCCACAAGAGCCAAATTTAAATCCCAATTTAACAGTAGAAGAAAGCATATTAAAAGCTGAAAACCCTACTCTTAAAATTATTGCTCAGTACGATAAAGCCCTGGAGAATCTAGATGACCAAGAAGGTTATCAAAAAGCATTTGAGGCAATGGATCAAACTCAAGCTTGGGATTATGAAAAACAATACAAGAAAATTTTATTTAAGTTAAAGCTTAATGATTTAGATGCGAAAGTAGGAAGTTTATCAGGTGGGCAAATCAAAAGATTAGCTTTATGTAATGCACTACTAAAAGAACCAGAGTTATTAATCTTAGATGAGCCGACTAACCACATTGATTTAGAAATGATAGAATGGTTAGAAGATTATTTTTCAAAAGAGAAAATCTCATTATTAATGGTTACTCATGATCGATATTTCTTAGAAAGAATTTGTAATGAGATAATTGAACTAGATAATGGCAAACTCTATACTTATAGAGGAAATTACTCATACTACCTTGAAAAAAGAGAAGCTCGAATTGCACAGCAGAACGTTGAAGCACATAAAAATAAGATACATTTTAAAAAAGAATTGGAATGGATGCGAAAACAACCAAAAGCAAGGACTACAAAATCAAAATCTAGAATAGAGGATTTTAAAATAATAAAAGAAAAAGCAAGTCAAAGAAGAAACGACCACCAAGTTCAGCTTGAAATAAATATGGAAAGGTTAGGAAGCAAGATGATTGAAATGCACAAAGTTCAAAAATCATTTGATGAAAAAATTATATTAAACAGTTTTAATTATACGTTTCAAAGAAATGAACGAATTGGAATAATTGGCAAAAATGGTACAGGAAAATCTACATTTTTAAACCTATTGACTTCAAATGACACTGTAGATTCAGGTAAGATTGTTTGGGGAGAAACTTTAAAATTTGGTTACTATACTCAAGAAGGGATTCCTGTAAAGGAAGAACAAAAAGTTATTGATGTAATTAAAGAATATGGAGATTATATTCCATTAAAAAAAGGTCGCAAAATATCTGCTCAACAATTATTAGAACGTTTCTTATTTGATCGTAAAAAACAATACGATTTCGTTAATAAACTTAGTGGAGGTGAGCGCAAACGTCTATACCTTTGTACAGTTTTGATTCAAAATCCGAACTTCTTAATTCTTGATGAACCTACTAATGATTTAGACATAATTACACTGAATGTACTTGAAAATTTTCTATTAGATTTTCCAGGCTGCTTAATAGTTGTCTCTCATGATAGATACTTTATGGATAAAATTGTAGATCATTTATTTATTTTCAAAGGAGGAGGGATTGTTGATGATTTCCCTGGTAATTATTCCGATTATAGGGTATATGAAGATTCTCGAGTTCAAGAAAATAAGGAATCAATAAGGATTAATAAAAAAGAAAAAATATATCAAAAAGATAATACAGATAAAGTTGGATTTAGCTACAAACAGCAAAAAGAATTTAAAAAAATAGAATTAGAGATAAAAAAAATTGAAATTAAGAAAAAAGAAATTCAAAATCATTTTACAAAAGATAGCCTTAGTGTAAAAGAGATTGAAGATCTTTCAATTGAACTTGGATTAATAGAAAAAGAACTGGAATTAAAAACACTAAGATGGTTTGAGTTATCTGAAATTTCAGAATAATTAATAATATAAAAAAGAATGTTATGGGGTTAACAAATAATGATATTTTCAAAAAACTACGTGTAGCTCATAAGTTAAGTGATGAAGAAATAGTTGAAATTTGCAAACTAGTTGATTTCAAGATCTCTAAATCAGAACTTGGAGCAGTATTTAGAAACGAAAATCATAAAAACTATATAAAATGTGGCGATCAGTTGTTACGTAATTTCTTAAATGGATTAATAATTCATTTAAGAGGTCCTAAAAATTAGTTGTATAACAATGAAGAGAGAGATATTATTTAATTTTTAGTCTCTGAACTTGTCATTAAATCCTCCAAAATCAGCTAAATATTCATCTTTAGTCATCCTAAGGCCAGTAGGTGCATAAGCTCCAATGTATTTTTTTGCGTCGTGGGATATAAATGGGATCGGTTTGTTGCAAAATTAGGCATAGGAGTTTTGTTTAATGAATAAGGAGCTGTCTTTCCTCCTTTTGTTAAAAGGTTACGATAAATTAGATACCCTTTGTTCCCTGGTAAAGTCCAAGGCATAAAATTATATCCTGCAATTTCTGCTTTTTCTCTTAGTTCGGGTATTTCATCCGCAATCACAAGAGTTACAAAGCCATCTTTATCTAGTTTGTATTGGGTGTCGTAAATTCCATCAAAATTATTGGTAATGTTATCTCCTAAATTCATTGAAGAATAACGAACCTCAGCACTTTCAAATTCTGAACTGTTTTTTGGAAAGGTTGGCGCTTTCCACCTAATTACATAAACATCGTCGTCGTCGTAATTTAAAAAAGTACGGACATATTGGTTGTCTTCATTTGGATAAAGTCCAGTTGGATCACCTCGATAAAAGCGAACATTATTATCTATTTGTAGAGAATACGCAGTATTAATTCTG
>JABGTW010000026.1 GCA_018646865.1 Cryomorphaceae bacterium | reverse complement strand
TGAAAGTATGAATTAGTCTGCTGTTTAATTATTTTATTTTCATTATTAATTGTAGTCGCTAAAATTTGATTTTTTGACTTTTGAAAATAGTTTTCTGGTGTTTTAAAACCTAGTTTTTTATAATGCTGACTCATTTATTTCTTTTTTAATTCTTTTTTCAACTAAATAGTATTTTGATTTAATTGTGTTAATATTTATGCCTGTTATTTTTGATATTTCAGTAAACTTAAGTTCGTCAAAATATTTCATATTAAATATATTTCTCTGCCTTAAGGTTAATTCTGATAAAATTTGATGAAATTTTAGAGATAAATTTTCTGCATCAAAATAAACATCAGCATATAGTTTTCTAGAATAGTTATCATCATTTGAATCAAGCTCAACCTTTTTAAGCTTTGATTCATTTGATAAGAATCTAATACATTCATTGTAAGCAATTCTATAAATCCAGGTAGAAAGCTTACTTTTCTCCTGAAATTTTTCTATTCCTTTAAATATCCTAATGTATGTTTCTTGAAGAACATCATTTGTAGAATCATGTGATAGTACCATTTTTCTTATCATCCAATAGATTTTTTCTTGATATAAATCTACTAGAAGTCTAAAACCCTCATTCTTTGAGGCAGGATTCTTTAGGATTTTAAGTAAAGCACCTTCTTTCAATCTATATTTATATTTTAGACCTAAAAAATAAGATAAAGTTGAGGTAGAGGAGGGGAGAGCTTATTTTAGTGACTTAATAATTGCCTCAAAAGCACTTGGATTGTTCATAGCCAAGTCAGCTAAAACCTTTCTATTAAGAGAGATATTGTTTGATTTTAACTTAAACATAAATTCATTGTAAGACAGACCATGTTCATGTGCTGCAGCATTTATTCTCATAACCCATAGAGATCTAAAGTTTCTTTTCTTTGTCTTTCTATCTCTGTATGCGTATTGAAGTGCTTTTTCAACAGCATTTTTAGCTACTGTCCAAACATTTTTTCTTCTGCCAAAGTAACCTTTAGCTTGTTTGATTATTTTTTTTCTTCTTGCTCTGGAAGCAACTGAGTTTACTGATCTTGGCATGGCTAGTAATTTATTTTAATCTTAATTGTCTTTTAATATTGTTTTCATCACTTTCATGAACAAGTCCAAAGTGAGTTAACCTTAATTTTCTCTTTTTTGACTTCTTTGTCAAAATATGATTTTTAAAGGCATGTTTTCTTTTAATTTTTCCTGATCCAGTTATTTTAAACCTTTTCTTAGCACTGGATTTTGTTTTCATTTTAGGCATAGTTCCTTTTTTTAATTCTTTTTTGGCATTATAAACATAATCATTCTTTTTCCTTCTAGCTGTGGCATTTGCTCAACCGTTCCAAGTCCTTCAAGATCTTGAGCTAATCTAAGTAGCAAAATTTGACCTTGTTCTTTAAATATAATCGATCTTCCTTTAAAAAATACAAATGCTTTTAATTTAGCACCTTCATTTAAAAACTTTTCCGCATGTTTCTTTTTAAACTGATAATCATGTTCATCTGTTTGTGGTCCAAACCTAATCTCTTTTACAACAATTTTTGTTGCTTTTGATTTTAATGCTTTTTCCCTTTTTTTCTGCTCATATAAGAACTTCTTATATTCTAGAATTTTACAAACAGGAGGAGAAGCTTTTGGAGAAATTTCAACTAAATCTAATTCTAGATTTCTTGCAAGTCTTAGGGCCTCATTTGTTGAGTATACTCCTACATCAACGTTATCACCTACAAGTCTAACTTCATGAGCGGTTATCTTTGTATTGATTTTATGAGGATCTTCTTTTATTACTCTGCTGAATCTCCTATTCGATCTTCTTCTTCTTATTGCTATAACAACTATTTTTAATTAATATTAAATTTTGGGATACAATCTGAAATTTCTTTTTTGATTATATCAATAAACTTTTCAATTTTCATTTCACCTAGATCATCACCATGATGTCTTCTAATAGAGATAGTGTTGTTTTTAACTTCATTTTCACCAACAACTATCATAAAAGGAATCTTATTTATCTCAGATTCTCTAATTTTCTTTCCAACAGTCTCATTTCTATCATCTAAGTGCGCGCGAATTTCGTCATTTTCTAAGATATTTAAAACTTTTTCACCATAATTTTTAAAGTTCTCACTAACAATTAAAATTTCAACTTGAATAGTTGATAGCCATAATGGGAAAACTCCACCTGTATGCTCGAGAAGAATTGCTACAAATCTTTCCATGCTACCAAAAGGAGCCCTATGAAGCATAACGGGCCTTAAATCCTCATTATTATTCCCTTTATACGTAAGTTCAAATCTTTCGGGCAGGTTGTAATCAACTTGAATTGTACCTAATTGCCAACTTCTTCCCAAGGCATCTTTAACCATAAAGTCAAGTTTAGGACCATAAAAAGCAGCCTCTCCGTATTCAACTTTAAAATTTAACTCTTTTTCTTTAGCAGCATTCAAAATAGCTTGCTCAGCTATATTCCAATTTTCTTTAGATCCTATATATTTTTCAGTGTTATCAGGATCCCTAAGTGAAACTTGAGCATAAAAGTCACTGAATCCTAGAGATTTAAAAACATATAGCACTAAGTCTATTGTATTCTTAAACTCTGAATCAACTTGTTCGGGTGCACAAAAAATATGTGCATCATCTACTGTAAATCCTCTCACTCTACTTAATCCATGAAGTTCTCCGCTTTGCTCGTATCTATATACAGTTCCAAACTCAGCTAACCTGAGGGGAAGATCTCTATAACTTAATGGCTTCGAATTAAAAATTTCACAATGGTGAGGACAATTCATTGGTTTTAGCATGAAAATTTCATTTTCATTTGGAGTATGAATTGGTTGAAAGCTATCTTCTCCATATTTTTCAAAATGACCAGATGTAACATATAATTCTTTTGATCCTATGTGAGGTGATATTACTTTTTTATAACCTGCTTTTTTTTGAGCATCTTCCAGAAAGCTTTGAAGACGATCTCTTAATTCAGTCCCTTTTGGTAGCCAAAGTGGTAGACCTTGTCCAACTTTACTTGAAAATGTAAACAACTCTAGCTCTTTACCTAATTTTCTATGATCTCTTTCTTTAGCTTTCTCAATTAATTCAGAATATGCAGTTAGAAGTTTTTGTTTTGGAAAAGATATACCATAAATTCTTGTAAGCTGATTATTCTTTTCATCTCCTCTCCAGTATGCTCCTGCTATATTAAGTAGTTTTACTGCTTTAACAATACCTGTAGATGGAATATGTCCACCTCGACATAAATCACTGAAATCAGAATGATCACAAAATGTAATAGTTCCATCATCAAGCCCTTCAATTAATTCAACTTTGTATTGATTTTTTTCTTTTTTATAGAATTCAAGAGCCTCATCTTTAGATATTGATTTCATTTTAAACTGGCTATTAGTTCTTGCAAATTCAAGAAATTTTGCTTCAAGTTTTTGAAAATCATTTTCTGAAATATTATCACCATCAAAGTCAACATCATAATAAAAACCATTTTCAATAGAAGGTCCAATTGTTAATTTAGATTTTGGATAGAAAAACTTTATTGTTTGAGCTAGTATATGTGCTGAAGAATGCCAGAATGCTTGCTTGCCCTCATCATCATCCCAAGTGTAAAATTTTATACTCCCATCAACATGTAACTCAGATTCCATTTCATAAGTTTCTGAATTAAATGATGCTGATATTACTTTCCTAGCAAGCCCTTCACTAATACTCTTAGCTACATCAATAACTTTAGTTCCTTTTTCGAACTTTTTAACTGAACTATCTGGAAAAATTATACTTATCATATCTTACTTTGAAAATCAAAAATAATTCAATTTAATTTATTCTTAGGCCCTAATGTTCCATTTAATATATTGACTATTCCTCGATATCCATAAAAAACAGCTAATACAAGTAAAATTGCGCCTATGATTAAAACAAAGATAAAAAATGGATGATCCTGATTGTTAAAGGCCTGTGATACAATAACAGGTGCTATAAAACATAGAGAAATCCCTGTGAAAACTTGAATAAATCCTTTTTTTAAGTATTTATTCATTTAAATAATTATCTATTGCTGATCGAATACTTTTATGTTTAACAATTAGTCTGTCAGCTTCTTTTTTGTCAACTCCTAATTCTCCCATAATTATTCTTCTAGCTCTTTTATTTAATTTGGCATTACTCATCTGCATGTCAATCATTTTATTTCCTCTAACATGACCGTCTAGAATCATAGAGATAGTTGAAATCATATTTAAGATAAGCTTCTGAGCTGTGCCTGCTTTAAGTCTAGAGCTGCCAGTTAAAAATTCAGGACCTACTATTACTTCAACTTTAAAATCTGCATATTTTGATAAAGGTGAGTTTAGATTACAAACAATACAGCCGGTTGAAATATTATTTTTTTGACATTCTTTTAATCCACCAATCACGTATGGAGTAGTGCCAGATGCAGCTATACCTATTACAAAGTCATTTGAATTGATGTTATATTCTGATAAATCTTTCCATGCCTGAGTTAAGTCATCTTCAGCTACTTCAATTGAACTGTAAAGAGCAGGAATTCCACCAGCCACTAAACCAACAATTTTTTCAGGAGGTGTTCCGAAAGTAGGAGGACATTCTGAAGCATCTAAAACACCAAGTCTTCCACTTGTTCCAGCCCCAATGTAGAATAATCTACCTCCATTTTTAATTTTTGGCTTAATTTCATTAATCAATTCAGTAATCTTAGGAAGAACTTTATGAACAGCCTTAAGTGCATTATTATCCTCTTCATGCATAGCATTAACAAGATCAACTACAGATTTTTTTTCTAAATCTTTATGATTGGATTCTTGTTCTGTAATCTTAATAAATTCCATTATAATTATAGGCTGAGCTTCTGATTAAGATTCTTTTTTAACTCATCTAAAAACTGTTGTGTTGTTAAATAATTTGAATCTACAAGATCATCTCTAAAGACGAGTAGAGCTAGATCTTTTGTCATTTTACCATCCTCAACAGTTTCAACACAAACTTCTTCGAGTGTTTTACAGAAGTTAATTAGTTCTTGATTATTATCGAGTTTACCTCTATGCATTAGTCCACGAGTCCAAGCAAAAATTGATGCTATTGGATTTGTAGAAGTTTGTTCACCTGTTTGATGTCTTCTAAAGTGCCTAGTAACAGTGCCATGTGCAGCTTCTGCTTCAAGAGTTTTTCCATCTGGAGTTATCAGCGTTGAAGTCATTAATCCAAGAGAACCAAATCCTTGAGCTACAATGTCTGATTGAACATCTCCATCATAGTTCTTACACGCCCAAACAAAGCCACCTTTCCATTTTATAGCAGATGCTACCATATCATCAATTAGCCTGTGTTCGTAGGTTAAATTTTCTTTTTCAAATTTATCTTTGAATTCATTTTCAAAAACTTCTTGAAAGATATCTTTAAAACGGCCATCATATGCTTTAAGAATAGTATTTTTTGTGGAAAGATAAAGAGGCCATCTTTTAGTTAAAGCCATATTCATACATGACCTTGCAAATCCATAAATAGATGAATCAATATTATACATTGACATAGCGATACCATCTTCTTCAAAATTATAAACTTCCCATGTTTTTGGTTCACTTCCATCTTTCGGTGTAAATTTCATTTCAAGCTTTCCTGGTCCATGAGTTGTAACATCAGTTGCTCTATATTGGTCTCCAAAAGCATGTCTACCAATACAAATTGGTCTTGACCAGCCCTGAACATATCTGGGTATAGAGCTACAGATAATAGGTTCTCTAAATACTGTTCCACCTACTATGTTTCTTATAGTTCCATTGGGAGATTTATACATTCTACTTAGTGAGAATTCATCAACTCTTTGTTCGTCTGGAGTTATTGTAGCACATTTGATACCAACATTATATTTTTTAATAGCATTTGCTGCATCAATTGTTATTTGATCATCGGTTTTATCTCTTGATTCAATACCTAAATCATAATAAATTACATCTAAATCTAAATAATCTAGGATTAATTTTTCTTTAATAAATTTCCAGATGATTCTAGCCATTTCATCACCATCAATTTCTACTATGGGATTGGCTACTTTAATTTTTGACATAAGATTTATACTTCTTTAATCCTAGCTTTCTTTCCTCTAAGTTCTCTGAAGTAATAAATTCTTGATTGTCTTACTTTACCTTTCTTATTAACTTCAATTTTCTTTAAACCAGGCATGTTAATTGGAAAAATTCTTTCAACTCCAACAGTACCGGACATTTTCCTTATAGTAAATGTCTTAGATTGGCCTCTTCCTTTTACTTGAATAACAACACCTTTAAAAGACTGAGGTCTAACTTTATCACCTTCTCTAATTTCTATAGTAACAGTTAACGTGTCACCAGCTGAAAATGAAGGGAATTCATTTTTATTGATAAGTTTCTCTTGAACTAAATTTACTAAAGAATCCATTGAAATTTTATTTATTGGGTTTGATTAATTTCAAACACGGGCAAAAATAAACCTTTTTTATTCATTATCAAAAAGATTTGGCCTAAGTAATTTAGTTCTTTCTAAAGATTTTTCATCATTCCACTTTTGAATCTCTTTATCATTTCCTGATAAAAGAACCTTTGGAACTTTTAAACCTTTAAAAGTTTCAGGTCTAGTATATATAGGAGGAGATAATAAGTCGTCTTGGAAAGTATCTGAAAGAGCAGATGATTCATTACCAATTATACCTGGTAGAAGTCTAATTATTGAATCACATAAGACGGCAGCAGGAAGTTCTCCACCTGATACAACAAAATCTCCAATAGATATTTCTTTAGTTACAAGAAATTCTCTTACTCTATGATCGATTCCTTTATAATGTCCACAAATAATTATGATATTGTTTAAAGTTGAAAAATAATTTGATTTTTTTTGATTCAATAACTCACCATCTGGAGTAAGGTATATTATCTCATCATAGACTTTATCTTTTTTTAATGATTCAATACACTTATCTATAGGTTCAATTTTAATAACCATTCCTGGAAATCCACCATAAGGATAATCATCTACTTTTCTCGAATTATCTGCATAATCTCTAAGATTATGAGTTTTTACCTGAACTTTGTTTGAGTCAATAGCCTTTTTAATTATTGAAAATGAATTAAGATTATCAAATACCTCAGGAAATAATGTCAAGACATCTATTCTCATTAGTTTGAGCTTTTTTTCAAGGTTACTATTGCTGTTTCAATCTTACTATTTCTTACGAATTTTACTTCGACTTTATCTCCAGGTCTTTTTGAAGATAAATACCCTGATAGATCTGAAAATCGATTTATTTTAAAACCATCAATTGATTTGATGATATCACCTTTCTCGAGTCCTGCTGAATCAGCTCCAAATCCTAACTCTATTTCATCAATATAGAAGCCTTCAGTCTCAGTAATGTTAAGCTGTTTTGAATATGAGGACTTTAAAGCTACACCTCTTACTCCAAGAAGACCTTTTTGAACACCTCCATATTCTAATATATCTTCAAATATTTTTCTCACAGTGTTGCTAGGTACAGCAAAAGAATACCCAACATATCCCCCAGTCATTGATTGAATAAGTGTATTAATCCCTATTAGTTCTCCTTCAATATTAACTAAAGCTCCACCACTATTTCCAAAGTTTACAGCCGCATCAGTTTGAATAAATGATTGATTTTTTTGATCATATTCGTTTAAATCTCTTGATTTAGAACTTATAATTCCTGCAGTAACTGTTGAGTTTAAGTTGTAAGGATTTCCAACTGCAAGCACCCATTCCCCGATTAGTGTTGAATCTGAGTCGCCAAAAAAAACATAATCTAAAGTTGAATCTGAATCAATTTTTAAAACCGCAACATCATATATTTCATCAAAACCAATAATTACTGCTTCATATTCTTTATTATCGTTAGTAGTTACAATAACCTCACTTGAATTTTCAATTACATGATAATTAGTAATTATATAACCATCAGGAGATATAATTACTCCGGAACCTGTACCAACTTTTTTTCTAGAATCATCACCATAAAAAAATTGTAAAGCCCATCCATCACTGTCTTTAACTATACTTGTGTTTTTAACGTGTACAACTGCATCAATTGATTTACTAGCTGCAAAAGTTAGATCTGGAAGAGATGATGTGGAAGGAATATTCCTTTGATTTGATAATGTGTTAAGAGTATAATGAGGTATATTTTCATTTTTATAGGATACCTCATAATTATTTTCTTTAGTTACAAAGAGACTATTAAAAATGAAAAAAGTTATAATTGAACATATAACGGAAATAATTAAAATTTTAATATTTGATTTCATTTTTTTAAAGTAAAAATAACATATTAAATTTTTAATATTTATATTTTAACTATTGTTTAACTTGAGTATTATGAATTTAAAACTTAGAGCTCTTGAACCCAATGATTTAGAGTTAGTTTATGAGGTAGAAAATGATAAATCATTATGGGTCTATTCAAATACTTCTTCTCCTTTTTCCAGACACACTCTTAAGAAATTTATAGAAAATTCACACCTAGATATTATTGAACATAAACAATTAAGGTTGGTAATAGCTGATGATGAACAATCATATGGATTCATAGATTTATATGATTATGATTTTATAAATAGAAGAGTAGGGTTAGGGATAATTATATTTAAAAAATATAGATCTAAAGGAATAGGGTTAAGTTCGTTACAACTAACTGAAAATTATTTACTTGAGCATGTGCCTATTCATCAAGTATATGCAAATATTTCATCGAAAAATAAAGAAAGTATCTCGCTTTTTGAGAAAAGTGGTTTTGTTAACATAGGTTTGAAAAAAGATTGGATATTTTACAATAACAAATTTAATGATGAGTTATTATTTCAAAAAATTCTGAATAAATGAAAGTTTTAAAAACAATTATACCAGTCACAATTCTTTTGTCAGTTTTAGCAATTGACTACTATAATAAGTTTTATAAGGAAAATACTGACTTTGATGAGGAGACTATATTTCTTTATGTTATAGAAGGAGACAGCCTATCCTTTGCAGACTCTATTTCAAAGTATCTTAAATCTACAAAAACATTTTATAAAGTTGCAGAAAGGCTTGACTATTTAAAGAATAAAAAAACTGGAAGATTTAAGATAAAAAAAGGTATTGGGAACAATGATATTGTTAGATCTTTAAAGTTTAATAATACTCCAGTAACTGTTACTTTTAATAATCAAGAAAGAATTGAAAACTTGGCAGGAAGAATTTCAAAGCAAATATATGAGGATAGTTTATCTCTAATCAATTCGTTTAAAAATGAAGATTTTTTAATGAATAATGATCTAAATGAGAAAAATATTCTTTCAATCTTTATTCCTAATTCATATAATATTTATTGGGATATTAATCCTGATGATTTTAGAGACAAAATGCTAGATGAATACAAGAAGTTTTGGAATCAGGATAGGTCTGAAAAATCTAAAAAATTAGGCTTGAGTAAATTAGAAGTAATCTCACTTGCATCAATTGTTCAAATTGAGAGTAGAAAAATTGATGAACGTCCAAGAGTTGCAGGGTTATACATAAATAGGCTTAGAGATAAAATGAGGCTTCAGGCTGATCCTACAGTAATCTATACAATAAAAGAATATTATAAGAATTTTGATACTATTATCAGAAGAGTTCTTTATCGCGATCTTAAACTAGATTCAGAGTTTAATACATATAAAATAAAAGGACTCCCACCAGGCCCTATAACAATGCCAGATATATCTGCTATAGATGCTGTTCTTAATCATGAGAAACATGATTATTTGTTTATGGTAGCTAATCCTTCTAATAGAGGATATCATCTTTTTGCAAGCGATTTAACTGGACATAATAGAAATAAAAAAGCATACATTCGCTGGATAAATAGCAAAGGAATCTACAGATAGTTTAGTTTGAAAGTTTTTGATTTAGATCTTCAACATATTTTCTGAATTGTTTATCAGTAAAGCTGAGATTATCAACAGTTTTACAAGCATGTAGGACTGTCGCATGATCTCTTCTTCCAATTTGTGAGCCAATGCTAGCTAATGAAGCCTTAGTGAACTTTTTAGCAAAGTACATTGCAATTTGTCTAGCCTGAACTATATGTCTCTTTCTAGTTTTTGATTGTAAGGTTTGAATATCCATTTGGAAGTAATCAGAAACAACTTTTTGAATGTAATCTATAGATACTTCTCTTCTGTTACTCTTGACAAATTTATTAATAACCTCTTTTGCTAAGTTTACAGTTATTTCAGCTTTATTAAAAGATGATTGAGCAATTAGTGAAATGATTGCACCCTCTAGTTCTCTTACATTGGAGTTAATATTCTTAGCAACAAATTCAATTACATCATCTTGAATCTCAACACCATCTCTATATAGCTTGTTTTTTAGAATCGAAACTCTAGTTTCAAAACTAGGATTTTGAAGTTCTGCAGATAATCCCCATTTAAATCTAGATAAGAGTCTTTGTTCTATATCTTGCATGTCAATTGGAGCTTTATCTGAAGTCAAAATAACTTGTTTGCCATTTTGATGCAAATGATTAAAAATATGGAAGAATACATCTTGAGTTCCAGATTTACCGGAAAGAAATTGAACATCATCAACAATTAAAACATCTATTACTTGATAAAAATGAATGAAATCATTTCTTGTATTTTTTTTGACTGAATCAACATACTGTTGCGTAAATTTTTCTGCAGATATATATAAAACTGTTTTATCTGGATACTTTTGTTTGATATCAACTCCTATAGCATGAGCTAAGTGAGTTTTTCCTAGACCAACACCTCCATATACAAGAAGAGGATTAAATGACGTACCTCCTGGTTTATTTGAAACAGCAATTCCCGCAGATCTAGCCAGTCTGTTCGAATCACCCTCTAAAAAATTTTCAAAAGTATAGTTTGGATTTAATTGAGATTCAATTTGAAGATTTCTAATACCAGGTATTACAAAAGGGTTTTTTAATTCAGAAGCAAAAGTGCTAAATGGAGATTCAATAGATTGTGATTTTATACTAGAACTTGAAGAACTTGGAATCTTTTCAGTAAATGGCATCTTATTACCGAAAGTATTTTCCATCTTAATTATATATACAAGTCTAGCTTCAGATCCAAGTTCTTTAGTAAGAGCCATACGTAATATCTTAACATAATGCTCTTCAAGCCATTCATAAAAGAATTTACTAGGAACTTGAATGCTTAAAACATCATTAGTAATCTTAACTGGGATTATAGGTTCAAACCATGTTTTATAAGCCTGAGGTTGGATATTATCCTTAATAAAGGATAAACAATTGTTCCATACTGCAGAGGGTGTTTGACTCATTTTTTCTTAGCTAGATATTAATTGAATATATTTATGAAATATTGTTTTTGGTTGAATACAAATATTAGTTAAAAAAAGTGAAAAAAAAACATAGTTTACTATTGATTATTAAATTTTTTTTAGTTAAAATCAAGTAAGATAATTTTGTAGGAAAATTAAGGTTTTCCTTCGTAAAACATTTTAAATGAACTACACATCAGGTAAAATTAAAGTCAGATATAATGAAACGGATCAAATGGGAATTGTTCATCATAGTAATTATTTGAAATTTTTTGAATTAGCAAGAATAGAATGGCTTGAAAAACTAAATATGCCATATGAAGAAATTGAAAGTAATAATGTTATTTTACCAGTTGTTAAATGTGAATTAAAATTTATAAAACCATTAATTTTTGGTGATATTTTTTTTATTAAGGTTTTTTGTTCAAAAAAACCAACTTCTACAATTGAGTTTGCATATAAAATTTTTAATGACAATAATGAAATAACTACAGAAGGTAAAACATCTCTTGCATTTGTTGATTCCATATCAAGAAAACCATTAAGATGTCCAAAAATAATTAGTAGTCTTTTTGATTAGTTATCTATCTAGAATGTATAGGGAATCATTACCACTTTTAGTTTTTTTAAAATCAATAAAATCAATCCCAGGACTTTTTATACCTTTAACCAGATCTGTATTTCCTTTAAATACTCTTATTGAGTCCCATAGGTCATTGTCTAGAAAATTTTTAATTGTTTTAGTTCCACCTTCAATTATAACTGATTGAACTTTTAAATCATATAATGAGTTTAAAATAGATTCCATTTTTTCAAAATTTATTATTCTTAGATTCTCACTTATTTCACTATTCTCATTTTTTGATAATATTATTGTCTCTGAGTCTTTTGAAAATATATTAGAGTTAATCGGAATTCTACAGTTTGGGTCTAAAACAATTCTAATTGGATTTTTTCCCTTAACTAATCTAGTGGTAAGCTTAGGGTCATCATCTATTATAGTTTGAACACCAACCAAAATTGAATTTTCTTCTTTTCTCCAAGTATGAGATAATTTTAGTGATTCATCTCCAGAGATTTTAAAGACCTCTCTTTGACTTTTAATAGGAGTAATAAAACCATCCTTTGATTCTGCCCATTTTAAAATTATATAAGGTCTTTTAAGTTTATGGTATGTAAAAAATCTTTTATTTAAGCAGTCACATTCATCTTGTAAAACACCATATTTCACATTGCAGCCCTTAGATTTAAGTCTTTCGACACCTCCTCCTTCTACCAAGCTATTAGGATCTCTTGAGCCAATAATTATATTTTGGATTTTATATTTAATAATTAAATCAGTGCATGGTGGTGTTTTTCCAAAGTGATTACATGGCTCCAGATTAACATATAGTGAAGAGTTTCTTAGAAGATCTTTATTGTCAACACTATTAATAGCATTTACTTCAGCATGTTTATCTCCATATTTTTTATGAGAACCTTCTCCTATAATTTTGTTTTCATGAACTATAACACAACCAACTAACGGATTTGGATAGGTATTCCCTATTTCTTTTGATGCAATTTCAATACACCTTTTCATATAGATTATATCATACTCCATGATTACTAATAAAATTAGAATTGTAAATTTAAGCCAAAAAGCTTAACTATGTTGATAAGACCAATCAATGAATCTGATAATGAACCCTTATCAGTTATACTTAGAGAAGTATTAATTGAAATGCAAATTCCAAAAAAAGCTTCTGCATATGATGATCCTGAACTAGATAATATGTTTTTGACTTATCAATTACCCAGATCAAAATATTTTGTAGTCGAGGAGGAAGGACGAATATTAGGTGGTGCAGGAATAAGCCCACTAAAAGAGGGAGATGAAGACATCTGTGAACTTCAAAAAATGTATTTTCATAAATCTCTTAGAGGAAGAGGAATTGGAAATAAGATGATACAGATTTGTATAGATTTTGCTATTGAATCTGGTTTTGAAAAATGCTACATAGAAACAATGCCCAATATGCTTAAAGCTCAAAAATTATATTTAAAAAAGGGATTTAAATACATAGACAGTCCTCTTGGAAACACAGGGCATAATGCATGTCCTGTATGGTTGATAAAAAATATAAGATGACAATTATTGAATTACGAAATATTTATAGAAAAAAACTCAATCTTTCTCATAATGAATGTGATTTTATTTATAAAATAATTTTAGAAGAATTATGCAGCATTGATCCGATTAAAATTGCTTTAGATCCTCATTGTATAATTAATCAAGATTCTAAAAAAATCATATTAGATAGTCTAGATCCAATCTCTAAGAATTATCCTATTGACTATTTGATAAACAAAAAAAATTTCTATGGATATGATTTTTATGTAAATGAAGATGTCTTAATTCCTAGGCCAGAAACAGAAGAGCTAGTTCAGTGGGTACTTGAGGATAACATCAATATTAATAAATCAAAAAAACTTATTGACTTGTGCTCAGGATCAGGATGTATTGGGATCACAATCTATAAAGAAAATAAAAATATGGATGTTACTTTATCAGATGTCTCAGAAAAAGCTCTAGAAATTTGTAATAAAAATAAAATTAAACTAGCCTCTAATGTTAAAACAATTAAACTTGATCTAAACTCAAAATTTTTACCTCAAAACAAATATGATATAATAGTCTCAAACCCACCTTATCTTAGTCCTAATGAAGCAAACGAAATAGGAAAAAATGTTAAATATGAACCAGAAACTGCATTATTTGCTCCATCTAATGATCCTCTTCATTATTATAAGAGAATTATTGAATTTGCATTAATAAATTTAAATAAAAAAGGTCAAATTTATTTAGAAATAAACCCGGTATTTATTAAAGATTTTAATCAATTATTATCAGATTTTAATCTAAATGATGTTAACTTTAGAGATGATTTTAGAGGTAAAAAAAGATTAGTTAAAGTATCATTTTAATATGAGTAAAATTAAATCTAGAATTTTAGAATTAAGAAATCTTATTATAGAACATAATCATAATTACTATGATCTTGATAAAAATTTAATTTCTGATTTTGAGTACGATAAATTGATTAATGAGTTGATTAATCTTGAAAATCAATATCCTGAATTCCATGATGAAAATTCCCCTTCAAAAAGGGTAGGAGGAGGACTTTCCGATAAGTTCGATTCAGAATCACATATTTTTCCAATGTTTTCTCTTGATAACACTTACTCGGATATTGAGCTTGAAGCTTGGTATAAAAGAATTATTAAAATTATAGACGTGAAAGATTTTGAGTTTTGTTGTGAATTAAAATATGATGGAGCTTCTGTAAATCTTTTATATGAAAATGGAGAGCTAATAAGGGGACTTACAAGAGGTGATGGCTCGCAGGGTGATAACATTACTAATAATATTAAAACTATTAATTCTATTCCTCTCAAATTAAAAAACAAATCTTTTCCAAATAAGTTTGAAATTAGAGGTGAGATAATAATGCCTAAAACCTCTTTCAGTTCACTTAATAAAAAACGAGAACAAATGGGTCTTCCATTATTTATGAATCCTAGAAATACTGCTTCAGGTAGTATTAAATTATTAGATTCAAAAGAAGTTGCTAGACGACCATTAGAATGTTTTCTTTATTCTGTTATTTCGGAAGATTTAATTATAAATAACCACTCTGAATTATTAAATACAGCCAGAGATATTGGATTTAATATTCCAGCGTACGAAAAGGTTGTTAATGGTTTAGAGGGTGTTAAAGAGTATATTCAATTTTGGGATCACAATAGACATACTTTACCATTTGAAATTGATGGGATAGTATTAAAGGTTAATAGTATTAAATATCAAAAAATATTAGGCTTTACTTCTAAATTTCCCAGATGGGCAATATCTTATAAATTTAAGGCTCAGAACTTAGCTACTAAATTAAAATCAATCTCTTTTAATGTTGGTAGGACTGGAGCTATTACGCCAGTTGCAAATCTAGAGCCTGTTTTAATTTCAGGATCAACTATTAAAAGAGCTTCACTTCACAGTTATGATCAAATGATTAAGTTTAGGTTAAGGTTGAATGATAATGTGTTTGTTGAAAAAGGAGGAGAAATAATTCCTAAAATAACAGGAATAGATATTAATAATCGTGGATTTAAACAAGATGAAATACCATTTCCTGTAAATTGTCCAGATTGTGAAACTGAATTGATAAAACTGGAATCTGAAGCTAACTTTTTTTGTCCAAACACAAATAGTTGTAGACCACAAGGAATTGGCAGGATACAGCATTTTGCTTCAAGAAAGGCAATGAACATTGATGGATTGGGTGATGAAACAATTACACTTTTATATGATAAAGGTCATATAATTGATATTTCAGATATTTATAATCTAGATTATGAAGCCATATCAAAGATTGAAGGTCACGCTGAGAAATCAGTTGAAAATCTTAGAAATGGAATTGAAGAATCTAAGTTAAAATCATTTCAGAAAGTTTTATATGGCATGGGTATTAGATATGTGGGAGAGTCTGCCTCAAAAACAATTTTGAAACAAATAAAGTCTATAGATGAACTAATATCCTTAGATATAGAATCACTATCGTCGATTGACGAAATTGGAGATAAAACAGCCTCAAGTATTGTCAGTTTTTTTAAAGATGATGAAAATTTGAATTTAGTTAATAGACTTAAATCATCAGGTTTAAATTTTACTAATAATGCATTAAATACAAATTCTTCAAACTTATCTAATCTTATATTTGTTATATCTGGTGTTTTTGAAATACACAGTAGAGAAGAGTTGAAAAAATTAATAGAAGAAAACGGAGGTAAAATCAGTTCGTCTATTAGCTCTAAGACTAATTATCTTGTGGCTGGCAAAAATATAGGTCCTTCAAAATTCAACAAAGCAAATGAACTTGGAGTTCCGGTTATTAATGAAGTATCATTAATTGACCTAATTTCATAAACTTATATTAAATTTGCCAAAATACTTGATTCTATATGTACAGATTTTCTTTTTTATTATTGTTATCTCTCTTGCTTTTTTCTTGTAATGATTATCAGAAATTATTAAATAGTCCTGAAAATGAGGTTGATAAATATACAGCAGCTGAAGAATACTACAATAATGGAGAATTTAGAAGAGCTAATGCCCTAATAGAACAAATTATCCCAACATATAGAGGTAAACCTCAAGGTGAAAGATTAGTCTATTTCTTTGCTAACTCTTATTTTGAAACAAAAATTTATTATTCTTCTGCAATTCAATTTGAAAACTTTATTAAATCATATCCTAATAGTCAAAGAATTCAAGAAGCTTATTTTATGGAAGCTAAATCATATTATATGCTTTCCCCACTTCACACTCTTGATCAAGATGACACATACAAAGGAATAGATAAACTTCAGGTGTTTATAAATAGATTTCCAAATAGTGAATATGTTACTGAAGCTCTAGAGCTGATGGAGGAATTACAAAATAAATTAGAGAAAAAAGAATTTGAAGTTTCTAAACAATATTATTCTATTTTAGACTACAACTCTGCTATCAAATCATTAGATAATTTTATAGCAGATAATCCTGGAACAATTTTCAGAGAAGAAGCACTGTATTATAGATGGTTATCTCAATATGAGATTGCAATTAATAGCATAGAGGCTAGAATAAACGAAAGAGTTACTGAGCTTGAAAGATCGTTTGATAACTTTTTAAGATATTACCCTGACACTATTTTCATTGAAGATTTGTCAGAAAAAATTAATATAGCAAAACAACTTTTATAATTAAACTAATGAATAAATACAGAAATACTAACGCAGCACAAACAACAAAAACTTATAATAAGCATGAGATTGAGGATCCAACTAATAATATTTATGAAGCTATTTCAATAATTGCTAAAAGATCTAGTCAAATTAATTCTGAAATTAAAAAAGAACTTCATGATAAACTTGATGAGTTTGCTACACATAATGACAGCTTAGAAGAAATATTTGAAAATAAGGAGCAAATCGAGGTTTCAAGATTCTATGAAAAGCTTCCTAAGCCTTATGCTATTGCTGTTCAAGAATGGTTAGATGATAAAATTTACTTCAGAGATACTGAATCTGAAAGTGAACAATAAACTTTCATGATATGAGTGTTTTAGCTCAGAAAAATATTTTGATAGGAGTTTCAGGGGGTATAGCTGCTTATAAGATTCCTTTATTAATAAGACAACTTACCAAGCTAAACTCTAATGTTAGAGTTGTAATGACTCCATCTTCAAAAGAGTTTGTTACTCCTTTGACTTTATCAACCTTATCTGAAAATGATGTATTTTCAGAATTTACTACTCAAAAAAATAATAATCCTTCATGGAATAATCATGTTGAGCTAGCAGAGTGGGCTGATATTTTTATTATAGCTCCCGCAACTTCAAATACAATTTCATCAATGGCTAATGCTAAATGTGACAATCTTTTATTAGCTTGTTACTTATCATCTAGCTGCCCTGTTTTTGTTGCTCCTGCAATGGATCTTGAAATGTTTAAAAACAATCTTAATCAAGAAAACATAAAGAAGTTAAAAGCTAATTTAACAGATGTTCTACCTGTTGGATCTGGCTCTCTTGCAAGTGGATTAGAGGGGGAAGGGAGAATGCTTGAGCCTAATGAAATAATTCAATATGTAGAAAATAAAATTAAAGACACCCTTCCATTAAATAATTTAAACTTTTTAATTACTGCTGGACCAACTCATGAAAAAATTGATCCAGTTAGATATATTGGTAATAGTTCATCTGGTAAAATGGGTTACTACCTTGCTAAAAAAGCTAAAGAGTTGGGAGCTAATGTAATTTTAGTTATTGGTCCAACTAATCTCCCTATGGATCTTTTAAATATTAAAACAATAAGAGTTGAAGACTCTGAGGAAATGTTTAATGAAACAATTAAATTCTTTGAAAGTTCAGATGTAGTAATTTGTTCTGCAGCTATATCTGACTTTAAGCCAACTGAAGTAGTTCAACATAAAATTAAAAAGGAGGATGGGTTAGATTCAATTAAACTAGAACCTACCGTTGACATATTAAAAAAATTAGGCAAGATCAAAACCTCACAGTATCTAGTTGGATTTGCTCTTGAGACAGATAATATTATTGATAATGCAAAAAATAAATTAAAATCTAAAAACCTTGACGCAATAGTCGTTAATAAAATAGGTGATTTTAATCCTATTTCAAGTGACTATAATCAAATTGATTTTATAAATTCAAGTTTAAAAATAACTTCATTTGAAAAAAAATTAAAATCAGATGTTTCGAATGATATTTTAAATCAGATAATAATAAATGTTAAAGAGACTTAAGATTGATAATTATGCTCTAATAGACTCTATTGAAATATCTTTCGATAAGGGTATGACATCTATTACTGGTGAAACAGGTGCTGGGAAATCAATAATTTTAGGTGGTCTATCAATGGTCTTAGGTTCTAGAATTGATAACTCTAAAATTATAAATAAGGATAAAAAATGTTTTGTTGAAGCTGTATTTGATCTCAGTGACCAGAATTCTATTGACTTTTTTTCTAAAAATGATTTAGACTATGAAGATATTACTATAATTAGGAGGGAAGTTAACCAAAAAGGTAAGTCAAGGGCTTTTATTAATGATACTCCAGTAAAACTTGATCTTTTATCTGGTCTTACTAATAAGTTAATTGATGTTCACTCTCAATTCAATAACTTAAGCATTCTTGACTCCAACTTTATTTTTTTAATTCTAGATTCACTTTCTAATAATATAGATGATTTTAAAATATATCTAAATGAATTTAAATCATTGCAATTAATTAAAAGACAGATAGAGGATAAAAAAATTATCAGAGAAAAATTAAATTCTGATTTAGACTATAATAAATTCTTATTCAGTGAATTTGA
Source organism: Cryomorphaceae bacterium (assembly GCA_018646865.1). GTDB lineage: Bacteria > Bacteroidota > Bacteroidia > Flavobacteriales > Flavobacteriaceae > Marisimplicoccus. The sequence goes on along the minus strand of JABGTW010000026.1, from coordinate 30,036 downwards.
GGAATTGAATTTTGATAATCTTAATATAGACGAACTTAATAATAAAGTAAAAGAGGCAGATAATGTTGATCAAATTAAAGAAATACTATCAAAAATTAATAATGAGTTTAATACCGATGAAATAGGTATATCAGATAAATTATCTCAGATAGTCAAAAGTTTAAGTAAGGTTGCAAGTTCTTCAAGACGTCTTAATGAACTTACTCAGAATCTTAATTTAGTCAACGAAAATCTAAATCAAATAGTTAATGATTCAGAATCTATACTTAATGATATTTCAAATTCTGATGAGAATATTGATAAACTCAGGGATACTCTTGATAAAGTATTTTCTCTTCAAAACAAGCACAGGCTAGATTCACTAGATGATTTGTTAAAATTAAAAGAAGATTTATCTTTTAAAATATCTAGTCATGACAATATAGATTCTGAGATTGAGCAACTAGAGATAAAGATTAAATTATTAACTGAGAATCTTCTCTTTAAGGCAAATCAAATTCATGATAAAAGAAAATCTGTTATTCCTGAATTTCAAATTTTAATGAATAAAAATTTATCAGAATTAGGTATGGAGAAATCTGACATTAAAATTGATTTATTTGAAAGTGAAACAATTCAAAAAAACGGTATTAGTGAAGGTAAGTTTTTATTTAAATCCAATAATAGTAGTCTCTATAGTGAATTAAAAGATATTGCTTCGGGTGGAGAGATTTCCAGAGTTATGCTATCTATTAAATCTATTTTATCAAATTTTACTCGATTATCTTCTATAATTTTTGATGAAATTGATACAGGAATTTCAGGTTCTGTTTCTTCTAAAGTAGCTGAACTTATGAAATATATGTCTAGTAAAATGCAAGTTATAGTTATTACACATACTCCTCAAGTTGCATCAAAGGGTGATTTTCATTATAAAGTATTCAAAAGAGAAGAGAATAATAAAATCATAACGGATGTAAAATTGCTTTCAGATAAAGAGAGAGTTAATGAGATAGCAGAAATGTTGTCAGGTGATAAATCGAATAAATCTGCTAATGAACTTGCAAATGAATTATTGAATTAAACTATATTTACGATACAATGAAAAATAATATTTTAAAAGGTAAAAAGGGAATTATATTCGGCGCTTTAGATAGTAGTTCTATTGCTTGGAAGACAGCTGAAAATGTTTATAATGAGGGTGGTGAATTTGTTTTGACTAACGCTCCTGTTTCAATAAGGATGGGTTCGATAAATGAATTAGCTGAAAAAACAAATTCAGACTTAGTGGCTGCAGATGCAACAAACCTTGATGACCTTGAAAACTTAATTAATATAGCTACAGAGAAATTTGGAAAACTTGATTTTATTTTACACTCTATTGGTATGTCGGTTAATGTAAGAAAAGGGAGGCATTACACAGACTTAAATTATGATTGGTTAACTAAAGGTTGGGACGTTTCTGCTGTTTCCTTTCATAAGTTAATGCAATCTCTTTTTAAATTAGACGCAATGAACGAATGGGGAAGTATTGTTGCTCTCACCTATATTGCAGCTCAAAGAACTTTTCCTAATTATAATGATATGGCTGACAATAAAGCATATTTAGAGTCAATAGCTAGAAGTTTTGGATATATTTTTGGTAAAGAGAAAAAAGTTAGAGTTAATACAATTTCTCAATCCCCAACTCTAACAACTGCAGGTAAGGGTGTTAAAGGTCTTGATGACTTTTTAAATTATGCAGAATTAACTTCACCTCTTGGAAATGCAACAGCAGATGATTGCGCAAATCTTACAGTGTCTTTGTTTTCAGATTACTCAAAAAGAGTAACACTTCAAAATATATATAATGATGGTGGCTTTTCTAATGTTGGAGTTAGTCAAGAAATTATAGATAAATTAAATTCAAAATGAAAATCATTGGATTAACCGGGGGTATTGGTTCTGGGAAATCTACTGTTTTAAAACTTTTTAAAAATCTAGGTATAAGAACTTATAGCGCAGATATATCTGCTAAACAATTGGTTAATTCTGATGAAAAATTAATAGATCTTATAAAGACTTCTTTTGGAAATAATATTTATAAGGATAACATTTTAGATTCAAAAAAATTATCTAAAATTGTTTTTGGAAACACTGAAAAACTTAAATTACTAAACTCAATTATTCACCCAGTGGTAGCTTTAGACTTTAAGAATTTTTTAGAAATAAATAATGATGATTATATAGTAAAAGAGGCTGCAATTATCTTTGAGACTAAGTCTGAGAGTAATTATGATAAAATAATTTTAATTAGATCACCTCTAGAAGTTAGAATTGAAAGAGTTATGAATAGAGATAGTCTTTCAAGATTAGAAGTCATGAAAAGGATTAATAATCAATTAGATGAAAATTCAATTATTGATAAATGTGATTACATAATCAATAACCAGAACATTAAGAATTTAAAAGATAAAGTCCTATCTATTCATCTTGAATTAAAAGGCTAATCAATAGATATTAACATTTCATTAAGAAATTTTAATTTTAAAATTGAGAATTTTATATAAATGAATAAAAAGCTTTATACATCCTTAGTTCTATTAATGTCATTTTCTTTGATAGGCATAATCTTATTGCAAGGCTACTGGATTTATTCTTCATGGCAGAATAAAGAAGAAGAGTTTACGCTTGCAGTTACTAGAACACTTCGCGAAGTTGTTGATGAAATTCAAAGCAGGGAACTTAATGATTATGTTTATACTTATCAAATGCTAATTGATTCTATTGGAACTCCTGATGAATCTAACTTTACTGATGTTTTTTTATTCTTAGATGAAGATCAATCTTCTAACCTTTCTACGTTCTTTGCTTATGGAATTCTTGAAGAAGATTATAATATAAACTTACCTGATAACCTCTCTAATAAATATGGTGATGATGATTTAAAAGATTATAAAGCAGTAAAAACAACAATAGTTAATAAAAATATTTTTGATAGAAGGGAAAATAGGTTGAATTCATCTATCTCTAAATTAAGAAGTGTAGAAGAAATAGATTTATTTAAGTTTGAGAAATATAAGTCAGCTTTTCAAGAATATGCCTCATCTCTTCCAATCCATAAAAGAACTACTTCTCGTGAGATACAAATTCTACTAAATAAAGGTTTTAATGATAGAAATATTATTACACCGTATGAATTTGGGATTTACAGTAATGGACTGTCAACCAAGGTTAAATCAAATAATTATTTAGAAGTTCAATCTGGTCCAAAGTATTCTATACCCTTTTTTAATGATAGATCTAGCCCTATATCTTACAATTTAATTGTATCATTTCCTGAAAAGCAAGAATATGTTCTTTCAGGTATTGTAGGAGTTGCTGCTTTGTCATTTATGCTTACTATAATTATTGTGGTCATATCAACTAGTGCACTTTATCAAATTATTCAGCAAAAAAAATTATCTGAGATAAAAAATGATTTTATAAATAATATATCTCATGAATTTAAAACACCTATCGCAACAATAAATTTAGCTCTTGATTCAATTTCAAGTTCTAAGAATAATTTAAACGAGAAATTCACTTCTTACCTAGGAATGATTAGAGAAGAGAATTCTAGAATGTTGTCACAAGTTGAAAACATACTTAGGATATCTCAGTTAGAGAAAAGTTCAAATCCCTTTGACATGGAAGAGACAAATATTCACGAAGTAATTGAGGATGCTTTAGAGCACGTGAAGTTAATTGTTAAAAGCAAAAAAGGGTCAATAAAATTATCTCTTAAAGCTAAAAATTTTGATATTAATGGAAATAGTAATCACTTAGAAAATATTATTATAAATATCTTAGATAACGCAGTAAAGTATTCAAAAGAAAATCCACAGATAGTTGTTTCATCAACTAATTCTAATAAAGATATTATAATATGCTTTGAAGATAATGGAATCGGAATGGATAAAAACACTCAGAAATTGATTTTTGAAAAATTTTATCGAGAACAGAATGGTAACATACATAATATCAAAGGTCATGGTTTAGGATTATCTTACGTAAAAAAAATTGTTGACTTTCATAATGGAAAAATTTCATTGGAGAGTAAAAAAGGTGTAGGTACAAAGTTTTATTTAACTCTAAAAAATATTTAATATGAAATCAAATAAAAGAATCTTACTAGTTGAAGATGATCCAAATTTTGGAAGAATCTTAAAAGACTATTTAACTATAAATAACTATGAGGTGTCTCTTGCTGTAAATGGTATAGAAGGATTTGAAAAATTTAACAGATCCGACTTTGATTTATGCATTCTCGATATAATGATGCCATTTAAAGACGGTCTCACACTAGCAAAGGAAATTAGGGAGGTTAATGAGCTGATTCCATTAATTTTTCTTACTGCAAAAAACCTTAAAGATGATGTTCTTAAAGGTTATAAAATTGGTGCAGATGATTACTTAACTAAACCATTTGATTCAGAGATTTTGCTTGCAAAAATTAAATCTATTTTAAATAGAAAATCTAATGTATATAATAATGAACAAGATACATTTGAGTTTGAGTTTGGTGATTTTAATTTCAATTCAAAGCTTCGTATTCTAACTCATAAAGATGATGAATCTTACAAGTTATCCCCAAAAGAAAATCAACTCCTTAAAATGCTTGTTTTAAATTTTGACGATCTTCTACCTAGAGACATTGCCTTAAATAAGATTTGGAGAGATTCAAATTACTTCACTTCTAGAAGTATGGATGTATATATAGCAAAACTTAGAAAGTATCTTGATAAAGACTTGACACTAAAAATTATTAATGTACATGGAGAAGGCTTTAGACTAGCAAAAGAGTAGATAAGGTATTAAATAAGTATAAATGATACTTTTCTAATCTCCTCTCGGATGGTATTTTTTCAATACCTCCTCTAAATGGAAAGTATCAAGATGAGTATATATCTCAGTAGTTGTTATACTCTCATGTCCAAGAATTAACTGAATTGTTCTTAAATCTGCACCATTTTTAAGCAAATGAGTTGCGAATGAATGTCTTAATGTATGTGGGCTAATTTTCTTCTCTAATTTGATACTCTTAGAAGCATCGCTTATTATTTTAAAAATCATTGACCTAGTTAGTCTTCTTCCATATTTATTAAGAAATAATATATCTGAAAATTTTAAATCAATTTTTAATTTATCTCTTAAACTTATATATGTCTTAATTTCAGTAGATGCAATTTTTCCTAGAGGCACAAACCTCTCTTTATCTCCTTTTCCTGTTACTTTAAGAATGTTTTCTTTGAAAAATATATTTGATAATTTTAAATTCACAAGTTCACTTACACGAATCCCAGTACCATATAAAACTTCTATTATCGTTTTATTTCTTTGACCAAATACGTGATTTAGGTCAATTGATTTTATTAATTGATTAATCTCATCTTCTGTCAAGACTTCAGGGAGTTTTTTTTCAAGTTTCGGAGGTTCAATATTTGAGACCGGAGATTCTTTAATATGTCCCTCAAAAATTAAATAATTAAAAAAACTTTTTAAAGCTGATATACTTCTTGCCTGACTTCTTGATTTCTTATCTGATAAATCTTTATATAAATAATTTTTTATAGTTTCAGCCTTACAGTTAAGTGGAGTATCATTTATTTGATTTGAATCTAAAAATTTTTTAAATAAATTAAGATCAAAATCATAGCTTTTAATTGAGTTATCACTTAAACCCCTTTCTAATTTTAAATAATTTTTAAAATTTTCAAAGCAAGAATCCCAATTCATTTTAATTTTTTAATTACTCTTTATGCGTTACCTTTATAATATATGAAAATAACGATAATTAATGGTCCTAATTTGAATCTTCTAGGAACTAGAGAAACTGATATATATGGAAGTCAAAACTTTGACTCATACCTGGATTCACTCAGAACTTCTTTTCCAAAAATTGCAATTGAATATTTTCAGTCAAATATTGAAGGTGAAATTATTAATCTTATCCATAAGTCTAAAGATTGTGATGGAATCATTTTAAATGCGGCTGCTTACACTCATACTTCTGTTGGAATTGCAGATGCTGTTAAATCAATTGATTGTAAAGTTATTGAGGTACATATATCAAACACATATTCTAGAGAGGAATTCAGACACAACTCTTTTTTGTCACCTGTTGTAGATGGAATCATTATAGGTTTCGGTCTAGATAGCTATAGATTAGCTTTAGAGAGTATAATTAATTAAAGATGTATTACCTCATCATAGGCATCTGCCACAGCCTCCATCAAAGCTTCACTCATTGTAGGATGAGGATGCACTGATTTTATAATTTCTTTACCTGTAGTTTCAAGCTTTCTACCTAAAACAGCTTCAGCGATCATGTCAGTTACACCAGCTCCAATCATATGACAGCCAAGCCATTCACCATATTTTTCATCAAATATTACTTTAACAAAGCCTTCTGGATGGCCAGATGCTTTAGCTTTTCCAGAAGCAGTAAATGGAAATTTACCAACTTTTATACTATACCCTTTTTCTAGAGCTTTTTCTTCAGTTAAACCAACAGAAGCAACCTCAGGAGAACAATATGTACATCCAGGTATATTTTCGTAATCAATAGGTTCAACATCGTGATTAGCAATTTTTTCAACACATAAAATACCTTCAGCTGATGCAACATGAGCTAGTGCTTGTCCTGAAGTTACATCACCTATAGCAAAGTAACCTGGTATATTAGTTTTATAAAACTCATCAACAATTATTTTATCTTTATCAACTGCAATTCCAACTTCTTCCAGTCCAATATTTTCAATATTACTTTTTACACCAACTGCAGAAAGTACTATATCTGCTTCATGTTCTGAAATTTGTCCTTTGGACTTAATTTGAACTTTAACACCTTTACCTTTTGTGTCAGATGAAATTACCTCTGAATTGGTTAGTATCTTAATTCCTGATTTTTTAAATGTTCTGTTTAATTGATTTGAAATATCTTTATCTTCCACAGGCAAAACTCTATCCATATATTCAACTACTGTGACTTCAGTTCCCATAGAGTTGTAGAAATATGCAAACTCAATACCTATTGCTCCAGATCCAACTATTATCATTTTTTTAGGTTGTTTTGCAAGAGTCATAGCTTCTCTATAACCAATTATTTTTTTACCATCTTGTGGAATTGAATCAATTACTCTTGATCTTCCCCCAGTGGCAATTATTATATTATTAGCCTCAAAGTTTTCAGTTTTTCCTTCGTTTTCGACAGAGATAATTTTATTTGGAAACAATCTACCGTATCCATTGATTACATCAATTTTATTCTTCTTCATTAAGAAGTTTACCCCTTTACTCATACCATCTGCAACACCTCTACTTCTTTTTACAACTGATTCAAAATCTTTATCAAAATCTTTAATTTTTAGACCATAAGTATCAGCTTTTTTCAGATATTCAAATACTTGAGCAGATTTTAATAATGCTTTAGTGGGTATACAGCCCCAATTAAGACAAACTCCACCAAGACTTTCTTTCTCAACTATTGCAGTTTTTAATCCTAACTGTGATGCTCTTATAGCACTTACGTAACCTCCAGGACCACTACCTAGAACAATTAAATCATATTTTTTATTCATTTTTATTATTTATGAAATTAATACTAGCAGAATTGACACAATATCTTTTACCAGTGGAGGTAGGTCCATCATCGAAAACATGACCTTGATGCCCACCACAATTAGAACATAAAATCTCTGTTCGTATCATCCCTAAACTTGTATCTTTTTTGTATGTAATTGCACCAGGAATTGCACTTTCATAGCTTGGCCATCCACAATCTGTCATAAACTTGTTATCACTATTAAAAAGAGCTTGACCACATCCTTTACACGCATAAACACCTTCTTTAAAGTGCATGTTATAAATACCTGTGTTGGGTCTTTCAGTTCCTTTATTTCTTAGAATTTCAAATTCTTCTGAAGAAAGTTCTTCTTTCCACTCGTTATCAGTTTTATTCACTTTAAAAGTTATTTTAGATTCTTTATTATTTGTAGAAGTTTGACAATTTAGTAGGGATAAGCTAAAAAATAAAACTCCAAATAAGTGTATTTTGTTGTACATCTATTTTTTTGACAAATATAAATATCTTTTGATTTATTTGCTTATTTTGGCAATCATTTAAATTTATGTTTAATAAAAAAACTGATCATCCTAGAGGCAGTAAAAAACTAATAGGTGCTTGGGCTCTTTATGACTGGGCCAACTCTGTGTATTCTTTAGTCATTTCCTCTGCTGTTTTCCCAATTTATTATTCTCAATATATTTTTGCAGATACTAATAGTATAATTTTATTTAATTTGGAAATAAATAAAGACACTTTAATTAGTTCAGTTTCAGGTCTTTCTTTTTTATTAATAGCTTTTCTTTCTCCTCTTCTAAGTGGTATTGCTGATTATATTGGTAATAAAAAAATATTTATGAAATTCTTTGTTTATCTAGGATCTTTTTCATGTATATCCTTGTATTGGTTTGAGTTGGAGACAATTGAAATTAGTCTAGTGTTTTATGTGCTTGGGTTAATTGGTTTCTGGGGAAGCCTAGTTTATTATAACTCATATTTAACAGATATAACATATCCTAAACAGACTAATAAAGTTAGTGCTAGAGGTTATGTTATGGGGTATATTGGAAGTGTAATTCTCCTATTAGTGAATTTAATTATGATTAACTATTATGAGTCATTTGGCTTTTCTTCTGAGATATATGCTATGAAAACATCTTTTGCAATTGTAGGTTTATGGTGGTTAGCTTTTAGCCAATATTCATTTTATCATTTACCAAAAGGTAACAAAGGTGTTAAAATTCCAAAAAATATTATTTGGAATGGATTTAGAGAGCTTAAATCAGTCTATAAAATAATTAGATCTAGTAAAAGATTTACTAGATTTTTATTAGCATTTTTTATATTTTCATTTTCTCTTCAAACTATTTTATATATAGCTTCATATTTTGGAGTAAGTGAAATTGAATGGAGTAGTTCAAGTGAACAAACATCAGGGTTGATTATTAGCATTTTACTTATCCAAATTGTAGCCATAGGTGGCGCATACATTTTTTCAAGATTAGCTCAAAAATATGGAAATATCATAGTCTTAACCTTCGCTATTTTTCTATGGGGAGTTGTTTGTATTTATGCATATTTTATTAAATCTCCAATGCAATTTTATATGATTGCTGGACTTGTAGGCCTTTTAATGGGCGGAACTCAACCTATTACAAGAGCTACATTTTCTTTATTTATACCCAAGACTAATGATACAACATCATTTTTTAGTTTCTATGATGTCACAGAAAAAATAGGAATAGTATTTGGTATGCTTTTTTATGCAACTGCTGCACAAATTACAGGCAGTGTTAGATTTTCAGTAATAATATTTATGTTTTTCTTCTTTTTAGGAGCAATACTTCTTATAAGAGTTCCTCGTATAGACAAAAATAAGTTGGCATAGCTTTTGCCCTTATATATATGTAATAGTTATAATCACTCAATTAGTATTTAATTGATTTTAGTTTATGACAAAATGACTGTAAAAATATTTTATGAGTATCATTTTTAATAATATAGACAAAATGTCATTTGATGATCTTGGAGAAGAATCAGAATTCATTCCATTAATGACATCTGAGGATGAAGCAGCTCTAGAGAAAGAAAGTCTTCCAGATGTTTTACCAATTCTACCATTAATAAATACTGTTTTGTTTCCAGGTGTTGTTATTCCTATAAATGCTGGTAGAGATAAGTCTATAAAACTAATTAATGATGCAAACAAATCAAATAAATTAATTGGTGTTGTAGCACAAAAAAACACTAAAATTGAAAATCCTAGTGTAGAAAACATCTATGGTGTAGGAACTGTGGCAAAAATATTAAGAGTATTAAAAATGCCTGATGGAAATACTACAGTTATAATTCAAGGTAAGAAAAGATTTAAAATAAAATCAGTTGTTAAAACAGATCCATACATCCAAGCTACTATAGATTCAGTATCTGACAAGAGTCAAAAAGAGTCTGATAGTAATTTTTCTGCAACAATTGATGCAATAAAGGATATTTCATTAAAAATAATTAAAGAGAATCCTAATATACCATCTGAAGCTTCTTTTGCAATAAAAAACATTCATAGCTCTGCTTTTTTAATAAATTTTGTTTGCTCTAACATGAATATTACTGTCAAAGAAAAGCAGGAATTACTTTCAAGTATTAGTATTGACAAAAGAGCGCTCAAATGTTTAAAATTATTAAATGTTGAATATGAAAAACTTGCATTAAAAAATGATATTCAATCTAAAGTAAGAAATGATTTAGACCAACAACAACGCGAATATTATCTTCAACAACAGATGAAGACTATCCAGGAAGAGTTGGGTGATAACTCATATGAAGAAGACATCCAGGACTTGATCAATAAATCAAAAAACAAGGATTGGAATAATGAAACTAGAATCCATTTTGAGAAAGAATTATCAAAGCTTAAGAGAATGAATTCTCAAGTTGCTGAATATTCTGTTCAAAGAAATTATCTTGACTTATTAGTAGACTTACCATGGGAGAAGTTTTCTGAAGATAATTTCGATTTAAATAAAGCGCAAAAGATTTTAGATAGAGACCATTTTGGACTAGAGGATGTCAAAAAAAGAATTATCGAGTATCTAGCTGTTCTTAAGCTAAGGAGTGACATGAAATCTCCAATTTTATGTTTATATGGCCCTCCTGGAGTTGGAAAAACTTCACTTGGTAAATCTATTGCAAAATCAATTAATAGAGAATATGTTAGGGTATCTCTCGGAGGATTAAGAGATGAAGCAGAGATTAGAGGCCATAGAAAAACATACATAGGTGCAATGCCAGGTAGAATTATTCAAAGTATTAGAAAATCAGGCACTTCAAATCCAGTATTTGTATTAGATGAGATAGATAAAATTTCAAGTGGATCACAAGGAGACCCTAGTTCAGCATTATTAGAGTTGCTTGATCCTGAACAGAATAACTCTTTTCATGATAATTTTTTGGAAATTGGTTATGATCTTTCAAAGGTTATGTTCATAGCTACCGCTAACAACTTATCATCTATGCATCCAGCTTTATTAGATAGAATGGAATTAATAAATGTATCAGGTTACACATCTGAAGAAAAAACTTCAATTGCTTCAAAATTTTTAATTAAGAAGCAATTATCAGAACATGGAATGAAGAGTAATGATTTCAAAATTAATAATCAAACATTAAAGGATATTATAAGTGGCTATACAAGGGAATCAGGTGTTAGAAATTTAGAAAAACAAATAGCAAAATTAATTAGGAATAGAGCTAAGAATATTGTCTCTCAATCTAAACTTAATGATTCTAAAGATATTGACTATTTAAAGAATGTTCTTGGTCCTAAAAAGTTTTTTAGAGATAAATATGAAAACAATTCAGTTGCGGGAGTTGTTACTGGATTAGCATGGACATCTGTCGGTGGTGAAATTTTATTCATTGAGTCATCTATTTCTGATGGAAAAGGGAATCTTTCAATAACAGGAAATCTCGGAAAAATAATGAAAGAGTCCGCTATTATTGCTCTAGAATATATTAAATCAAATCATAAGTTACTTGGAATAAATAATGAATTAGATTATACAAAATATAACATACATATTCATGTTCCTGAAGGTGCTACACCAAAAGATGGGCCCAGTGCAGGTATAACTATATTAACCTCACTAGTTTCATTATTTACTCAAAAAAGAGTAAAAAAGAATGTTGCAATGACTGGTGAGATTACTTTAAGAGGTAAGGTTTTACCTGTAGGAGGTATTAAGGAGAAGATTCTAGCTGCTAAAAGAGCTAATATTAAAGAAATTATTCTAAGTTCATACAATAAAAAAGATATAGAAGAAATAAATCAGAAATATCTAAAAGGATTAAAGTTTATTTATGTTGAGTCAATGACTGATGTGATTAATAATGCTTTAACAAACAGAAAAGTTTTAAACCCTAAAGTGATTTAATTTGAACCCAGTAATTATAGCTATTGACGGAGAAGCCTCTACAGGGAAGAGTACTCAAGCTAAAAAAATTGCTGAAAAGTTTGATTATAATTATCGAGATTCAGGAGCTTATTACAGGGCAATAACACTTTACCTTATTCAAAATAATATTAACTCAAATGAAAACATTAACCACAGTATTCTTGATAATATTGCTCTTGAGCAGATATATAAAGATAAAAAATTAACTATTTATCTTAATGATATTGATGTAAGTGAAAAAATTAGAGGTTTTAAAGTTTCTGTAAATGTCAGTAATTATGCAAAAATACCTGAGATTAGAAACTTTGTATATAAACAATTAAGAAAATCTGTCAAATCTAATTCTCTTGTTATTGATGGAAGAGATATAGGGACAGTTGTTTTTCCAGATGCTACTTTTAAATTTTTCCTCAGTGCAGATCCAAAAATAAGGGCAGAAAGACGCCATAAACAAATTAACGATAAATCAGTAAAATTAGAATCAATAGAGGAAGAGATTAAATCTAGAGATAATACTGATTCAACAAGAAAAATTGCTCCTCTTAAAAAAGCTGATGATGCTTATGAAATTGATGTTACTCTCCTTACTATAGATCAGGTTTTTGAAAAAATACTTCACAAAATTAATTCGAAGTAGATAAAAAACTCATCTTAACTTTGCCAATAACTTAATTAATTATATTTTTGCGCACTATGAGTGAAGAAAATACTGCAAATACTAATATTGAGGAGACGGATAAGCCTGTAAAGACTACTCCAAAAAAAGCTAAGAAAAAAGCTGAACCTCAAGATGATTTTTTAACAAATTTTAATTGGCATCAATACCAAGAGGGAATTGATGAACTTGATGATAAGCAAATTACGGAATTTGAGAAACTTGTCGAGAAAAACTTTGTTGATACATCAGATGATAATATAATAGAAGGAGAAGTTATTCATTTAACTGACAAAGACATCATAATTGATATTAATGCTAAATCAGAGGGAGTTATCTCTAAAAATGAGTTTAGATATAATCCTGACCTTAAGGTTGGTGATAAAGTTGAAGTAATAGTTGATATCAGAGAGGATAAGGCTGGTCAATTAGTTTTATCTCATAGAAAGGCAAGAGTTATTAAAGCTTGGGAAAGAGTAAATGAAGCACATGATAAAGGAGATATAGTCCAAGGGTTTGTGAAGTGTAGAACTAAAGGGGGAATGATTGTTGATGTTTTTGGAATTGAAGCATTTTTACCAGGTTCTCAGATTGATGTTAAACCTATTAGGGATTATGATCAATACACAAATAAAAACATGGATTTTAAAGTTGTTAAAATCAATCATGAGTTTAAGAACGTAGTAGTATCTCACAAGGCCCTTATAGAAGCTGATATTGAAGAACAGAAAAAAGGTATTATTAGTCAACTTGAAAAAGGTCAGGTATTAGAGGGTACTGTTAAAAACATGACTTCTTATGGTGTATTTGTTGACTTAGGAGGTGTTGATGGTCTTGTTCACATTACTGACTTATCATGGAGTAGAATTAACCATCCAAGTGAAATACTTGATCTGGATCAAACTATTAAAGTAGTTATATTAGACTTTGATGATGATAAATCAAAGATTCAGCTAGGACTTAAGCAACTAACTCAACATCCATGGGATAAACTAGGAGATGATGTTAAAGAAGGGTCAAAAGTAACAGGTAAAGTTGTTGTAATAGCAGATTATGGTGCTTTTATTGAAATTGATGAAGGTATTGAAGGTTTAGTTCATGTCTCTGAAATGTCATGGTCTACTCATTTAAGAAGTGCTCAAGACTTTGTTAATGTTGGTGATAAAATTGAAGCGATTGTTTTAAATCTTGATCGAGAATCAAGAAAAATGTCTCTGGGTATGAAACAATTATCTGAAGATCCGTGGACTGATATAACAAAAAAATTCCCAATTGGGTCTAAACATACTGGATCAGTTAGAAATTTTACAAATTTTGGAGTATTTATTGAACTTGAAGAAGGTATTGATGGATTAATCTATATCTCAGATTTATCATGGACAAAAAAAATAAAGCATCCTTCAGAATTTTTATCTATTGAAGACAAAATTGAAGTAGTTATTCTTGATTTAGATGTTGAAGGCAGAAAACTTAGTTTAGGACATAAACAAACTAAACCGAACCCATGGGATGTATATGAAAAGGACTTTGCTTTAGACACTGTCCATAAATCTGAAATTTCACAAATAATCGATAAAGGGGCTATTATAAGCTTTAATGATGATATTTCTGCTTTTTGTCCAACTAGACATTTAGATAAAGAAGATGGCTCAAAACTAACACAAGGAGAATCTGCCGAATTTAAAGTTATTGAGTTTAGTAAGGAATTTAAAAGAGTAGTTGTATCTCATATGCAAACTCATAATGACTCATCTACGGAGGAAGTGGTTGAAGAAAAAGTCAAGGAAAAGAAATCTAAGAAAAAAGATGAAGAATAAATTTTTTAAATCCTCAATTTTTGAGGATTTTTTTTTACATAAACTTAAAATTTAAAATGTATATTTTTGTATTAATTAAATATCATGCCAAATAAAATCCTCTTAGATTCAAAAAAAATAGAAATAATACTAAGTAGGCTTGTATATCAATTAATAGAAAATCACAAAGACTTCCAAGATACTGTTTTATTAGGCTTACAACCCAGAGGTATATTTTTAATTGATAAAATTTTAGAAGTTTTTAAAAGAGACCACCCTAATATTGAAATTAAAAGCGGCATTCTAGATTATACTTTTTTTAGAGATGATTTTAGAAGATCAGAGAAAATACTTTCTGCAAGTTCAACTAAAATAGATTTTTCAATTGAAAACAAAAATGTTGTTTTAATTGATGATGTTTTGTTTACCGGAAGAAGTATAAAAGCAGCTATGTCATCTATTGATACATATGGAAGGCCAAAATCAATCGAGCTATTAGTTTTAATTGATAGAAGATTTAAGAGAGAAATTCCTATAGAGGCTAACTACTGTGGAGCTAAAATAGATACTTTTAAAGGTGACAGAGTAAAGGTTTTATGGGGAGAAAAATTAAAGGATAACGTTATATATATTGAGAGTTAAATGAATAAGTTAAGTGTTGATCATCTGTTAGGTATTAAATCTTTAAATGAAAGTGATATAAATCTAATTTTCAAGACTGCATCTCATTTTAAAGAAGTAATAAACAGGCCAATAAAAAAGGTACCAACATTACGAGATATTACTATAGCTAACCTATTTTTTGAAAATAGTACTAGAACTAAAATTTCTTTTGAATTAGCAGAAAAAAGATTAGGTGCAGACATAATTAATTTTTCAAGCTCTTCTTCATCAGTTAAAAAAGGTGAATCATTAATAGATACTGTAAATAATATTCTAGCAATGAAAGTGGACATGATAGTTTTAAGACATCCTAATCCAGGATCTTCATTTCTATTGTCTCAACATACAGATTCATGTATTATAAATGCTGGAGATGGTGCCCATGAACATCCAACTCAAGCTTTGCTAGATTCATTTTCATTATATGAAAACTTAGGAGATATTAAAAATAAGAATATTTTAATTGTTGGAGATATTCTTCATTCTAGAGTTGCTTTATCAAATATTTATACACTTAATCTTTTAGGGGCAAATGTGAAGTTGTCATGCCCTTTAAGTCTTCTTCCAAAAGACATAGAAAAGCTTAATGTATCTGTTGAGACTGATATTGTTAAAGCTCTAAAATGGTGTGATGCTGTAAATGTTCTTAGGGTTCAAAGTGAAAGAATGCAAAAATCTTATTTTCCAGATAATAGAGAATACTCAATGCTTTTTGGCTTAGATATTAATAAATTAAATAAAATAAAAAAAGACATATTAATTCTTCACCCTGGTCCAATTAATAGGGGTGTAGAAATAACTTCTGATATTGTAGAGTCAAATAATTCGATTATTTTAGATCAGGTAGAAAATGGAGTTGCTATAAGAATGGCTATAATTTATTTACTTGCATCAAAAATGAATTTTTCAATTAATGAATAATGAAGTTATTTAATCACAGAAAATTTTACGACAAAGATTCTCTATCTGTTGATGAAATCGGGGATAATCCAATTAGTTTTTTTATTAAATGGTTCAATGATGCTGAAAAATCAGATCAAATAATTGAATCTAATGCTATGACTGTTTCAACTGTTGATATTAACAATCATCCATCATCAAGAGTAGTGCTATTAAAGGAAATAAAAGATAAAAGTTTAATATTTTTTACAAATTATAACAGTAAAAAAGGAAAGGAAATTGAAAATAATCCAAATATTTGTGCATCATTTTACTGGCCTCCTTTAGAAAGACAAGTAATTATTAAAGGAATTGTAAAAAAAACTTCAGAACATTACTCAGACATCTATTTTAAATCAAGACCATTCCAAAGTCAAGTTGGTGCAATAGTCTCAAATCAAAGTCAGATAATTTCAAGTTATGACGAATTGAAAAATCGATATGATAAATTCTTAAAGGAAAATGAAAATTCAAGTTTGAAAAGACCAAAACATTGGGGAGGGTTTGAATTGTTTATTCAAGAAATTGAATTTTGGCAAGGTAGAGAGAGTAGACTTCATAATAGAGTAATCTGCAATTTAATAGATGATAAGTGGTCACTTAAACTTTTGTCACCTTAGATGAAAACCATCACCTTCTTGAGGCATTCAAAATCCTCATGGGAATCTCACTCAGATATAGATAGACCATTAAATCAAATAGGTATTGAAAAAATTAAGAAAATCGCAACATCTTCCAAAGATCAATTTATTAGTTCTGAAATAATCTTTTCAAGCTCTGCAAATAGGGCTATGCAAACCAGTTTAATTCTAACTCGACATTTATCTATAAATTCAGATAAAATTAGAGTTTGTAAAGATTTATATACATTTAATTATAATGAGGTGCTTGAGTTTGTGAAAAAAATAGATAATAGATACTCAGATGTTATTTTAGTTGGTCATAACCCAGCATACACTCAAATTTCAAATTATTTTTCTGAAAATAAAATTATAAATTTACCAACCGCGAGATGGTTTTCTTTGAAATTTGATTCTGATAGTTGGTCTCATATTTTAAGTTTAAAACCTATTTCTTATACAAATAATTTAAAAAGTGGAACCTAAATATATAAATAGAGAGCTAAGTTGGCTAGATTTTAATGCAAGAGTTCTCCAAGAAGCTTCTAATAAAGAAGTCCCAATCCTTGAGAGATTGAGGTTTATAGGGATTTTTTCAAATAATTTAGATGAATTTTTTCAAGTTAGGTATGCAACTGTCAAAAGAATAGCTGATGCTAAACCAAGTATTAAAAATAATAAAGATAATATTGCTGCTAAACAGCTCCTTGATAAAATAACATCAAAAGTCATTAGTCTTCAATCAGAAAGCTCATTAATATTAGAATCAATTGAGAAATCATTAAAAAAAGAAAATATCGTTTTTATTAATGAAAAAGAGGTGCCAGAATCTCATAAAGAATTTTTAAAGGATTATTTTATTCAAAAAATAAGTCCAGCCTTAGTTACTGTTATATTATCGAATAATAAACTTCATGATTTTAAAGACAACAAGGCTTTTCTAATAACTAATATAAAACTTATAGAAAAAGATAATATCTATGCTTTAGTTGAGATTCCAAGAGATATAAGCAGATTTGTAGTTTTGCCTAAAAAAAATGATAGACAATATATAATGCTTATTGATGACATAATTAGATATCATCTTGATATTATTTTTAGTTTTTTTAATTATTCTCACATTGAAGCAAATATGCTAAAAATAACTAGAGATGCTGAGTTTGATATAGATGATATAGATATATCTAAGAGTTACATTAAAAAAATTCAAGAATATGTCAATAAGAGAAAAATAAGCAATCCTGTTAGACTTGTTTATGATAAAAATATCTCTAGTTCTACTCTAAAGTATTTAATCAAAAAAATTAAGATTACTTCCTATGATAGTTTAATACCCGGAGGTAAATATCATCATAGAAGTGATTATATGAATTTTCCAGACTTAGGAAGATCTGATTTGTTATATCCAAAAGAAAAATCATTAGATATAAAAGATTTAAAAATTGAATCAAACCTTCTTGATCAAATAGAAGAAAAAGATTTCTTGATGTACACACCATATCATTCATTCTCTTATTTGGTTTCAGTTTTAAAGCAATCAGCAATTGATCCTACTGTTAAGTCAATTAAAATCACCTTATATAGACTTTCAAAAAAATCAAACGTTATTAGCTCTCTAATTAATGCTGCTAAAAATGGTAAAAAAGTTTTAGTTCAGATAGAACTTCAAGCTAGATTTGATGAAGAAAATAATATAAAGGTATCCCAACAGTTAAAAGCAGCAGGAGTTGATATAATTTTTAGAGTAAAAGGTTTAAAGGTTCATTCAAAAATTTGTTTAATAGAAAGATTTAAGGGGAATAAAAAAAGATATTATGGATTTGTTAGTACTGGAAATTTTAATGAGTCTACAGCTAAAATATACTCAGATTTTACATTATTCACATCAAATCAAAAAATATTAAAAGAAGTTCATAAAGTTTTTGATTTCCTTAAAGCTAATTATAAAATATATGATTATAAACATCTAATTGTTTCTCCTCATCAGACTTCTAATAAACTTTTAGAACTTATAGATAACGAAATTTTAAATGTGAAGAAAGGATTAAAAGGTCATATCATTCTTAAATTAAACAGTTTTACTAGTTATAAGTTTGTGGATAAACTATATGAGGCTAGTAAATCAGGTGTCAAAATAAAATTATTAATAAGAGGTATATGTTGTTTGATTCCTGATAAAATTGGACTTAGTGAAAATATTGAGGTTAAAAGTGTTGTAGATAAATATCTTGAACACTCTAGAGTTTATGTTTTTGAAAATGCAGGCGATATGAAAATTTATATATCTTCTGCTGATTTAATGACAAGAAATATTGAGAAACGTGTAGAAGTAGCTTGTCCAATTTATCAAGATGACCTTAAAAACCAAATTCTAGAGACACTTTATATTAATGATAATGACAATGTAAAATCTAGATTGATCAATCATAATTCTCAAAATGAATTTATAATCAATTCAAAGAAAATTATAAGATCTCAATTGGATACTTATAGTTATTTTAAAAATAATTTAGATTAATTTGAAAAAAATTGCTGCTATTGATATTGGTTCTAATGCTATAAGAATGCTTATTTGTTTTGTTATTCCTTCAGGGGATAAATATATTTTTCAAAAAAACTTGTATCTAAGATTACCTATAAGACTTGGTGAAGACTCATTTAAAAGTGGAATCATATCAAATTCAAAAATTAATTTACTCACAAATGCTATTCTTTCATTTAAGTATATAATGAAAGTACATGAAGTTGAAGATTATCAGATTTATGCTACATCAGCCCTAAGAGAATCATCAAATTCAAAAGAAGTCATATCAATTGTTAAGGAAAAAACTGATTTAAAAATTGAACTTATTACTGGTCTTAAAGAAGCGACAATTATTTCTAAAGGAAATTCCCTTGAGAAAATAGGTTTCAATAAAACCTTCTTATATGTTGATGTAGGTGGAGGTAGTACTGAGTATTCAATTTTGAGAAGAGGTAAGGAAAAAATATCTAAATCATTTAAAATAGGAACTGTTAGACTCCTCAATAATTTAGTTGACGATTCTATGATAAAGGATATAAGAGACTGGTTAAGATCTAACATAGATAATGATGATAAAATTAAATTATTTGCAACAGGAGGTAACATAAATAAAATTCAATCAATGACGGACTCTAAATCTGGTAAACCTATTTCTTATCTTTCATTGAAAGATTTATCTAACACTCTATTAAAACATACTTACCATGACAGAATGGTAAAGTTTGATTTAAATCCAGATAGAGCTGATGTAATAATTCCTGCTTTAAAAATATTTATAACAACTATGGAGTCGGTTCAAGCTAATAAAATGTTTGTACCCAAGTTAGGTCTAGTAGATGGAATGGTGAATGAAATATTCTATGAAAATAATGCCAGTAAGTTAAATTCTTAACTTTAAGTCATCAATTAACTTCTCTATGTCAGGATTATTTTTTATTAAGATATCTAGTTTATCTTTACTATCTAGATAAGATTTTTTTGTATTCTCTTCTGATAATTTAACATCTACTGAAATTAAATAATTATTAAGTTCTTTTGATATAAAAGTCTGGATTCTATTTCTATATCCTTTAACTTCCTTAAAATTCATCTTATTAATTGTAGATATAGTAATGATATTATTATTAATTGAAGGATTATTCATGTTCAATAAAGAAAGAATATTATTATTGCCTTTATTTTTTTCTATATCACAGAATTTTTTCCAAACAATTTGAAAATCATTCTCTGTAAAGTCATCAGAAGGTAGGTTGTCTAGTTCTTCATTCTGTTTATCTTCAGTAGATTTTTTAAAATTTAAGCTTGCTAAAGAAAGAGAGGAGACATCTTTAGTGGGTGGAGGAGTAAACAGCTTGTTATTAGTGATAATTTCTTGATTTCCTAACTCAAAAACTTCCTCTTTTTTTAGATTTTTTAATTCTGAAGTTTTAATTAAGGATTTTTTTTTTTAATACTATCTATTGAAGCTAGTCTCATCAAGCAAAGCTCAATATGAATTCTTTTATCATTAATTTTTTGATAATTAATAAGAGAGTCATTAATAATTTGAATCATTAAAATAAGGTCTTCATCTAGAAAGTCATTAGAGTGTTCTAAATATTTTATGCTTAATTCATTTTTTAAATCAGATATTTTATCTGAAGAACCAATTTTACTAATCAAGATTTCCCTTAGATGTCTTGATAATCCACTTAAAAAATTAACATCATCAAATCCACGACTAAATATGTCATTGTAATTAGTTAGAATTCCTGGTATGTCTTTATTTTTTATTAAGCTTGATAAATCGAAATATGTTTCATAATCTAAAACATTTAGATTTAAAGTTACATCAGTAATTGTCAAATTAGAATCAGTAAAACTAACTAATCTATCAAACATAGATAAGGCGTCCCTTATTGAGCCATCAGATTTTTCAGAAATTAATGATAATGAATTTTCATCAAACTTAATTTTTTTGTCTTTACAAATACTGGCCAATAGTTTGGTTATTGAAGAGATGTCAACTTTTTTAAAGTCATAAATTTGACATCTAGATAAAATTGTTGGTATAATTTTATTTTTTTCTGTTGTTGCTAGTATAAATACAACATGTTTTGGAGGCTCTTCTAATGATTTTAAGAAGGCGTTAAAAGCAGCATTTGAAAGCATATGAACCTCATCTATTATGTAGACTTTATATTTTCCAATTTGAGGAGGTATACGAATTTGATCAGTAATGTTTCTAATATCCTCAACAGAATTATTAGATGCTGCATCAAGTTCAAAAATATTATACTCAAAATTCTCCTCTAAATCATTTATTTTTTTCGCTAGAATTCTTGCGCATGAAGTTTTACCTACACCTCTTGGTCCACAAAAAAGAAGTGCTTGTGGAATATGATCATTTTTTATAGCATTTAAAAGGGTCTTGACAATAGCATCTTGACCTATCATATCACTGAAATCTTTCGGTCTATATTCAGAAGCTGATGAAATTGAGGAATTATTCATTATTAACAAATATAGAGATTGAGAAAAATTAATTCTTAAATGATATTTTTTTTTTAATAAAATTATCAACAAATACTATATTTGTCATGCAAGCCGTCTTATCGCTGATTTTTCAGAGGAAAGTCCGGACACCAAAGAGTAATGCAGCGGGTAATACCCGTCATCTATTTATAGATAGGAATAGTGCAACAGAAAGTATGTACAGGTAATGCTGTAGTGGAATCTTGTAAACTCTGCATGGTGAAACGCCAAGTATATCTACATTTTAAAATTACTCGTTTTAAGTAGAAGGGTAGGCGGTATGAATATAATAGTAATATTATATCTAGATAAATGATAAGGCTCGACAGAATCCGGCTTACAGGCTTGCTTTTTTTATAATAGATAATATAGAAGAACCATATTTTCTTTCTTCTATATTTTTATTATATTCTTTTAAAGTGATATTTGAGCTATGTTCAATTATTATTTCTCCCTCATTACGGAGAATCTCATTTTTTTTTATTAGATCTATCAGTTCAATATATTGTTTAATTGAAAAATTATAAGGTGGGTCTGCAAAAATTATATCAAAGCTTTTCTTTTGATTTTTTAAAAAAATTTCATAATCAATCTTTTTTGTTTGAATATTTAACTCAAGAATTGATGAAGTTTTATTAATAAATTTGATGCAGTCATTATTATTATCAATTGATAGAATTTCAGAACACCCTCTAGATGCAAATTCATAAGAAATGTTTCCTGTTCCAGAAAATAAGTCTAATACAATTAATTCATCATAATTAAACTTATTTGAGATTATATTAAAAAGGGATTCTTTAACCTTATCAGTAGTCGGTCTAACTGGCAGGTTCTTAGGAGCTCTAATAGATATACTTTTTTTAGTTCCGGATATAATTCTCATTTATGATTGAAAAAAATGGTGAGTCATGAATTATTATAGAACTATTATCATCTTGTATGAAATCAATTACGGAGTATTTTGAAGCTATATCGTAATAATCTTTAAATTTTTCAAATTTCCCTAAGAATATAACTTTATCTGTTTTATTTGAACCTTCATAATTCTTTAGAACAAAGAAAAGATAATACAAAAACTCATTTTCATCGTTGATTTTAAATGAATTAAAGAAAATAAATTCATTATTGTTAAAAATTATTATATCAAATGATTTATTATTTAGGTTAACAAAAAAAGATAATCCTTTTGGTTTTAAAACTTTATCAATAAGGAAGTTATAGAGATATGTAAAATAGTTATTATATGAATGTTCTAATTTAGATTTATTTAGCAAGTCAATTAAGTTATCTGAAATAGAGTAAACGACTTTAATTTTTTTATCATTAGATGTATCTGATAAAATAGTTTTTGCTGAGACTGTATTAGTTATTAAATACTTAGACTTAATATTGTTGTCAAAGTATAAAGATGGAACAATAGATGGGTGAGAATTGAAATAAATTAACTCAACTAAATCACTAGATGAATTTAATATAAAATCAATAGATTTCGATAAGTAGTCTTCTGAAAAATCTAATATTAGGTTATCATCTGATGATTCAATATGAATGATAGATTCAAATTGGTAAACAAATGTTTTTTTGATTTTACTCTTTGTTTTTTGCATCAAAAATCGTAGGCCAGTTTCCGCTAGTACTTACCTCTGTCATAGAACCTAAAATTATCTCAGTTCCGTTAACTCCATCAACAGAAATAACCTTATTTTCTTGATCTAATAAATCTTTATTTTGATCAAAAAGGACAATATCTTTTTTGACTTTAACTTCAAAAACAGGGACATTATAACCATTTTTATCAATTATATCTGATTTGATAGAAAATTTAGAATCTGTTCCTTCTATTGGAACTTTCGCCATCATCTTATATGATTCATTTTGACCAAAAAGAGAATCTTTTACTGAAACAAATCCAAGTGTGTCAACTATTTCAATCTCTTTTAACATATCAATTCTATATGTTCTATTATATTCTAGATAAGATGAATCTCTTTTTTCAATAAGCGTAAAAATACCAGTATCAATAAAGCTTACAAGACTGTCAAAGTTGTTTGCGTAGAAACCTCTTACATCTTTATGAGCGATCTGAGCATTTCTTATATCTTTTAATCTATTAATAACTTGAGTATATCTATCGTTTTTAACTTGGTTAAATTTTATAGGTCCGTTAATAGAGCTGTATATTTGTGTTGCAAAAAAGATTGATAGCAACCATAAAGAGAATTCTAATGCACGTTTTTTATTCATCTTGGTAATTTTTGATTCTAACAAATCTACAATTTTTTTTTTTTCGTGAAACAATATATAAATGAATTATATTAGAAAAATATTTTAAATGAAAACTATAGCTTTAATCCCCGCTAGACTGGAGTCTAAAAGGTTTCCAAATAAATTACTCAAAAAAATTAATGGAACCCCCATAATACTCAAAACATACAGATCTGCGTTAGAAACAAAACTTTTTGATGAAGTATATGTAGTTAGTGGTAATAATGAAATCATAGATCTCATAAGAGCTGAAGATGGTCTTACCTTTAAATCGTTAAAAAATCATGCTTCGGGAACTGACAGAATAGCTGAGGCAGCAGCCAATATAGATTACGATATAGTTGTTAATCTTCAAGGTGATGAACCGTTTATTAATAAATTAGCTATTAGTGATTTAATAAAGTCTTTTAATGATCCAGATGTTCAAATAGCTTCATTAATAACTAAGTTTGAATCCTTTGATGAAATAGAAAACCCTAATAATGTTAAAGTTATAGTTGATAAAAACAATGATGCTATATACTTTTCAAGACTTGCAATCCCTTATAATTCTAAGAAAATAGAAGATTTTAATCGACATATAGGTGTTTATGCTTTTTTAAGAGATGCATTAATTGATTTTTCAAGTCTAGAAAGATCAAAACTTGAAATAATTGAAAGTCTTGAAGGAATTAGAATTATTGAGAATTCAAAAAAGATTAGAATGGTAAGTACATCATTTCATGGTATATCTATTGACACACCTGAAGACCTAATAAAAGCTGAAAACTTAATTTCAAAAAAATGATTAAAATATTATCAAAATTTATTTTAAGCAAAATCATAGGCTGGAAAGTTATTGGCTCTTTACCTGTAAACAAAAAATATATTATTGCTGTAGTTCCTCATTCAAGCTATTTTGATCTAATAGTTGCTGTTTTAATAAGGACTTATTCGGGTGTAAAAATTAAATTTATTGGTAAAAAAGAATTATTTAATCCTGTTACAGCATTTTTTTTTAGATTTCTGGGTGGAATTCCTGTTAATAGAAATAAAAATACAAATCTAGTTGATGCAGTTGTTAATCTTTTTCATACAAATAAAATTCAAATTCTTGCAATAGCTCCGGAGGGTACAAGAAAAAAAGTAAATAAATGGAAAACAGGATTCTATTATATTGCATTAAAAGCAGAATTACCAATACTAATGGTCTCTTTTGATTATGATAGAAAAGAAGTTAAAATCAATGATAAGTTTAATCCAACAGGAAATATTGAAAGTGATTTTAATGTGCTTGAGAATATGGTTAGTGATGTAGTATTTAGGAATAAGATTTAATTTTCTGATTTCATGTTATGATAAACATTTTGAATATCTTCATCCTCATCAATCATGTTTATCAACTTTTCTACTTTAATCATTTTTTCTTCATCAAGATCTTTTAAATTAATTGCCTCCCTTTCAAAGTCACTTGATGTAATCTCAAGCTTTCTTTTTTCTAATTCTTTTTGAATTGATCCAAAATTTTCAAAATTTGCAGTAATACTTATTTCACTTTCTGATTTACTTAGATCTATTGCACCAAAATCTATTAAGTCTAATTCAAGTTCTTCGATATCTAAACCTTCATCTTTTATTTGAAAAAAACATAAATGTTTAAATAAAAAATCAACTGATCCCGATGTGGCAAGATTACCATCACACTTATTAAAGTAACTTCTTATGTTAGCTACAGTTCTGTTATTGTTATCTGTAGCAGCTTCAACAAGAATAGCAATTCCGTGTGGAGCATACCCTTCTAATAAAACTTCTTTAAAGTCTTCTGTGCTTTTCTCAGATGCCTTTTTTATAGCTCTTTCAATATTCTCTTTAGGCATATTAGCAGCCTTAGCATTCTGAATTATTGCTCTTAATTTTGAATTTGAAATTGGGTCAGGTCCTAAATCTTTTACAGCAATTATTATCTCCCTTCCAATTCTAGTGAAAGTTTTAGCCATATTAGACCATCTTTTCATTTTCCTGGCTTTTCTAAATTCAAATGCTCTACCCATACTAAATAAATGGTGTTTTTACAATCTCTGCTTCATTAAGATTGTTTCTAATTTTTATATAAATTAAATCATCTTTAAGATTTATACAGTTGATATATGCAAGACCAATTCCTTTCTTAAGAAGAGGTGAGAAGGTACCGGATGTTACGTGTCCAATTAATTCATTATCTCTACTAAATATTTTATATCCTTTTCTTGGAATTGACTTTTCTGTTAACTTAAACCCAACTAACTTTTTATTGCATCCATCTTGGATCTGATTATTAATTATTACACTACCTATAAAATTAGTTTCAACTTTAGTAATCCATCTTAAATTTGCTTCTTCAGGGGAGGTATTTTCATTAATATCATTTCCATACAAACAATACCCCATCTCAATTCTTAGAGTATCCCTAGCAGCTAGCCCAATTGGCTTCAGATCAAATTCGTTTTTAGTAAATAAAGCATCCCAGACATGAATAGCACTATCATTGGGTATGTATAGCTCATATCCACCGGAACCAGTATATCCAGTTTTAGAAATCATAATATTTTTAAACCCCGCGAAAGATGAAACAGTAAATGAATAATTTGGCAGTAATGATAGGTTTTCATTAGTGAATTTTTGACATAATTCTTCAGCATTAGGTCCTTGAATAGCTAGAAGTGATATTTCATTTGATAAATTAATTACACTACAATTAAAATCTTTATTTTGTTTTTTAATCCATTCCCAATCTTTAGATATATTTGAAGCATTTACAACCAGGAGGTATTTTTCTATCTCAATTCTATACACAATAAGATCATCAATAATTCCACCTAATTCATTAGTTAGACAGTTGTATTGTGCTTTTCCTATTTTTATTTTTGATATATCGTTAGAGCATAGGTGTTGAACAAAATTTATAGCATTTGATCCTGAAATTTCTATCTCACCCATATGAGACACATCAAACACTCCAACATTGTTTCTGACATGCAAGTGTTCTTCATTTACAGATGAATAGCTAACAGGCATCATATAGCCGGCAAAATCTACAATTTTTGCATTTAATTTTTCATGTCTATCAAAAAGAACTGTTTTTTTCATTAATTTGATCTATAAATAAATTTTTATGAAATTCAAAAATACTCTTTTTTTATTATTAATTTTTTCTTCTACATGTATTCTTTCAAGTCAACAATACAATGATGATTTAGGATCTGATTTTCATAAAAAGAAAAGACAAGAATTCAGAAATCAAATGCCTGCAAATAGCATTGCATTTTTTTTCACAGCTCCAATAATGAAAAGATCAAATGACACAGACTTTATGTATCATCAAGATCCAAATTATTATTATTTAACAGGTTGGAGAGAGCCACATGGTGTTCTTGTTATATTCAAGGATAATCAGCAAGATGATAATGGTTTTTACAATGAAATACTTTTTGTCAGAGAGAGGAATGAATATAGAGAAATGTGGGATGGAAAAAGACTTGGTTTAAAAGGTGCTAAAAACATGAATTTTGATAGAGTTTTGCTTAGATCTGATTTTATTGAAAATTCTATCAAAATTGAAGATTTCTCAAATGTTTTAAACATGAATATTAGAGATGATGTTAGAGACTTTAAAGACGATAAATATGATTTATATAACATTCAAAATAAGTTCTTGGAAATCATTAATAGTAAATCATTTTCAGATAATTTAGGAGATCTAAAAAGGGAATTTAAAAACACTTCTGTAGATAATATTATGTCTAGTCTAAGACAAAAAAAAGATTCTTTAGAGATTAAACTTTTAACTAAAGCTATCAAAATATCTTCATTAGCTCAAATTGAGGTTATGAAAGCTATTCATGGTGAAATGACAGAAAGAGAAATTCAAGGCATACATGAATTTATTTATAGAAAATATGGTGCTGCTCATGAGGGTTATAATTCGATTGTAGGTGCAGGTGCTAATTCATGTATTTTACATTATGTGACAAATGATGATATTAATATTGATAATCAACTAATTCTAATGGATTTAGGTGCAGAATATAGAGGTTATACTGCAGATGTAACTAGAACAATTCCAGTAAATGGTAAATTCTCAGTAGAGCAAAAGGAAATATATGATTTAGTATATAGGTCACAAGAAGAAGCTATAAAAAAAGCTGTAGTAGGTAACACATTTAGTGATATTTATACAGAAAGTCTTGAAATAATATCTACTGGGTTAATTAGGTTAGGTATTATTGATGATGCCAGCGAAGCCAGAAAATACTATCCTCATGGAGTTTCTCATCATATAGGATTAGATGTTCATGATCCTGGATCTAGGACATTAGAAAAAAACATGGTTATAACAGTAGAGCCAGGCATTTATATTCCTGAGAACAGTGATTGTGATCCAAAATGGTGGAATATAGGAGTTAGAATTGAGGATGATATCTTAATAACTGATTCAGAGCCTATAAATCTTTCAGACGATGCTCCAAGGTCATCAAATGAAATTGAAAAGCTTATGAAGCAAGAGAGTCCAATCAATCAATTAGTACTTCCAGATATAAATGGTTAACTTCTGTTAAGCAAAATTTCTTTAAGTTCAGAATAACTATCAATTAATTGAGTTGTCTTTTCTTTTTTTAAAATTTCTTTAATTGAATTAGGATATTTTATCTTTGATTTAATAGTTTCTTCAACAATATTTTTGAATTTTATTGTATGTGCAGTTGAAATGAAAATCCCATTTACATCATCTTTATTAATATCCATATACTCTTTTAATCCCAGATAACCAATTGCTGAATGAGGATCTAAAAGGTAATGTTGTGAGTTGTACAACCTTTTTATAGTTTCTTTAGTTTCTCTATCATCATAACTATACCCTGATATATTTTTTCTTATTTTTTGTAAGTCATTATTGAATATTCTTTGTATTCTAATGAAATTACTGGGATTTGATACATCCATTGCATTTGAAATTGTTTGCTGTGTATCATTAGGTTCAAAAATACCATCCCTAATGTATCTTGGTATAGTATCATTAATGTTTGTAGATGCAATAAAATGATCAATAGGTAACCCCATTGACTTTCCTAAAATACCTGCGCATATATTTCCAAAGTTACCGCTTGGAACAGAAAAGATGTTTTTCTTCTTGTTTTTAATTTTTTTATATGCTAAAAAATAATAAAACATTTGAGGGAGCCATCTAGCTACATTGATTGAGTTTGCTGATGTTAGAGCTATTTTTCTATTAATTTCTTCATCGTTAAAAGCTCTTTTAACCATTGATTGACATAAATCAAAATCACCTTCTACTTCAATTGCATTGACATATGATCCATTTGTAGTTATCTGTTTTTCTTGAACTTCACTAATTTTTCCTTTAGGATATAATATACATACATCAATATCCTTTGTTCCAGAAAAACCATTTGCTACAGCACCTCCAGTATCACCTGACGTGGCAACTAAAACAGTAATTTTTTTTGAAGTATAGCTATCCTTAAAATAATCTAGACATAATGCCATAAACTTAGCACCTATATCCTTGAAAGCTAATGTTGGTCCATGATAAAGTTCAAGAGAATATATAGATTTTTCTATTTTTTTAAGAGGAATTTTAAAAGATACAGTATCCTTAACAATATCTAATAATTTGTTTTTTGGAATTTCATCACCGATATATTTTCTTATAACTTCATAACAAATCTCAAAATCATCTATATTTTTCAGTGATTCAATAAAACTTGCAGATAGTTTAACCTCATTCTTAGGAAAATATAAACCTTTATCAGGAGCTAATCCATTTATAACAGCCTTCTTAAACGAAGTTGGTGCTGAGTTGTGATTTAAGCTTATATATTTCACTTTGATTCAAGAATTTTTATTCCTGTTGAGTTAATTTTAGAAATAAATCCATCATAATCAATTTTTGATTTATCAAAATGATTAGTTGTGGCTTCTAAAATTTTCCCCGAGATAATAGTATCGTTTGATAATGAAAAAATTGATGGTCCAGAACCTGAAATTCCTACCGCAATAGCACCATTG
>JABGTW010000004.1 GCA_018646865.1 Cryomorphaceae bacterium | reverse complement strand
TATTCCCCAGAAAATTAAATTAAAACTTAAAGGTTTAAGATTAGTCCTTGTCTTATTAATAGTATCATTAATAATTTTTATCTGATCTGAATTTGTCATCTTTTTTTATGCAAATGTAAACTAGTTTATAATATAAACCAAATTATTATAAAAAAATTATTCTGCTTTATTAGTTTTATATATTTTCCAAATGATCAATCCTATTAATATATATGGAATAGACATCAAATAGATGATCCCTCTATTCAATCCCTTAGCTGATTCATAGCCCTGGTCAGTTTCCATAATAGCACTAAGCATTGAACATTGTGACTGAAGATCAAAAGTCATAAAGAAAAATAAGAAAATAAATAAGTAGTATTTATTCATTAATGCACGTAATAAGGTGAAATCATAAGATAAACTACAACGCCTGTAACAGCAATATATAGCCATATAGGAAATGTAATTCTAGCAATTTTTTTATGCTTATCAAACATATTAGAAATAGCCCTTACATATGTGATAAGCACCATAGGGACAATAAATATAGATAGTATTATATGAGTTATTAAAATAAAAAAATATAAATATTTCATAAATCCTTCTCCTCCATATGGAGTTGGATCTGTAGTCATATGATAAAGTATATACATAACCAAGAATACTAACGATAAGAATATTGAAATCTTCATCAATATTTTATGTTGATTGATTTTTTTATTCTTTATACTATAAAGAGCAGCAACTAATAGTAAAGCTGTCAAGCCATTTATTGAAGCGTAAATAGGTGGTAAAAAAGTTAAAGGAGGAAGTGATGTTATTCTTATATTGAAGAGAATGGCAACTACTAGAGGAATAACTATTGAAACAATAATTATTAAAGATTTATATTTCAACCTTTGATCAGAATTTCCAATTTTATTCATCAATTAATTTTTTTATATCATAGCTTAACATCTCAATTCCTTGTTGACTAGCATTCATATCATTTATGCCTAGATAATACATTATAGGATTTCCGAAGTTGTCTTTTCTAGATCGAATATACCCATCTTTATCAATAAGTGCAAAATAGCCTTGATGCTCAAAACCTCCTGCAAAGTTTGAATTTTGATTTGCATAAATATTAAATCCATTATTAGCTAAATCATATATATAATCTTCTTCTCCTGTTAAAAAATGCCAGTTTTGTGATTGAATGTCTAGTGCTTCAGAATATTTTTTTAGAGAAGATGGAGTATCATTTTTAGGATCAATGGTTATTGAAACAATTCCAAAATCATTTGAGTCTCCAAATTTTTCATCTAATAATTTCATGTTTTGATTCATTTCAATACAAATATCAGGACATCTAGTAAAGAAAAATTCAAGCACATATACCTTACCTAACATATCATCATTTGATATTAATAATGAATCTTGATTGGTTAACAGAAATTCAGGCGCTTTTCTTTTTTCCTTTGAAATTGTTAAATATGATAGCCTTTCATTAGTATTAAGTCTATTAGAATCTTTAATATCTGAATTAAGTATTCTTTCATAAATTTTTGGTAAAGAAAAAATTCCAAAAAGAATTATGATGATAGATAAGCCAATATATTTTATTTTATTATTCATTAAATAGAGAGTCATTTTTCTTTAATGCTAACCTATATTCTGCAAGTATAATCTTAACATCATCTACCATTTTATTGTTGATATCTGCAACCGATTGAGAATTAAAACCATAAAGCATTCCAATGTCTTCATCATCATCTCTTCCTCTAAGACTAAGTGCTCTATCAACTATAAAAACATAAGGAGTGCTGAAGTTATTATCTAGTTCAAGATTAGTATTAAAACTTTCAAAAATCAATTTAATATTTGATTGAGTAGTTGGAATAAATTTCCATTTTTTCAAATCGACACCTACTCCACTGACTAATTCACTTTTTAAATTTTCTATTGCTTCAGATTCATTTTTGTTATGCATTATTACAAATTGGAAATCTTGAAACTCATAAAATCTTTTATAAATTTTTTGATTTAAATTTAATGCCTCAGATTTTTTATTATTAATATCTCCACCCCAAAAAGCAACTATTGAAATTTTATCTTTAAAAGATGCTTGAAGTTTGTTTCCTTCAATATCTTTTATATCCATAACTTTTTCAGTTAATACTGGCAGTTTTGCAAAATTATTTATACCTGTAGATAGAAACACATAAAAAAATATTGGAAAGAAAAACAGAAATGCTAGTATCAGATACTTTTTAAAATCTTTACTCATTAAATTTTCCAGGTCTTTAAGCCATCTAGCATAACATCAAAAATATATGACCCTTCTATCAATAAAATAAAAAGTAAGAATGGAATAAGTATTAAAAGAGGAACAACAATTGTGTTTTTTAAAAAAGCTTTTTCATCACGGACATGCATAAAATCCCATGTTATATAATAAGCCTTAATTAAAGTCATGATAATAAACAGCCAGTTTATAAGTTTGATACCTAAAAAATAGTTTAATAGTATTTTAGGTTTACTTATACCTAAGGCTACCTCAATAACAGTCACTATTGATAAAAATATAAGAACACCCCAAATCTTTTGAACATTAGACTTAAACTTTAATCGTCCTCTAAAAATTTCTAATTTATGATTGTGATCTGCCATAGCTTAAACTAAATAGAAAAATGTGAATACAAAAACCCATACTAAGTCAACAAAGTGCCAATAAAGACCAACTTTCTCAACCATATCATAATGACCTCTTTTTTCATATGTTCCAAGAAGCACATTGATGAAAATTATGATATTGATAATAACACCTGAAAAAACGTGAAAACCATGAAACCCAGTAATGAAGAAGAAGAAATCTGCAAAGAGAGGATTCCCATACTCATTACGAATTAGATTAGCACCTTTAACAACCCTGGTAGCAGAAGCAAGTTTAATCTCTGCTTCTTCTCGACTTAGAATTATTTTATGACCACTTGCATCTAAAGCTTCAAGTCTTACCGTTAAATCAATATCATTATTAAACCCTGTCATAACTTCATCAAGAGTAATTTCAGGTAATTTTGATTCACTTTCATACCAAATACCAACATTGTCGTCATGAGTCACTCTATCTTGAGTTGAAGAAATTGCAAACTCATCAATAGGAATCCTTTTTCCTTCTTCAAGATTATAAAATTGTAAAATTTCTCCATTTTGAATTTCAACAGCACCATACTCTCCTTTTATAAAATTCTTCCACTCCCAAGCCTGTGAACCAACGAAAATTGCACCTCCAATTATAGTTAAAAGCATATAAAAGGCAACGCGATTTTTATTATTATTATGACCAGCATCAACTGCTAAAACCATAGTAACAGAAGAAAAAATTAATACAAATGTCATCAGTGCTACATAATACATTGGAGCATCTATACCGTGCAAAAATGGGAAGTGAGTAAAAACTTCATCTGCTATTGGCCAAGAATCAATATTTTTAAATCTTGAGAAACCGTAAGAAACAAGAAAACCAGAAAAGGTAAGAGCATCTGAGACAATGAAAAACCACATCATTAGTTTACCATAGGCTGCATCAAGCGGCTTAGTTCCTCCTCCCCATGAATTTTGTTTTGTTGTTAATGTAGATGCTTGCATCTAGGGCAATTTTGAATACAAATTTATTAATTTTTAACTGAAGTATTTAATAAAAAAGAATAAATATATCCATAATGCGCCAAGAAAATGCCAAAATATTAATGCCATTTCAAAACCTAACTTATTCTTCTCATATTTTTGCCTGTTAAACTTAGTAGTGACAACAGTTAAAACAATTATTCCAGCAAACAAGTGAGCAAGATGTAAGAATACTAAAATATACACATATGAAGTTGTAATAGAACTTTCAGGACCAGTAAAATAATAACCTTGAGAAATAATATCTCCAAAACCTAAAAACTGAGCAACTATAAAAACAATAGCCATTAGAATAGTTAGTCCAAGAAAAAGATTAACATTATTCCTATGTAAAAAAATATTGATGTTATCTGAAAGAGAAACTCTTACATATTGATCTAATCTATATTTTGCAAGTTGAAAGAATAAACTACTTAGCGCGATTGAGATAGTGCTTATTGTAAACCAAACAGGAAGAGAAAAAGAGTCTAACCAATCTGGCCTAGAACTACTAACTATAAAAGCACTTGTTAAGCCGGCAAAAGTCATGGTAATGCTTATAAGCCCAAACCATAACATCATTTTTTTGGCT
Source organism: Cryomorphaceae bacterium (assembly GCA_018646865.1). Taxonomy (GTDB): domain Bacteria; phylum Bacteroidota; class Bacteroidia; order Flavobacteriales; family Flavobacteriaceae; genus Marisimplicoccus. The sequence continues at coordinate 893 of JABGTW010000004.1, read as the reverse complement.
TTATTATTTTTTACCTCAAGTGAATCTGAAATACTCATTATGAAAGAAATTTATCTAGAACAAATATAATTTGAATAAAACTTAAATAAAAAATACTTGTATACATAAGTCTTATAGCATTTTGTTTATCCTTATACTTCATTAATCTTATAGCCTGAAATAACATAAAGAGACCTGAAGCTAAAATTAAGACTAATGAATATAAGCCAATTGACAAATCACCGGTAAAGCTAAAGTAAGGAAGAGTAGAAATTAAAATCATCCAAATAGTATAGAATACAATTTGAAATGCAGTTGAATTATCTCTTTTACCAGATGGTAACATCTTAAATCCACCTTTTAAATAATCATCATGTGATACCCATCCAATAGCCCAAAAGTGAGGGAACTGCCAAAAAAATTGAATCATAAATAAAATACCCGTCTCTATAGAAAATTTATTAGTAACTGCCACCCAACCTAACATGAAAGGAATTGCACCAGGAATTGCACCAAAGAATACAGATAATGGAGTAATTGGCTTTAGTGGTGTGTACAAAGCTAGATATATTATCATTGATATGAATCCAAAGAAGGCAGTTCTAAAGTTTATAATATATAAAATAAATAAACCTAAAAAACTCAGAATGACACAGACTAAAATAGCTTGACTTACACTTAGACCTCCGGTCGGAAGGGGACGGTTTTGTGTTCTAATCATTAAAGCATCTCTTTTTCTTTCAATAATTTGATTAAAGCCATTAGATGCACCTACTACAAAAAAACCTCCAAAAATTAAAAGCATAAGTGTATACAATGAAAACACTTCAAAAGCAATCAAATAAGATGCAACAGAGGAAAAGACTACACTTAAGGACAGCCTATGTTTAATTAGAATTAGAATTTCAGAAAAT
>JABGTW010000028.1 GCA_018646865.1 Cryomorphaceae bacterium | reverse complement strand
CATGAATCGTTCTATTTCATTGATATTTTTAATTATATCCATTTCTTGCTCTAAATCAGACAATGATAACTCAGCTTATTCTGTCTCAAATAATCCTTTATTAGACAATAACTCTACCTCTTCAAATTCATCATCAAGTGATCCTGTCGCACTTACTGAATTACCCTCTGGTACTTTTGTGTTTTCTGTTTCAGCTCAAAACTCAACAAACTTTAGAGTCTCTGTAACTGATAGTAATGAGACTCAGTTCGGTTTTGATCCAACTCTAAAGGTAAATGCAGGTGATGATATTGTTTTTAACGTTAACTCTCCAGGACACCCTTTCTTTTTAAAAACCACAACAGGTGTAGGTTCAGATAACCAAATTACTGAAGTCACCAATAATGGATCAGATAATGGTACCATTTCATGGACTGTCCCATCTGGAAGTTCTGGTACTACTTACTACTATGTTTGCTCAATACATAATTCTATGTTTGGTTCAATAATTGTTCTCTAAATAATTAAATATCAACTATTATTTAGTTATTTGTAAAAATGTTTGATTTTAAAGAAGTTTTTACTGCAAGTATGATACTGTTTGCTGTTATTGACATAATAGGAGCAACCCCTATAGTTATTTCTATAAGAGAGAAAATTGGAAAAATTGAATCTGAGAAAGCTACTCTTGTTGCCATGATCATAATGATCGGTTTTCTTTTTTTAGGTGAAGAAATACTAAACTTAATTGGTATTGATATTAATTCCTTTGCAGTAGCCGGAGCAATAGTAATCTTTTTTATTGCACTTGAAATGGTTCTAGGAGTTACAATATTCCAAGGTGAAGAACCAGAAACTGCATCTATTGTTCCAATAGCATTTCCAATAATTGCTGGAGCAGGTACACTAACTACCCTTTTATCGTTAAGAGCAGAATTTGAACTAGTAAATGTTATTTTGGCTATTATGATCAACTCTTTATTTGTTTACATTATCCTTAAATCTTCAAATAAAATTGAAAGACTTCTTGGTAAAAATGGAATTGGAATTATAAGAAGAGTTTTTGGAATCATTCTTTTATCAATATCTGTAAAACTTTTTTCAACTAATATTAGTCTAATAGTTTAGTTTTTGATGAAATACATTAAATTATTTACCATATATTTCATGTCTGTTGGTTACACATACGCTGGAGTAAGACACTTTATAGATCCTGATTTCTTTCTTGCTATAATGCCAAATTATCTTTCTTTTCACCTTGAAATTGTATATCTGTCAGGAGTAGCCGAGATTTTATTTGGAATTTTGCTTTTTTTTAAGAAGACCAGAACTTTTGCTTCTTATGGATTAATTGTATTGCTTATATGTGTATTTCCTGCTAATATTCACCTTGTAGAAAGTGAGCTATCCCAATCTATTCTTAATGCTACCAAAGATCAAACCATTATTAGGCTTCCTTTTCAAGCTTTTTTTATTTTACTCGCCTACTGGCACTCAAAAAATAACTAAATTTAAGAATGAATAGTTTTTTTAGGTGGCATGAAAAGATGATTTGGAAACTTTCAAAGGATTTAAATCTCACTAAATACCAAGTTCTTATTCTTACCTGGCTTGAAGGGATTTTAATTGGTGTTTTACTCTGTAAGTTTGTTTTTTAGAGATTTATTTGACCTTCAAAAACTAATTTAGCAGGACCAGTTATACTTATATTAGTAAATAAATCATCCTTAGAATTAAATTCAACTTTTAAATCTCCACCCCTACATTTCATTGTAATATTTTTACTATCTGATTTTCCTAAATAGTTCATGCATATAGCGGAAGCTGTAGAGCCTGTTCCACATGCAAGAGTCTCACTTTCAACCCCTCTTTCATATGTTCTTATTTTAAAACTTTCATTTGTAATCTTTTCAACAAAATTAACATTCACACCTTCTTCCTTATAGTAATCATTATATCTAATAGAACTTCCCAATAAGTTAACATCTAATTTATCAGCATTATCTTTTTCAATAACTAAATGTGGGGATCCGGTATCTACCCATATGCCATATTCATTTTCTATAATATCAGAATTAATCTTCATTTCCATTTTCACTAAATCATCATCAACTATTTCTGCCTTATGTATACCATCAAAAGCATCAAAGATTGTCTTTTTGTCTATAATTTTGTTTTTATATGCAAATAATACTCCACATCTAGAACCATTTCCGCAGAGAGAACCAAGATTTCCGTCAGAAGTATAATGAAGAATTTCAAAGTCAGTTGACTTAGACTCTTTTATTAAAATAAGACCATCTCCCCCTATGCCAAAATTCCTATTACAAAGCTGTTCTATTAATGATGAATTGTTATTGATTTTATTGCCTCTATCATCAATTACTATGAAGTCATTACCAGCGCCATTATATTTACTAAAATTTATTTTCATAAAGGCGCAAAACTAAACAATTTAAATAATATATCCGTGTTTATATGTTTCCTCTTTTAGCTCCGTATAAAAAAATACCTATTGTAGTAAAATTGGCAATAATAACTGGTAAAGGAGCTGTAGGTTTACCTGTTAACACAAAGATTAAGTCGGGTAGTGCAAGAAATCCCATAACTATAAAAAAAAGAAAAGATAATTTTCTTAATGCAGAAAGATCTCTTATAGATAAAGACCCTATAATCATAAATATTATTCCAATAATTACAGAACTAGTAACAAGACTGAAAGTATCAAACATTTGAATGGCGTCGCTACTCACATCAGGCCCAAAAGCATCAGTAATTAAAAGCATTTTAAAATCAATAGAAAATATTGATATAATAAGTGGAGCCACTTGAAATATAAGAAGCAGGCTTGCTATCCAAAAAATTGTCTTTATCCTCATACGTAAATTTAAAAAAATAAAATAAAATTATAAGTTTTAATTAATTGATTCAATCACCATAAATTATATCTCTTATCTCACCCCATGTTACTAACTTGATATTCTCTTCATTTATCAGTTCTTTAATCTCCTTTGAATTAAACACTTCAAAGTCTAGTTGTCTCCATCTAGCACCATATTCTGGATGATCAATTGTAACACCTTTAAGTTCTTCGTTATCATAGCCTAAGTGAAGTAGAAATACATTTAATCCAGGACTTAATGACTTTATTTTGGATGAATATAATTTATACCAATCATCATATTTATAAATATCATTCACCATTAATGTATTTGCAATATTTTCACCTACAGCTGCCTCTAAGAATTCCCTGTCTGCTCCTGGATACAACATATAAATATCATTTACAGGAACAATGTATTCCGGCATTGGAAAACCTTCGTCAAATAAATTAAGACTTCTTGTTTTTGTTACCATAGAAACTAGTTTATTTTTATGCCCAACTTCAATGTAGACCTTCCATAAATCATTATTTACAGCCAAGGATCCCATATGTGTGTCGATATGAGTTGGATTTAAACCTATTAATTTTGAATAATCAATTTGAGCCTGAATTTCTTTTCTTACCTCTTCTGGGTCAGCATTCAAAGCAACATCCATTGTATTGTCATAAAATTCATTTTCTTCATTTAATAAAGAACTTATTTCGTTAGATGACATTACACCATTCCATTTATAATTTTTCCACTCTGCTGTTAATGTAAGGTGAAGGCCTAAATCGTAAGTTGGATTATCTTTGTGAAATTCAGCAACTTCTTTTACCCATGGAGAAGGAATCATAATACTTCCAGACGTGATTGCATCGTTTTTAAAACCTTCAAATGATGCAATATTTACTGAATGAGAAACTCCAATATCATCACCATGAATAATTAAAAGTTTAGCATCCTTATCATAACCTAATTTTTCAGCTATATTATTAATTTGAGAGTTACCACTTAAGAAAGATATTATTGAAATAATTAGAAGAAAATGTTTCATATTGAATTAGTTTTTAATTTAATATAAGTATATTTTAAGTTAAACTATACTAGATGAGAATATTAATAATCTTTGTAAGCTTAATGCTTATTTATTCATGTCAATCTAATTCTGGGAATAATAATATTGCAATTGTAATTCATGGTGGTGCAGGTACAATTCTTAAAGAAAATATGACTCCAGAATTAGAATCTGCATATTTAGAAAAGTTGGAAGAAGCTATTTCAACTGGATATCAAATATTGCAAGAAGGAGGATCCAGTCAATTAGCTGTTGAAGAAACTATAAAAATCATGGAGAATTCGCCATTATTTAATGCTGGAGTTGGTGCTGTTTTAACCAATGATGAAACGGTTAGTTTAGATGCTTCATTTATGGAAGGTGCTAATCTTAATGCAGGTGCAATAGCTGGATCTAAGTATATAAAAAATCCTATTTCAGCAGCTATTTCAGTTATGAATGATTCTCCACATGTTCTTCTTTCCTCTAAAGGTGCAGATGAATTTGCAATCAAAATTGGATTAGACACTATGCCTAATTCATATTTTATAACTGAAAGAAGATTAAATTCAGTTAGAAGAGCAAAAGAGAATGACAAGCTAACTTATGTGGACCCCTTTATTAATGACTATAAATATGGAACAGTTGGTTGTGTAGCAATTGATAAAAATGGAAATATATCATCAGGAACTTCAACTGGTGGTACTACTAATAAAAAGTGGGGTAGAATAGGGGATGCTCCAATTATTGGAGCAGGAACATATGCTAATAACGATTGTTGTGGAATTTCTGCTACAGGATGGGGAGAACATTTTATTAGAAATGTTGTGGCATATGATATAGCTGCTCAAATAATGTATGATGATAAAAGTATAACTGAAGCATCTAAAAAATCATTAGAAAAAGTGATGAAAACTGGAGGTGATGGAGGTGTAATAGGACTTGATAAAAACGGAAATGTATCGATGGAGTTTAATACTGCAGGAATGTATAGAGCCTTTATAGGAAATGATGGAGAACTGACAGTAAAAATTTATTCTAATTAGTTAATAGGTCTATAAACTTTTCTAGAGCTAAGATTCATTAGAACTTTACTTTTTGAGAATAAAAGTGGAAAAAATTTATCATTAGTCCAATCTTCATATAAATTTTTATAAAATTTACTATTTGGATTACCTGATTGTCCAGGAGAATTTGTTGCAAAACTATTATCCCAATCCTTTGTGTTTATAACTACTCTAAAGCTTCCTCCAGATCTTTGATTAAGATTGCTTGAGGTAGAGCCTGGAGTAAAACCATCTCCACCTCTAGGGTAAGTTTTAAGTTCAACTAAACTCCTTATTGAATCGTTTACTACGTTTTCTAATGGATGGTATATTTTGACATGCTTGTAATCTTGCTGACCATAAATCCAATTTTCAGAATCTTCTCCGTATCTATCTTTTAAATTATCTATCGAAGCATTAAATGTTTTATCTAAGAATTTAGCTCTATTAGAATCACTCATTTTAGAGATAGTTTCTATTATTCTAAAAATCTGAATGTCAAGATATTCCTTAACAGATTCTGGCACAAAACTATTTATAAACTCAACATATATTTGAGTTTGCCATTCTATATAAATCCCTGCCTCAACTGAATCTTTATCCAATATATTATTCCATTTTTCAAGTTTTTCAAAATAATTTTGATGATTTGATATATTTCCAGAGGCAAGTCTAATAATTTCTTCTGAAGGAATAGAATAGTAATCAACTTGGAGATCAATCATCTCCTCCATATTAAACTTCTCTTTACTCTCAATAACACTTTTAATTCTGTTTCCTCTGTAAGGATCTGCCCAATCATAACCTACAGCATCCCATCTATTATAGGTATCAGGTGTAACATTTTGATTTGCAGTTGACAAATATCCATTTTCTGGATTAAATGAATTAGGTTTTTCAATTATTGGTAAATATCCTTCCCAGTCAAATTTTCCATTACCATTTACCGGAACTAATCCACTGTGAGTTTTTCTAATTGGAGCAATTCCAACAGCTTGCCATCCTATGTCTCCATATTTATCAGCCCAAACCATATTTTCACCTGGTATGTTGAAATAAGTACATGCATCTCTGAATTCATTCCAATCTTTAGCTTGATCCATTCTTAGAGATGCTAGATAAGGTGACCCACCAATTTCAGACCAACCATTTTTAACTGCATATGCCTTTTTTCTATTTCTATCAATGAATGTTACAGGTCCATGAACTGAATATAATAGCTCAACAGTTGTTTCGTCATTATTTTTGACTGTTATAGTTTCATTGATATTATCAAATTTTTTCCAT
>JABGTW010000060.1 GCA_018646865.1 Cryomorphaceae bacterium | reverse complement strand
TATACAAATGATAACACTTTACTTTCTTTAAGATCTAATTACATAAGTGAACAATTTTTTGCTCAAATCAATTCACCTATTTCTAAATTAGATTCATTTTTCATCAATGATATAAATTTTACTCATGAAATCTCAATTCCAAACTTTGTAAATGAATTAAAAATTAAAGTATTAGTTAATAATATTTTTGATGTAAAATATACAAGCTATGGTGGATATTATACATATGATCTTCCAGATGTTGAAAGTGTAAAAACATATGAGGGTACATATTACTACCCTCAATCTGGTATAAATCTTTTAGTAGGAATAGATATTAAGTTTTAAATAAAATATTTTGTAAATTAGAGGTACATATCCCCTCTAACTAGGGGATTTTTGCATTGAACATGGAAAAGATTTCATACTATACCGAAAAAGGCTTAAAAGAGCTTAGAGAAAAACTAGATCATCTTAAGGATGTTGAAAGACCTCGTGCATCCCAAGCAATTGGTGAAGCAAGAGATAAGGGTGATTTAAGCGAAAATGCAGAATATGATGCCGCAAAAGAGGCACAGGGAATGCTTGAGATGGAGATATCAAAACTTGAAGAAATACTTTCTAATGCAAGAATTATTGATGAGTCTAAATTAGATTCTTCTAAAGTTTTAGTTCATTCTAAGGTAAAAATTAAAAATCTTATTAATTCTGCAACAATGGAGTATATGCTTGTAGCTCAAAGTGAGGCTAATTTAGCTCAAGGAAAAATATCAGTTGATTCTCCAATTGGGAAAGGCCTTCTTGGTAAAAAGCTTGGAGATATAGCAGAAATTGAAATACCAAATGGAAATGTTAAATTTGAAATTCTAGAAATTTCTAGGTAATGGCATCAATTTTTACAAAAATAATATCTGGGGAAATACCATCATTTAAGATTTATGAAGATGATAATTATCTTGCTTTTCTTGATATAAATCCCAATGCTTTAGGACATACTTTGTGTATTCCAAAAAAAGAGATTAATGAGATATTCGATTTAGATGATGAGACTCTTTCAGGATTGATGATTTTTTCAAAAAAAGTTGCTCACGCAATAAAAAAAGCTGTAGTTTGTAAAAGAGTTGGAGTAAGCATAATTGGACTTGAAGTTCCGCATGTTCACGTTCATTTAATTCCAATTAATAAAATGAATGATATGTCTTTTGAATCAAAAATTAATTTAACACAAGATGAATTCATTGAGATTATGAAAAAAATTAAATCTTATATATAATGGAAATATTAGGTAAAATTAAACTTATTGGAGAGGTTAAAACATTTGGAGATAATGGCTTTCGAAAAAGAGAATTAGTTGTTACAACAGAAGAACAATATCCTCAACATATACTGATTGAATTTGTTCAAAACAATTGTGAATTATTAGATAATTATAGTCTTGGGCAAACAGTTAGAGTTGGAATAAACATAAGGGGTAGAGAATGGGAAAGTCCAGATCAAGGAGTAAAGTATTTTAATTCTATTCAAGGGTGGAGAATAGAGTCATTAGATGATCAGGTTATGGACTCAGCGCCTGCTGATTTGCCAATGGAACCAGATTCATCTTCACCTGCAGATGATTTAACAGAGGATGATTTACCTTTCTAGAAAATTAAACAAGACCTACTCTAGAGAAACCTGTCACTTTAGCAGAATCTGAATGTGACTTTAAGTATTGTGAAATACTCAGCTTGCTATCCTTAATAAATTGTTGATTTACTAAAGTGTTTTCTTTAAAAAACTTTTTAAGTTTTCCTTTAGCAATATTTTCAAGCATTTCTTCTGGCTTACCTTCTTGCCTTAACTGATCTTTAGCAATTTCAATTTCTTTTTCAATAACATCTTGACTAACTCCAGTTTCATCAATTGCAACAGGATTCATCGCAGCTATTTGCATTGATAAGTCTTTACCTACATCTTGTGCATTGTCAAAATTTTCAGATAGTCCAACTATTGAGGCAATTTTATTTCCAGCGTGTATGTAAGAGCCTACGAAATTTGCAGATATATATTCAAAAGATCCAATCTCAATTTTCTCTCCAATAACACCAGTCTGTTCTAAAAGCTTTTCAGAAACCTTCATACCATCAAAATCTGAATCTAAAAACGATTCTTTATCAGAGAAATTTAGTGCATGATCAGCCATTTTTTGAGCTAACTGAACATAATCATCATTTTTGGCAACAAAGTCAGTTTCACAGTTTAGTGAAATAATGATTCCAGAGGTATTATCTGTATTTACTTTAGCAAGGACAACACCTTCAGAAGAATCTCTGTCTGCTCTATTTGCAGCAACTTTTTGACCTTTTTTTCTAAGAACTTCAATAGCTATATCAAAATCTCCATTGGATTCTTCAAGTGCTTTTTTACAATCCATCATTCCGGCTCCTGTGGATTTTCTTAACTTATTTACATCAGATGCAGTTATTTTCAATTTGGTAAAATTTAAATGATTATTATTCAGAGTCAGAACCTTTTGCATCTTCAGATGCTACAGCTTCTTCTAACTTTTTTTGTTCAGCAATCTCTTTTTCTTTTTTTCTTTCTTCAAGAGATTCTTGTATTCCATTACACACAATATCTAATATTTTTTCAATTGATTTTGAAGCATCATCATTAGAAGGAATTATAAAGTCAATTTCATTTGGATCAGAGTTGGTGTCGACCATAGCAAATATTGGTATATTTAGCTTTTGGGCTTCTTGAACTGAAATTTTTTCATTAAGGGTGTCAACAACAAAAATTGCCCCAGGCAGTCTTGTCATTTCAGATATAGAACCTAGATTTTTTTCTAGTTTGGCTCTCTGTCTATCTACTTGAAGTTTTTCTTTTTTTGACAAAGTTTCAAATGTACCGTCAGCCTTCATTCTATCAATAGCATTCATCTTTTTTACAGCCTTTCTTATTGTAACAAAATTTGTAAGCATTCCCCCCGGCCATCTTTCTGTAATGTATGGCATGTTTACAGAGTCAGCTTTTCGAGCTACAATATCTTTAGCTTGTTTTTTTGTAGCAACAAAAAGAATTTTCCTTCCTGATAATACAATCTTTTTGATTGCATTTACAGTCTCTTCAAGCTTCGCAGCAGTTTTGTATAAATTAATTATATGAATCCCATTTCTTTCCATATAAATATATGGAGCCATATTTGGATTCCACTTTCTTGTTAAGTGTCCAAAGTGAACACCAGCATCCAATAATTCTTTAACGTCTGTCTTTGCCATATTTTTATCTTTTTGAGAACTGGAATTTCTTTCTTGCTTTCTTTTGTCCAAATTTCTTTCTTTCAACCATCCTTGGATCTCTAGTCATTAATCCTTCAGATTTAAGAACAGGCTTGAACTCCTCATTGAATTCAACTAGAGCTCTTGAAATAGCTAGCCTAATTGCTTCAGCTTGTCCATTTATACCTCCACCTTTAACAGTTACTAAAAGATCAAATTTATCCTTAGTTTCAGTAAGACTAAATGGTTGTTGGATTTTGTATTGTAAAATTGCTGTGTCAAAAAAATCAGAATATGATTTTTTGTTTACTGTAATACTTCCTTTTCCTTTTGACATGTAAACTCTAGCAACAGATGTTTTTCTTCTTCCTATTTTATGAATTACTTCCATTATATTTTACTATTAACATCAATTAGTTTTGGTTTTTGTGCTTCATGGTTATGTTCAGATCCAGGAAAAACTTTTAAGTTTCTATATAAATCAGCACCTAACTTGTTTTTTGGAAGCATTCCTTTAACAGCTTTCTCAACAAGTTTAATATTATTTTTTTTATGGAGTTTATCAGCAGTTACGATTCTTTGACCCCCGGGATAACCTGTGTGACTTATATACTGCTTTTGATTCCACTTATCACCTGATAATTCAATCTTTTGTGCATTTATAACTATAACATTATCACCACAATCAACATGAGGTGTAAAATTAGTTTTATGTTTTCCTCTTAGAAGAGTAGCTACAATTGATGCAGTTCTACCTAAGGGTAGTTCAGCAGCATCAACAAGAACCCATTCCTTGTTTACTGTCTTACTATTAGCTGATATAGTTTTATAACTTGTTTTAGTCATATAGATTAAATCTAAGCGTGCAAATGTACAATTATAAAAATTTTTAAAAAAACTTTTTTTTAATTAATGTGCTTCTAACCAGTTTTTTCCAAATTCTATATCAACTTTTAGTGGAACATCTAGCTTAACTGCTGATTCCATAGTGTTTTTCACAATCTCTTTGACTAATTCTTTTTCTTGATTTCTGACATCAAAAACAAGTTCATCATGAACTTGGAGTAGCATTTTTGACTTTAAAGATTGTTTTTTGAATTCATTATGTATTCTAATCATCGCAATCTTAATGATGTCTGCCGCACTCCCTTGAATAGGAGCATTAATGGCATTTCGCTCTGCACCACTCCTTATCATGTTATTTTGAGAATTAATATTTTGAAGATACCTTCTTCTTCCCATTATTGTTTCGACATACCCTTTATTTCTTGCAAAATCAATCTGACTAGACATATATGTTTTCAAACCAGGGTAATTTTCAAAATAATTATCTATCATCACTTTAGATTCTGATCTTGAAAGATTTGTCTGTTGACTAAGTCCAAAAGCAGAGACTCCATAAATAATTCCAAAGTTAACCGTCTTTGCATTACCTCTTTGCTCTCTAGTTACTTCAGCAGGATTAATATTATAAATTTTTGATGCAGTAATAGTATGTATATCCTGATTCTTAATAAAGGCATCAATCATATTAGGATCTTTACTCATTGAGGCTATTACCCTTAGTTCAATTTGAGAGTAATCTGCAGCCATAAGTTCAAAATTATTATTTCTAGGAATGAATGCTTTTCTAATTTTTTGACCATTCTTTGTTCTTATAGGTATATTTTGAAGATTAGGATTATTACTGCTTAAACGCCCAGTTGTAGTTACTGTTTGATTGAATTTTGTATGAATTTTATTTGTTCTATTACTTACCTCATTTGGCAAGGATCTAACATATGTATTTTGAAGTTTATCTAAAGATCTCCACTCTAAAATACTTCTAATAATTTCATGATCATTTGCTAAACTAGATAAGACTTCCTCTGAAGTAGAGTATTGTCCTGTTTTAGTCTTTTTAGGTTTTGATACAAGTTTAAGTTTATCAAATAATATATCACCAAGTTGTTTAGGTGAATTAAGATTAAATTCTTCACCAGATTGATTATAAATTTCTTCCTTTAGTTTGTTTAGATCCTTTTCGAATTCTTGTTCTAATTGATTTAAATATGAACTGTCTATATTAATCCCTTCTTTTTCCATATCAGAAAGAACATTTATAATAGGAGTTTCAATATCATAAAAAACAGCTTTAACTCCATTTGATTCTAGTTCTTTATCAAAAACATGTTTTAACTGAAGTGAAAGGTCTGCATCTTCTGAAGCATAGTTAGTTACTTGCTTTACGGGTATATCTCTCATTGATTTTTGATTTTTACCTTTTTTACCAATTAAGGATTCAATAGAAATAGGGGTATAATTTAGATAAGATTCTGAAAGAGTATCTAGATTATGTCTCATGTCAGGATTTATGAGGTAATGCGCAACCATAGTATCATATAAAGGTTCTGAAACAACAACATCATATTTATATAAAACTTTAATGTCAAACTTAATATTATGCCCAACCTTAATAATATCTTTATTATTGAAGAAAGGTTTCAAAATATTAAAATATTCTAATTGAATAGATTTATCTTTTTTAATAGGGACATAGAACCCTTTGTCGCTGGCCCAAGAAAACGAGATGCCAACAATTTCTGTTTCTAAGGAATTTAAACCTTCTGTCTCAGTGTCAAAAGCAACTATTTTTTGTTTCAGCAACTTATTTGTGAGATATTCTAGCTCATCACTAGAGTCTATTCTTTGATAGTAAGATTCAGTTTTATTAAGATTTAATTTGGTTTCATTTACAATACTATCTCCAAATAAATCGCCTTGAATATATTCTTGACTAGAGTCATTTTTTTTAGATTTATCAATGCCAAAAATTTTAAAAAATGTTTCTTTTATTCTTCTAAATTCTAGTTCATCAAAAACTTTGAAAACACCCTCATTGTCAGGTTTTGATAATTCAAATTCATCAAGATTATATTCTATTGGAACGTCAAGAATTATTCTAGCTAATTTTTTTGATAAAACACCTAAATCTTTATTATTAGAAATTTTTTCTCCAAGTTTTCCTGTAATTTCATGTGAATTTTGAAGTAAATTTTCTAAACTTCCATATTGTTTAATGAATTTTTTTGCGGTTTTATCTCCAACTCCTGGTAAACCAGGAATATTATCAACGGAGTCTCCCATCATCCCTAAGTAATCAATAACTTGTTCAGGATCATCAATTTCAAATTTATCTTTGACCTCATTAACCCCCCATATTTCCATACTATTACCCATTCTAGCAGGTTTACATAAAAAGATATTATCAGAAACTAACTGAGCAAAATCTTTATCTGGAGTGACCATAAACACTTTAAAATTATTGTTTTCAGCATCTTTGGCAACTGTCCCTATCACATCATCTGCTTCATAGCCCTCCTTTTCTAAAATTGGAATTTTCATCGCAGTTAGAATGTCTTTAATATATGGAATTGCAACAATTATTGGCTCAGGAGTCTTGTCTCTATTACTTTTATATTCAGTAAACATTTCAGATCGAGTAATTGAACCACCCTTGTCAAATGCAACAGCTAGATAATCCGGATTTTGAGTTCGTATAATCTCTAACAATGAATTCATAAACCCTAATATTGCAGACGTATCTGTACCTTTTGAATTAATTCTAGGATTTTTTATAAACGCATAATATCCTCTGTAAATCAGAGCATATGCATCAAGAAGAAAAAGCTTTTTGGAACTTTCCATTAAATTTTTTTGAAAAATTTATTTCAATATACAAAGATATACATTCGGTATTTGAAATGCAGCTATTTTGTAATTTAGCAAAATGAATAAAGATCATATTCACTTTATGAAAAAAGCATTTGAAGAAGCTAATTATGCTTTCTTTAAGAATGAGGTACCTGTTGGATGTGTAATAGTTAATGAAAATGAAATAATCTCTAGATCGTCAAACATGGTTGAACTTTTAAATGATTCAACAGCTCATGCAGAATTGATAGCAATTACATCTGCACAAAATTTCTTAAACAGTAAAAATCTTGATACGTGTATATTGTATACAACTTTAGAGCCCTGTTTAATGTGTTATGGAGCAATTTATTGGTCAAAAATTAAGACAATCGTATATGCAGCTTCGGATAAAAAAAGAGGTTTTTCAAAACACTCTTTAGAAACAGATAGAAAAGTAAACATCATTAAGGGAGTTATGGAAAATGAATCTAAAGAACTTTTAGATAGCTTTTTTAAGAAAATTAGAGATTAGTATTTCTAGAATTTTCTTTCATTTTTTTCAAATTCTCTTCACTAAGCGTATAGTCTTTTAATTTTTTCCCCTTCCATCTGTAAGCTAAAAACAATGGCATAAAAATCAATGCTCCTACTAGTACAGAAACCCCTATAATTATATCACCAATTTTATCACCAATTATTTCTTTTGAGAAAATTCCAAAAAAAATCCCTATAAAGACTAGGTAAGAAAGTATTTTAATTAAAATTTTCAAATCAGTTAATTTGATAGATCCTTTAATTGTTCCTTAGTTAGTTTAGATGGGGCATCAATCATAAGATCTTTACCGCTATTATTCTTTGGAAAGGCAATAAAGTCTCTTATTACATCTTTGCCCTTTAATACAGCAGCAAGCCTATCTAAACCAAAAGCAATACCACCATGAGGAGGAGCTCCATATTTAAGAGCTTCAATTAAAAATCCAAATTGACTTGTATACTCTTGTTTGTCCATACCAAGTAACTCAAAAATCTTCATCTGAGTATCAAAATCATGTATCCTAATCGAACCCCCACCTATTTCATTTCCATTTAGTACTAGGTCATATGCGTTAGCAATAACCTTTAAGGGATCGGATTCAAGTAAATCAAGAAATTCTTGTTTTGGAGAGGTAAAAGGATGATGCATCGAAAAGAATCTTTTTTCATCTTCATCCCATTCAAAAAGAGGAAAATCTGTTACCCAAAGTGGGCACATTTTATTATGATCAACAAGATCAAATCTTTTAGCTAACTCAACTCTCAATGAACCCATTTGTTCAAGTGTATTTTTTTTATCACCTGACATAATAAATATAATATCCCCTGGTTTTGATGATACTTTATCTAAGATATATTTCAAATCCGATTCACTAAAAAATTTATCAAAAGATGATTTAATAGATGAGTCGGTATTGTGTTTAATCCATAAAAGCCCTGTAGCACCAATTTGAGGTCTTTTAACCCAATCAGTTATATTATCTATTTCTTTTCTAGTTATTTCAGATTTATTTTCAATTAGAATACAAGATGTGAAATCATTATTATCAAAAATTTGAAACCCTTTACCTTTAACTTCATTGGATATTTCTTTAATCTTTAACCCATATCTTAAATCTGGTTTGTCAATACCATAATTTTCAATAGCAAATTTATATGTCATTCTTTCAAAACTGATATCAGTCTTATTTAAGAATTTTGAAAATAATCTTGACATTAATCCTTCAAACTGTTGAAAAATATCTTCTTGATTAACAAAAGACATTTCACAGTCAATTTGAGTAAATTCAGGCTGTCTATCAGCTCTTAAGTCCTCATCTCTAAAACATTTAACAATTTGATAGTATTTATCAATTCCACCAACCATTAATAATTGTTTGAAAATTTGAGGTGATTGAGGTAAAGCGTAATAATGATCTGGATTAAGCCTACTAGGAACTATAAAGTCTCTTGCCCCTTCAGGTGTTGATTTAATCAAATAAGGAGTTTCAATATCAATAAAACTATTTTCCGAAAGGTAATTTCTTACTTCAAGAGATAATTCATGTCTAAAGATCAAATTTTCTTTTACAGGTTCTCTTCTAATATCAAGATACCTATATTTCATTCTTAATTCCTCGCCTCCATCTGATTCGTTCTCAATTGTAAAGGGAGGTGTTAAAGATTTATTTAGAATAGTTAGACTAGATACAAGAATTTCTATTTCGCCAGTCTTAATTTTTTCATTAGCATTTTTTCTTTCTATAACACTACCTTCGATTTCAACAACAAATTCCCTACCAAGCCCTGATGCAGCGGAAAAAATTTCTTCGCTTGACCTTTCTTTATCAAACACTAATTGGGTTACACCATACCTGTCCCTTAAATCAATCCAAATTATAAAGCCTTTTTCTCGTATTTTGTTTACCCAACCAGAAAGCTTGACAGTTTGGTTTAAATTAGCTTTTGATAATTCTCCGCAATTATTAGTTCTATTCATCTTATTAATTTGTAAATATAACTAGATATTTTTTAGTTTGATTCTGCCAAGATGTATTATGTAGTACATAGAAGGCACAATTATTAATGTTAAGAATGTTGCAAATGTAATTCCAAAAATAACTGTCCATGCAAGAGGCCCCCAAAAGATAACATTATCACCCCCTAAATAAATATTTGGATTCCAATCAGCAAAAAGAGTAAAGAAATCAATATTTAATCCTACAGCTAATGGTATTAATCCAAATATTGTTGTGATTGCTGTTAAAAGAACCGGTTTAAGTCTAGCTTTTCCCGCAGTTTTAACAAGATCTAATGCTATATTCTTGTCTATTAAATCCTCTTTTGAAAGTTTTAAATCTATTTTTTTTCTATCAAAGAGCAATTGAGTGTAATCTAAAAGAACAACGGCATTGTTTACAATTATTCCTGTTAAAGAAATTATTCCAAGCATTGTCATCAGTATGCTAAAAGTTAAATTAAAAACTATTATTCCAAGAAATACACCTGTAAAACTTAGAATAATTGAAGCAAGAACTATAAATGGTTTAGAGATTGAATTAAACTGAAAAACAAGTATTAGAACAATTAATGCAATTCCGGTCAAAAGAGCTCCAGATAAGAATGATTGATTCTCAGCTTGTTGTTTTATTTCACCTGTAAATTTAAAATCTACACCTTGCGGGGTTTGAAAGCCAGAGAGAGAAATTTCAGCAGTATTTACTATTTCATTTGCATTTGAACCAGCTAATATTGAAGAATAAAGCGTTACAACCCTTTGAAGATCAATATGCTTGATTGCACTAAATGAGGTTATGTTTCTTTCGTCGACTACTGATGCAATTGGAACCTCTTTTGTTTTTCCGGTAGACTGATCTCTAAAAACTATATTTTGATTAATGATAGTATTAATATTATTTTTATACTCTTCATCAAGCCTTACATTGATTTGATAATCTTCACCTTTTAATTTATAGACTCCAGCTTTAGAACCAATTATAGAATTTCTAATTGTCTGCCCGACAAGCCCAGTAGGAATACCTAATTCACCAGCTTTTTCTCTATCGACTCTAAATTCTAAACCAGGTTTACTTCTACTTACATCAATTTTAAGTTGCTCAATACCTTCAATGTTTTCTTTATTAAGGTAGTTTTTCATTGAGATTGCAGTTTCAATTAATTTCTCATAATCATCGCCATAGATTTCAATATTTACAGGATACCCGCCTGGAGGCCCTTGAGAATCTTTTTCAACAGAAATAGCAATTCCAGGAAATCTACCAATAAGTTCTAATTGTATTTCTTTTCTTAGTTCTTCACTAGACATTCCCCTTCTGTATTTAAATTCTCTCATTGTCATTGTTATAAGAGCTTTATGAGGTATTTCTCCAGTTCCCCCGGCATCAGTCTCAGGATTACCAGCACCTTCTCCAACTTGAGAAATTGCAGACTCAACTAAAAAATTATAATCTCCGTCAAAATACTTTGAGTTATTTGCAACTTTATAGATCTCAGATTCAATTTGTTTAGAAGTCTCATTGGTCTTTTCAATATCAGTGCCTTCAGGATATTCTATATAAACAAGTATTTGCTGTGGTTCATTGTCAGGAAAAAACTCAATTTTTGGAGGAAAGATACCCATAAGCACAATTGAGATGACAAATAGAGCAATTGTACCGGCTAAAAATAAAAACGGTCTGATTCCTGATAAAGCAAAAGACAAAAAGTCATTATAAGTATTTTCAAGTCTAACCAAAAAAGTATTTTGAAATCTAATGGCTTGATTTTTAACAAAGTATTTGTAAGACCAAAACAGAAAACATATAAAAGCTAAGAGTGATCCTATAGCCCTCGTATCATTAAATAAAACAAAAATAATAGCAAAACCTCCTAAAACATATGTCATCCTCATTAAGTTTTTTCTGCTTATTTCTCTTTCACTTAGGTCCATAAAACTTGAAACTAGCATTGAGTTAAAAAATATTGCTACTATAAGTGAAGAACCTAAAATTGCTGATAATGTAATTGGAAAATATATCATAAATTCTCCAAGAGTTCCTGGCCATGTTCCTAAAGGAATAAATGCAGCAATTGTAGTAGCAGTTGAGACAATTATAGGAAGAGCAACTTCTCCAATTCCAAGTTTAGCAGCCTGAATTCTGGGAAGACCTTCTTTTGACATTAGTCTATAAATATTTTCAACAACAACAATTCCATTATCCACTAGCAGGCCAAGCCCCATAACTAATCCAAACAACACCATTCTATTAAGTGTAAATCCAAAGGCAGATAAGATAACTAAGGACATAAACATTGACATTGGGATAGCAAATCCAACAAATAATGCATTTCTCAGTCCAAGAAAAAAAGTTAAAACAGTTACAACTAAAATTATACCAAAGATCAGATTATTCATTAAGTCATTTACTGAATTAATAGTATACTCAGATTGATCATTTTGCACTACAACATCAAGGTTTGCAGGTAAAAATTTTTCTTGAGCTTCCTGTATTATTTCTTGAATTGAGTTTGAAGCAAATATTGCATTTTCACCTCCTCTTTTCACTACTTCAAGCATAACTGTTTTTTTGTCAAAAGACCTTGTGTAGGATGTAATTTCTTTTTCTTTAAACGATACAGAAGCAACATCTTCAAGATATACAGGCCCATTGTCGCGTTTAACAATAATTCTGTTTAACTCAGTTGGATTTGACACCTCTCCTATTATTTTTACATTTCTTCTTTGACCATCTGAAATTAGACTTCCTGCGGAAATAGTAACATTTTCTTGAGCAATAGCATTAATAACATTACTAAAGCTTGTTTTTGTTGCTTTCATCATATAGGGGTCTATAGCAACTTCAACTTCAAAGTCTTGAATACCACGAATTTCTACTGTTTTTACTTCGGGGAGTCTTTCAATCCTGGTATCTAAATATTCAGCATATTCTTTGAGTTCCTCAACTTTATAATCTCCAACAAGACTAATATTTAAAACTGGAAATCTTTCTGCAATATCAAACTCAAAAATATTAGGATCTACCTTAGCATTATTAAATGTTGGCCAGTCATCTCCCACAGTGACATTATCAACTAAATCTTTTACTCTCTGCCTAGCAAGTGCTGTTGGAATTTCATCATCAAACTCGATATTAATAATTGAAATTCCTTCACTGGATGTAGATTCAATTTCAATTAAACCAATAACACCTTTTATTTCCTGTTCAAGAGGATCAGTAATTAGTTTTTCCATTTCCTCAGCATTATTTCCTGGGAAAATTGTTGTTACAAAAATATTTGATGAGTTTATTTCAGGAAAAAGTTCTCTAGGCATTATTTTATATGCAGTAATTCCTGAAACAAGAAATATTATCATAAGAACATAAATAATAGTCTTATTATTTATTGCCCAACTTGACAGAAAAAATTCTTTATTCTTTTTATCCATTTTAATTTATAAGTTTTACTCTTTGAGAATCTTCAACAATACTAGCTCCTTCTAAAACAAGCATATCTCCAATTTTTAGACCTTCAATGATTTCAACATCAGTATTATTTTTATTTCCTAGTGAAATAAAAGTTTTGACTGTAATGTAGACTCCTTCTTTGATGTCTTTGTTCATTACGTAAACAAATTTTTTGCCAGAAGCATCCTCTCTCACAATTCTTAGCGGAATTACAACAGCATCTTTCTTCGAATAGATGTTTATTTTAATTTTTGCATCTAAATTCTGTTTGATTTTGTTATCAATATTTTCGACAGGAACTTCAATTCTAAAGGTTCTATTACTTGGATTTATAAAATTTCCTGTTTGTATAATTTTCGAATTAATTTCTTTTCCAAGAAGTGGAACATGAACTATTGCTTCAGTTCCTTCATCTATAAATGAAATGTATTTTTCTGAAACAAATGCCTCAGCATATATTTTATCAAGATTAACTAATCTTAGAATTTGAGAAACACCTGGAATTAAATTTGATCCTTGATTTGAAATAATTTCATCTACCTCTCCGTCGAAGGGAGCATAAATTTTAGTCTTAGCAAGTCTGTCTTTCATTTGTTCTACCATTTTTTGACTAGATTCAAAATCAGTTTTACTTTTTAGAAATTGTATTTCAGAACCTATATTATTATTCCAAAGTCTTTCTGTTCTTTCAAAATTTTCTTTTGCAAAGTTTGCCTGAATAGTTAATTGTTCAAGCTGCTCCTTTAGGCCTGAATCATTGATTTCTGCTAGTAGTTTCCCTTTCTGTACATTCTGACCTTCATCCACAAAAATCTGTTCTAATGTAC
Organism: Cryomorphaceae bacterium; assembly: GCA_018646865.1. GTDB lineage: Bacteria > Bacteroidota > Bacteroidia > Flavobacteriales > Flavobacteriaceae > Marisimplicoccus. The sequence continues at coordinate 71,176 of JABGTW010000060.1, read as the reverse complement.
CTTGAAACTCAGGAAGTATTAAAACATTTTTTCTAGTTTTAAGATTTGCTTGTGCCTCTATGTAACTATTAAATACTTGTTCTTTGATTTCATAATTTGAAACAAGCGTGAGCTTTTCATTTTCATCTAAAAAAGAAATTCCATCATTAATTTCATTCAGCTCAATTTGCATATTATTCATAGTATCCACATATTCCTTTTTTCTTTTTATGAGCTCTTCTAAATCTCCGTTTTCAATTAAAGAGTTAATGTTTAAGCTTCCCGATGAGTTACAGCTTATTATTATTAGAGTGAGTATTGATATATAAAATTTCTTCATAATTAATTTGTATTGTTATATAGAGTTTCTAATTCTGTCTTTATTGATATTAATTGTAAAACAGAATTCAAATATTTTTGTTGAGAGTCAAGTAATTGAAGCTGAGCTTGTCTTAACTCAAAAGAAGATGCAATTCCTTCAAAAAACTTAATTGAATTTTTCTCTTCAATTGACATAGCTAGATTCATATTTTGTTCACTAACATTTAAAGTTTGAATTGCTAACTGATAATCATTTAACTTTTGTTGAACTTCAGCTTGAGTTTTTTCTTCTTGATCTTCTAGATTTGTCATTGCTTGATTCATTGCAATTTTAGCTTTTTGTGATGATACATTTAGTTTAAAAGCATTAAAAATAGGGATCTCCAAATTGACACCTAGGACAGAAGATCCAAACCAGTTTTGAGTTTTATTTGTGAAATCAAATTCATTATTATAGCCTGTATATGTTCCGCTGAGGAATCCTGAAACTTTAGGAAGTTGTTTTGATTTCTCAAGTTTATATTCAATTCTTTTTGTGTCAAAAATATTTTGAGAAATCTTGACATCTATGTTTTTACTTGTATTAAAATCTTCAAAAGAGTTTGAAAAAATAATATTTTCTGCAATAAAGTCATCAATCGATGTTGACAATAGTATTTCATCTTCAATACTAATTCCAAGAACTAACTTTAATAGGTTAAGTTGGTTATCTTTTGTTTTCTTTGCCTGAAGTAATGAGAGCTCAGCTTGAGCTAATGTTATTTTTATTTGCTCTACATTTTCAACCTCTTCAAATCCATTTTTATACAACTCTGTAACTTCAAAAAGATCCTTTCTAAAGTTTTCAAGATTATTTTCCAATAAAATGATACCTTCATTAAGAATCGAGACAAGACTATAAAGTTTAACTATGGATTCTCTGACTTCAAGTAAAGTTTTTTCATAAAAATTCTCAGAAGCTGCCAAGTATATTTTACTATACTCTAAACCAACTAGCCAAGACCCATCAAACAGAAGTTGTTCCATTCTAACCGATCCAATAGCAGATTGTTCAGTACCAAATTGTATTTCAGAAAACTCACCTTTTTGACCTCCAAAAAATTCGGCAGGAATTAAGGAAGTTGGAAGTTCAAGATAGTTAAGATAGTTAAGATCTAGAGTGACATTCGGCAATCCTATTGCAATAGTTTTCCATCTTTCTTTATAAGCCATCTTTATTTCTCTTTCAGCATTCATTAATCTTCTGTTGTTTTCAATTCCATATTCAATAGCATCATCTAAGCTTAGGCTAGTTATTTCGCCTTGTGAAAAACCATAACTTGTGAATACAATAAACAATAATATCTTTTTCATTTTTTTATCATTTGAATTATCCATTTAGGAATTAATTTTTTTCTTTTATTCATCATTTCGATAAAATCATTTTTTCCTAATTTTTGCATTTTAATTATAATGGGACTACTTATAAAAGGAAAAACAATTAAGCTTAGAATATTTGTAACAAAGTGAATTGGCTCTATTTTTTTGTATAATCCCTTTTTAACCCCATCATTGTATTGAGCTACAAGTTTAGATTTCATAATCATTTTACCTTTTAATATTTTTAAAAAGGAGGAAGGGTCGTTTTTTAATTCATTAACAACAAAAGTTGGGAGGTGGGGCTCAGCAATCATCATGTCAATATATTTTGAGCTAGTTAATTTAAGTTTCTCCTCAAGTGTTGTTTTCTCATCATTATAAACTTCAACCATCTTACTCAAAAAATCATGTAATGTTTCAAGCATAATAATTTCAAAGAGCTTTCTTTTGCTTGTAAAGTAATAATTTAATAGAGCAAGATTTATATTAGACTCTTTTGCAATTTCTCTAGTTTTAGTAGCACTAAATCCTTTTTTTAAGAAAAGGCATTTAGCTGCATTTTTGATTTTTATTTCAGTATCTGAATATTTAGTATCTGACGGTATGTTCATAATACAAAGTAAATTTAAACAGATGAATTAAACAAATGATTAATAAAAAATTAACAATAAATTAAATAGTATATTTATTTTGAATTATAGGAAATGACAGATTATATAAAAAATTTTGAGGAATTTCTGAAAAAAGAAATAGATCATGATAATCCAAAAAATCTTTACGAGCCCGTAAAATACTTATTGGATTCAGGAGGTAAAAGATTAAGACCTTTAATAACATTATTTGTATCAGACCTTTTTACTGGAAATATAACAAATGCACTTCCTGCCTCTGCAGCCCTTGAAATTTTTCACAATTTTACTTTAGCTCATGATGATATAATGGATAATTCAATAATGAGAAGAGGAAAGAAAACAATAAACTCTAAATGGGATAACAATACTGGGATTTTATCTGGAGATGTGATGCTTATAATCTCTTATGAAATCCTAAATAAATATGATGACTCTAAGTATTTACTTCTATCTAAGCAATTAACTCAGACGTCAAGGTTAGTTTGTGAAGGTCAGCAAAATGACATGGACTTTTCGTTAAAAAAAGATGTATTGGAAGACGACTATTTTGAAATGATTGAAAATAAAACTGCTGTTTTAATTGGATGTTCATTTATGTTTGGAGGCATTGTTTCAGATTTAAATACTAAAAACATCAATATATTATATGAAGTTGGTAAAAATCTAGGAATAGCATTTCAACTTGAAGATGATTTGTTAGATTGCTTTGGTGATGAAACTAAATTCGGTAAAAAAATTGGAGGAGATATTTTAGAAAAAAAGAAAACACTACTTTTTATATATACTCAAGCTAAATTAGATAATGATAAAAGAGTAGAATTTGAAAGTATATTTTTTTCTGACAATATTGAGGAATCAATAAAATTAGATTCAATCAAAAGGTTTTATGAGACTTCAGGAGCAGTAGATTATCTAAAAAATAAAGTTCAGGAATATTCAAATAATGCAAAGAAATTAATTAATCAAATGCTAATTGATAATAATAAAAAGCTTGGGTTGAATAAATTCTCAGAAAAACTTTTAAATAGACAAATTTGAGATTCTTTTCATTAATGACTTAACAAAGGTTATTATGTTAACAGATAGGAAAATAGATAGTTCCTCACCAAGTGATGTTTTTTCATCAAGAAATTTAAAAATTTTAATCGGATCATTATTTTTAAATAAATCTGAAAATACTTTTGAGCCTTCACCTTTAGAGTCAATTAAAACATCTAAAAAAATTAGATCATAATACCAAAATCTATTTTTAAAGTTAATTTTTGAAAGAGGTTTCCCCTTTTTTAAGTAATTAATAATTAAATCAATTTTGTCTATAGAATTTTTCACAGTGTAACCAGTGCTAGGTTTAGTCCAGCCACCAGCAGTTCCAATTTTAAAATAATTATCTGTATTTTTTTGAAAGAAAGGATAACAAGTCATAGGAATCAATCCTTTTTCTTTATCTAAAATGGTATAATCAGTTATATTTTTTTCTTTTAGATAATTCTGTATTTCATTTTCATACTCATTATCACTAATTATAGATTTAGAAAAAAGAGTGTATTCAACTAGTGCCTTATTTTTTGAGAAAGGCAATATATACATGAATCTAATTTCATTTTTTTGATCAACACTAAAATCCATAAATGTAATTTTATTATCATCAAAAGATTCATTTTTAGTTTCTATTGTCCAACCAATAAAGTGTTGTTTCAGTAATGGATATTTTTTAAATTTAACTTTTTGATCATCATAAATACTCGAAAAAATAATAGATGATTGAAATTCTCCATTATCTGTTTTAACTAATTTATTTTCTTGATCAATACTCTTAATATTTGAATTTAAATATGTAAAATTTGAAGCCTTTGAAATTTTTTCGCCTATATGAGAATAAAATTTACTTGATTTTATCATTTTATACTTAAAGGGCTTTAAAAGAAAAGAATTGTGAAATTTAGAATCTTTAAATTCTGCATACTCCCATTCTTTAAAAACTAATTCATCTAATAAGCTCTCTTTACTTTCCCAAAAACCAAAAGTTTTATCATTTTGAATTTTTTTGTCTTTTTCAATTATCAGAATTTTTTTATCATTAAAAAAATCATCATTTATTATTGAGTATGAGAGTAATAAACCAGATGCACCAGCTCCACAAATTATATAATCATATTTATTCTTTGAAATCATTTGATTTTACAGGGCTTTTAAGTATTTTCGCTAGCTAATTTGATTGCCTAATATACAAATATGGAACAAATTATTGAATATTTTGCAGGACTGAATCCTATCCAAGGAGCTTTATATGCTACTCTGTTTACATGGGGAGTTACAGCTCTGGGAGCATCTACTGTTTTCTTGTTTAAAACAATGAGTAGAATGGCACTAGATGGTATGTTAGGATTTACAGGTGGAGTTATGGTGGCTGCTAGTTTTTGGAGTTTATTATCTCCTGCGATAGAAATGAGTGCTGGAGAAGGTTTTGTTAAAGTAATGCCTGCAGCAATTGGATTTGGATTGGGAGCATTATTTATTTTTGCAATTGATAAAGTTTTACCACACATTCATATAAATTTTAAAGAAGCGGAGGGTATAAAAACCCCATGGAGAAGAGCAACACTTTTAACTTTAGCTATAACTCTTCATAATATACCTGAAGGACTTGCTGTTGGAGTTTTATTTGGTGGAGTAGCAGCGGGTATACCAGAAGCCTCTATTGCTGGAGCTGTTGTTTTAGCTTTTGGAATTGGTATTCAGAATTTTCCAGAAGGAATAGCTGTTGCTATGCCTTTAAGAAGATCTGGAGTTAGTAAATTTAAAAGCTTTTGGTATGGACAATTATCTGCAATTGTTGAGCCAATAGCAGGTGTGATTGGCGCTTTAGCTGTAACATTTTTTACTCCATTATTGCCTTATGCATTAACATTTGCTGCTGGGGCTATGATATTCGTTGTTGTTGAAGAAGTGATACCAGAAACACAGCAAGATAAATATACCGATATAGCTACCTTAGGGTTTATAGGAGGTTTTATAGTTATGATGACATTGGATGTAGCTCTAGGCTAGCCTATTTGTTAAAAGAATCCCAGCCAGAACTATTAATATTAATCTTTTGTCCCAGACTAGTTATCATACAATTATCATCTTTCTTTTTTATACACGATCCAATAACAGTTAAATATTCAGAATTCTCTATTTTCTTTTCATGTCTCTTTGAAACTGTAAATAGAAGTTCATAATCTTCTCCTCCATTTAGGTATGCAACAGATTGACTTAATTTAAATTCATCACAAACCTTTTTTGTCTCTTCTGAGACAGGAATTTTGTCTTCATAAATATGAAAAGATAATCCGGATGAGTTCGATAAATGATTTATTTCAGTAGACAATCCATCACTAATATCTATCATAGAGGTTGGAGTAATCTTAAGTTCTTCTAGATGATTGATAATATCAACTCTAGCTTCTGGTTTTAACTGTCTTTGAATACAATAAGTATAGCTGCTTAAATCAGGTTGTGAATTAGGATTTACTTCAAATACATTTTTTTCTCTTTCTAGAACTTGAAGCCCCATATATGCTCCACCTAAATCCCCTGAAACAACAAGCAAATCATCTTCTTTTACCCCTTTTCTTTCTGTTATTTTTTTACTTTCAGTATTTCCAATACAAGTAACAGAAATCATTAACCCTTTGTTTGAAGAAGTTGTATCTCCGCCAATTAAATCAATTTTATAATAAGAGCATGCTAATTTAATACCTTCATATAATTCCTCTAGTGCTTTAATTTTAAATCTATTAGATACTGCAATTGATACTAAGACATGAGACGGCTTAACATTCATAGAAATTATATCTGAAATATTAACCACAACACTTTTATAACCTAAATGTTTGAGAGGGACATAGGATAGGTCAAAATGAATTCCTTCAACTAAAATATCTTGTGAGATTGCAAGATTAGTTTTATCAAATTTCAATATAGCTGCATCATCTCCAATATCAAGAATTGTAGAGTCATTTTTATTTTTAAATGATTTTGTTATTCTCTTAATTAGATCTACTTCACTAATATTTTGAAGTTCATTTTCATTTTGATTTTCGTTATCATCCATTATTCAAAAATAACTTAATTGAACTATTATTTTAACTAATAAATCATAACATAATTATAGATTTATTAACATGTTTTATTATTTTAAAAAGCTTGATTTATATGTATATTTGCAAAAAGTTATTAAGGTTTAATTCTTATGGCATATACTGAAGATGAGTTAAAAAAAGAACTTGAAACCAAAGAGTATGAATATGGTTTCTATGCAGACATAGATTCTGAAACATTTCCTGTAGGGTTAGATGAAGATATTGTTAAAGCAATTTCTAAGAAAAAAAATGAACCTAAATGGATGACAGAGTGGAGATTGGATGCTTTTTCAACTTGGAAATCTATGAAAGAACCTGATTGGCCAAACCTTAAGTATGAAAAGCCAAACTTTCAAGATATTTCTTATTACTCTGCTCCAAAGAAAAAACCTAATTTAAACTCTCTTGATGAAGTCGACCCAGAATTAATAAAGACATTTAATAAACTTGGAATTTCTTTAGAAGAGCAAAAAAAATTAAGTGGAGTTGCTATGGATGTAGTTGTTGATTCAGTATCAGTTGCTACTACTTTCAAAGACACTCTCAAAGAAAAAGGAATTATTTTTTGTTCTATTTCAGATGCAATTCAAAATCATCCAGATTTAGTTAGAAAATATTTAGGAACTGTTGTACCAAAAAAAGATAATTATTATGCTGCTTTAAATTCTGCAGTTTTTTCAGATGGATCTTTTTGTTATATACCAAAAGGCATTAAATGTCCAATGGAATTGTCCACTTATTTTAGAATAAATCAGGCGGGAACAGGACAATTTGAAAGAACCTTGGTAATAGCTGATGAGTCAAGTTATGTTAGTTATCTTGAGGGTTGTACTGCACCATCTAGAGATGAAAATCAACTTCATGCTGCTGTAGTTGAACTTATTGCACTTGATGATGCTGAAATTAAATATTCAACTGTTCAAAACTGGTTTCCAGGAGATAAAAATGGAAAAGGAGGTGTGTTCAATTTTGTTACAAAAAGGGGAATTTGTCATGACAGATCTAAAATATCATGGACTCAAGTTGAGACTGGATCTGCTATAACATGGAAGTATCCATCGTGTATTTTAAAAGGAAACAATTCTATAGGTGAGTTTTATTCAATTGCTGTTACTAATAATTTTCAGCAAGCTGATACTGGTACTAAAATGATTCACATTGGAAAAAATACAAAAAGTACTATTATTTCAAAGGGTGTCTCTGCTGGTAAATCTCAAAATAGTTATAGAGGGCTTGTTCAAATATCACCGCTTGCAAAAAATGCTAGAAACTTTTCTCAGTGTGATTCACTGTTAATGGGAAATGATTGTGGGGCACATACATTCCCATATATTGAAGTACAGAATAAGACTGCTCAAATTGAACATGAAGCTACAACTAGTAAGATAGGTGAAGATCAAATATTTTATTGTAACCAAAGAGGTATCGATACAGAAAAAGCAATTGCTCTAATTGTAAATGGTTTTAGTAAAGAGGTACTTAATAAGTTACCAATGGAATTTGCAGTTGAAGCTCAAAAATTACTTGAAATATCTTTAGAGGGATCAGTAGGATAAATTTATAAATATGTTAGAAATCAACAATTTACATTGTAAAATAGAAGGTAAACCCATATTGAAGGGGATAAACTTAAAAATCAATAAAGGTGAAATTCATGCTATAATGGGGCCTAACGGTTCAGGAAAGAGTACACTAGCTAATGTTATATCAGGACATGAGGACTATGAGGTTATAAAAGGAAGTATATACTTCAAAAATAAAGAAATAAATGGATTAAGTCCAGAAGAAAGAGCTCATGAGGGTGTTTTTTTATCGTTTCAATATCCTGTTGAAATTCCAGGAGTCACTGTTACTAATTTCATCAAAACAGCAATAAATGAATCAAGAAAATCTAAAGGGTTAGATGAAATGCCTTCAAGTAAAATGTTAAAAAAAATAAGAGAAAAAGCATCACTACTTGAGATAGATTCTAATTTTTTATCTAGATCTTTAAATCAAGGTTTTTCAGGAGGAGAAAAGAAAAGAAATGAGATATTTCAAATGGCGATGATGGAACCTGAACTTGCAGTTTTAGATGAAACAGATTCAGGACTAGATATAGATGCTTTAAAAATAGTAGCAAATGGAGTAGTTAAATACAGTAATGACGAAAACTCTGTACTAATAATAACTCATTACCAAAGATTACTTGATTATATAGTTCCAGATTTTGTTCATGTAATAATGGATGGTAAAGTTGTAAAGTCAGGAGATAAAGATCTTGCAAAAAAGATTGAGGAAGTTGGATATGATTGGTTAAAAAAAGATAATTCTTAACATGAATTTTCAAGAAAAATTATTGGATTCTTTCATTGCTTTTGAACAAGACGTGGACTTGTTAAATCCTGTTCACTCTGATAGAAAAGAAGCATTAAAGCGATTTGAAAAGCAAGGATTCCCATCTAAGAAAGACGAATCATGGAAATACACTTCTCTAAAATCAATTACGCAGAAAAATTATAGTTTATCTTCAAAGAAAGACGAATCAGTTGAATTAAGAGATGTAAAAGAATATTTCCTTAACGATCTTGATTCTTTTAAAATTGTTTTTATAGATGGAGTTTATAGCCCATTTTTATCTAAAACCACTCATGATGGAATGGATATATGTGTTCTTTCTGCCGCTCTTTCTAAAGAAAAGTATAATGATACAATTAAAAAATATTTTAATAAGATAGTTCCAAAAGATGAAAGTTTAGCTTCATTGAATACCTCATATACTAAAGAGGGAGCCTATATATATATTCCTTCAGGGGTATGTCCAGAAGATCCAGTTCAAATAATGCATATTTCTACAGGTAATCAAAAATCTATTTGGCTACAACCAAGAAACCTTATCATAGCAGATAAGAATGCAAAAGTTGAGATTATCGAAAGACATCAAAGTTTAAATGAGCATTCAGTTGTAACAAATAGTTTAACTGAGATTTATGCTGAAAAAAATGCTTTTGTAGATTATTATAAAATTCAAAATGATTTAAATACTGCAACTCTTATTGACAACACGTTTATAAGTCAACAGAGAGATAGTAATGTTAGCGTTCATACTTTTTCTTTTGGGGGTAAATTAATTAGAAACAACTTAAATTTTTACCATAAAGGAGAAAATATTCAGTCAACATTGAAAGGCATTACGATTCTTGAATCAAATCAACATGTTGATCATAATACTTTAGTTAATCATGCTCAACCAAATTGTGAAAGCCACCAAGACTATAAAGGAATTTTCTCAGAAAGATCAGTAGGTGTTTTTAATGGCAAAATAATAGTTGACAAAATTGCCCAAAAAACAAATGCCTTTCAACAGAACAATAATATTTTGATAGACAATAAATCAAAAGTTAACACAAAGCCTCAACTAGAAATTTTTGCTGATGACGTAAAATGTTCTCATGGGTGTACTGTTGGACAGCTTGATAAGGAGGCTTTATTTTATTTAAAAACAAGGGGTATTCCTGAAAAAGAGGCAAAAGCACTTTTAACTTATGCCTTTGCTAATAATATTTTAGAGAGTGTTAAAACACCTAATTTAAAAAGAAGAATTAATTCACTAATTGCAAATAAACTAGGAGTAAACCTTGGTTTTGATCTGTAGATGCTAGATGTATATAAAATAAGAGAAGATTTTCCAATACTCAGTAAAAAAATAAATAATACTGATCTAATCTACTTTGATAATGCAGCAACATCTCAAACTCCAATTCAAGTAATTGATGCAATTTCTGACTATTACAAAAATTATAACTCAAATATTCATAGAGGATTACATTCACTTAGTGTAGATGCAACAAATAAGTTTGAAGAAACTAGATCAAAAGTAAAAGAGCATTTTGGAATAGTACATAATCATGAAATAATATTTACATCGGGAACCACACATGGAATTAATATTATTTCTTCAGGACTTGAAAAAATTATTTCTTCTAAAGATGAATTAATTATTTCTGAAATGGAACATCATTCAAATATTGTTCCATGGCAAATGCTTTGTGAAAAGACAGGCTCTAAACTTAAAGTAATACCAATCAAAGATGATGGAACTTTGAACATTGATGCATATAAATCTTTACTTACTCCAAATGTGAAATTTGTTTTTGTAAATCATGTTTCTAACACTCTGGGAACAGTAAATCCTATAGAAGAAATAATTAATCTTGCACATGCTAATAAAAGCCAAGTCTTGATAGATGGAGCTCAGGGTGCAGCTCATTTTAAAATTAATTTATCTGAATTAAATGTTGATTATTACGTAGCTTCTGCACACAAATTATGTGGACCTACAGGCGTTGGATTTCTTTATGGTAAATCAGATTTGCTTGACTCACTTCCACCTTATCAAGGCGGTGGAGAGATGATATCAAATGTAACATTCAATAAAACAGATTATGCCGATCTTCCTCATAAATTTGAGGCAGGAACTCCAAATATTGCAGGAGTGATTGCATTTGGAGCTGCACTTGACTATATGAATTCTATAGGTTTTGAAAATATTGAAACTTATGAAAGAAGTCTTTTAGATTATGCAACTGAAAGCTTAAGAAAAATTGATAATATCAAAATTTACGGTGATATAGATGAAAAAATTTCTGTAATATCATTTAATATAGCAAATCATCATCCCTCTGATATAGGATCAATTCTAGATCAGTTTGGCATAGCTGTAAGAACAGGTCAACATTGTACACAGCCAATAATGGATCGTTTTAATATACCAGGAACAGTTAGAGCATCTTTTTCATTTTATAATACTAAAAGTGAAATAGACTTATTTATTGATGCAGTCAAAAAGGCTGTAAAAATGTTAGGATAATTGATTAATTTTAAGTGTGGAAAGTATTCAGCAAAAACAAGATCAAATAATTGATGAATTCAATTTCTTTCAAGATTGGTCAGAAAAATATCAATATTTAATAGATTTAGGTAAAAATCTCCCCGAATTTGACCAATACAATAAAATTGATTCAAATCTTATTAAGGGTTGTCAAAGTAAGGTATGGCTTAATTCATCTTTTAATGATAACATAGTTATATTTGATGCTGATAGTGATGCAATAATTTCAAAAGGCATAATATCTCTTTTGATAAGAGTTTTTTCAGGACATAAACCAAAAGATATTTTAGATGCTAATATTGATTTTATAGAAAAAATCGGATTAAATAGTCACTTATCTCAGACAAGAGCTAATGGATTACTTTCAATGATAAAACAAATAAAAATTTATGCTTTAGCATACCAAGTAAAAAAGTAAAAAAATGACAAATAATAATAATACGGAAGATCTAGGAGAAAAAATTGTTAAGGAATTGAAATCAATTTTTGATCCTGAAATTCCTGTAGACATCTATGAATTAGGATTGATTTATGATGTTTTTGTGAATGAGGATAATGAAGTAAAAATATTAATGACCCTTACAACACCTAATTGCCCTGTTGCTGAGACACTTCCTCAAGAAGTAGAAGAAAAAATTAAATCAATAGACGAGGTAAAAACTGCTGAAGTTGAGATTACATTTGATCCACCTTGGACCAAAGATCTTATGAGTGAAGAAGCTAAACTAGAATTAGGATTTTTGTAATCAGTTGATGAGATATTTTATTCTTATTCTTATGTCTTCGATAAACCTCTATTCTCAGGAAATAGTTGAAAAAGATTCTCTTTGGACTTCTAGAGGAAATATTGCGGTTTTACTTAATCAAACAGGATTTAGTGATTGGGTTGGAGGAGGTACTAATAACTTTTCAGGAACTATAAAATTTGATTATGAATGGGAGTTTAAAGAAAAGGGTTGGGACTGGTTGACTAATGTTGAATCAGCATTTGGTTTGGCTAAATATAAGAATGCTCCCTTTGCAAGAAAGATTGATGATAGAATTTTAATTCAGTCAATTGTTGGTAAAGAATTTACAAGAAATTTATCTTTCTCTGCTTTTTTTAACTTCACCTCACAAATTGGAAATGGATATAAATACAAAAAAGATTCTAACAATAATGAAATTAGAGAACTAACAACTAAACTTCTTTCTCCAGCATATTTTCAACTAGGTTCAGGATTTTTATGGAAGAAAGATGAAAAAATTTGGGTAAACTATTCTCCCATTGCAACAAGGTTAATTCTAGTAAATAAAAAGTTTACATCTAGTTTACCTGATAATGATTCATACTTTGGTGTTTCCCAAAATAAATCTTCTAGATATGAGCTTGGTGCTAACTTAACATTTCACTCTGAAGGAACCCTGCTTGAAAATGTAAATTATAAGCAAGACTTGAAATTATTTTCCAATTATATAGAAGAGACATCAAATATTGATCTTGACTATCTAGCACAAATAGAAATTGATGTTAACCAACTTCTTTCAACTCAATTAATATTTCAACTAATTTATGACGATAATGCTATTTCTAGATTACAAGTAAGGGAAGTGTTTGGCGTAGGAGTTCAACTAAATTTAAATTAGTTTGAAAAAGTTAAACATACTAATTATTTCATATTATTGGCCACCATCTGGTGGTTCAGGTGTTCAAAGATGGATGTATTTTGCTAAGTATTTAAAAAAACTAAACTGTAACCCAATTGTTTTAACTGTAGACCCAAAATATGCTTCATACAATTTAAAGGATTCATCACTTTTAAGTCAAATTGAAGATATTGAAACTCACAAAACATATAGTTTTGAAATTCTTAGCTTATATTCTTTAATTAAATCAGGCGATAGAACTAAAAGTATTCCACAATCTTATATTCCTCATAAATCAATTTTTGATAAACTTTCATCTTTTATAAGATTTAACTTTTTTATACCAGATTCAAGAATAGGCTGGAATTATTTTGCTTTTAAAAAAGCAAAAAAAATTATCAATAATAATAAAATTGATTATGTAATTACGACCGGCCCCCCTCACTCTTCTCACTTAATTGGTCAGAAAATTTATAATAAGTATAAGTTAAAATGGATTGTAGATCTTAGAGATCCCTGGTCTGAACTTTTTTATTTAAAAAGTAAGTTTAGTTTTACTTTTTCCAAAAAATTAAATTATCAACTTGAATCTAAAGTCCTTGAAAATTCGGATGCTATTATAACAACTGTAGGAGATAGATATCATAAAATTCTTAGTAGTAAGATTTCAAATCCAAATAAAATCCATAAGATTTATAACGGATATGATAAATTAAATTATGATAAAATTGAAGAAAAAAAACCAAATAAATTCAATATTGTTTTTACTGGAGTTCTTTCACAAAATCATAATTATGAAGTTTTTCATGAAGTTCTAAAAATACTTAGTGCAAAGAAAAAAAATTTAAACCTAATTTTTAGTTTAGCTGGAAGAATTGATAATAAGATTATTAAAATTTATTCTAATGAAATTGAATTGATAAACAATGGATATGTTGATCACGATATTGCAATCAGTATTATTAAGTCATCCCATTTATTAATTAATTTTAATTATAAGGAAACAGAGGAAACAGATATGGTTTCAGGGAAACTTATAGAGTATTTAGCATCAGGTTCACCAATTATTAATTTTTCAAATTCAGCTAAAGAGTCAGAAAATGTATTAAAATTATCTCCAAAATCATTTAATGCAAATTCTAATAGCATTAATCAAGTTGTTGACTTTATAAGAAGTGAATATAATGATTGGATAGAGGGTAGGTACAAGAAGCAAACTCTTCCAAATATTGATTCTCTTTCAAGAGAAAGTTTGACTAATAAACTATTTGATATAATTACAGGAATTAAGTGATAGATTTAAAAAAACCTAAAACCTCTTTTGGAACTAAACTATCAATTCTTTTATTAGACTGGATTAGCTCTCTTATATGACTACTTGAAATTTTTATTTTAGGAGCGTCAACTAATTTAATATTGTTATTAGATAGAATTTCATCGGGGATCTTTTGGTTTGTATCTCTTGGATATACATAAACTTCGGCAATCTCAATAATTTTCTTATAATCCTTCCACTTATTAAACCCAACTAGATTATCCTCACCAATCAATAAAATTAATTTATTGTATTTATGTCTTTTTTTAAATTCCTTCAAAGTATCAATTGTAAAATTTGGCTTTGACATCTTAAATTCAATGTCAGAAACACGAACATTATTAAACTTTTTAAAAACTATTTCAGCCATCTCAAGTCTTTCATAGTCATTGACTAATCCTTCTTCCTTTTTCAAAGGACTCTGAGGACTTATAACTACTAATACTTCATCTAATTCTGGTAATTTCGAAAAATATTCAGCTAAAGTAACATGGCCATTATGGATAGGATTGAAAGTGCCTAAATACAAACCAACATTACTCATTTTCTATAAATTCTTTGATTAATGAAAACGCAATTTTTTTTGATTCGTTAAGATCACTATTAATTATAATATTATCAAATTTTGAAGCAAAATCTAACTCATTTTCTGCTTTTTTTATTCTAGTCTCAATTTCATCATTTGAAATATCACCCCTGTCAATTAATCTTTTTTCTAATATCTCAAGACTAGGCGGCATAACAAAAACTGAAAGAGTTTCTTTAGGGAACATTTCCTTTATGTTAAATCCTCCAACTACATCTATATCAAAAATTACAATTTTATTGTCTTCCCAAATTCTTTTTAATTCTGATTTAAGTGTACCATAAAAATATCCACCATAAACCTCTTCATACTCAACAAATTTTTTCTTATTAATCCTTTCTTTGAACTCTAAATCAGTTAAAAAATAATAGTCTACACCATCTTTTTCTTTACCTCTTGGTTTTCTGGATGTAGCAGAAATAGAAAATTCTATTTTATTGAACATAGAAAGCAAATATTTAACTAAAGTTGTCTTACCCGCTCCAGAAGGTGCTGAAAAAACAATAAGTTTTTTACTGGTTATCATAGTATATTAAAAATATTTTCTTTAATCTTTTCAACTTCTTCTTTCATATTAACCACCATACTTTGGATTTTAAAATTATTTGCTTTTGATCCAATAGTATTTATTTCTCTTCCTATTTCTTGAGAAATAAATGACAGTTTCTTTCCCCTGATATCTTTTTTCTTCATTTCTGAAGTGAAAAAATTTAAATGATGCTTTAATCTTATAAGTTCTTCATTTATATCTATCTTTTCAATATAGTAGATAATTTCCTGCTCTAATCTAGACTTATCATAATCCCCCTCAATCTCATTAAAATAGGATTTAAACTTATTTTTTTTATCCTTAATTCTAGTTGATTCAAGAGTAACTACCTTTTTTAAATTAGTCTCAATTGTGGAAATACTCTTTTTTAAATCTTTAGTTATAGTCACACCCTCAATCCTTCTATATTCTATTAGTTCATGAATAACGTTATCTAGAAGATTTTTAATTTTTTGTTTTTCAGCCTTAGTGTAAGAGATTTTGGGACTAATAAATTTATTATCACTTAGTAGATTAGAAATAATTTGAGTTTCATCAATTTTAAAATCTTTCTTAAGTTCTTCAACATATGATTTGATTCTTTTTTTGTTAAATGGAATTTGATAGTCCTCGTTTAAATCAACTATATCTATAGTAACGTCAATCTTACCCTTTATAAGTCTGTCTTTTATAGATTTTCTTACATATTCTGTGATAAAATAAAATGAGTCATTAACTCTAAAATTTACATCAAGAGACTTTGAATTGAGACTTTGAATTTCAATGATAATTTTTTTATCATTTACATCCAGCTCTTGTCTTCCAAAACCTGTCATTGAAAAAATCATAATAAATATTTAAAATTCTCTGATTTTAATATTTCTAAATTTAACATTATTTCCATGATCTTGAAGTGAAATATTGCCAGTTTTATAAGTTCCAAATGTTGGAGCATATGTAGCATCGGGTCTTGTAGTTTCAGGGTTAAATTTAGATTTAGACACTAATTCATCCCATTCGTTACCTGATAAAGGATACGTATATGCTATCTCACCATTGATTTTTATTGTTCCAAGATTATTAGAATGATCAATTTTTATTAAAACATGATTCCAATTCCCATGAGTTTTTACTTCTAAGTTTTTGTTATCTGAACTAACTAGATCAAAGAGTGAGGGAGCTTTGTGCAGATCTGTTGAGGTATAATAATTTTCATTATCCAAAATTTGAACTTCAGGTCCAGTTTTAAATGGTGCATCGAACTCAGGAAGTTCTTTAACCCCATATAATATTCCACTATTTCCATTTCTTGAAATATTCCATTCAAGTGAAAGTTTAAAATTAGTATACTCTTTATCTGTTACTAGATCTTGTCCATATTCTTCGTTGTTTGTAAATATTAACTCACCATTATTAATTGACCATTCACTTCCAATTGATTCAGCATTATAGACATGCCAACCATTAAAAGTTTCCCCATCAAAAATGTACTCCCATTCAGAATCTGATGTGTTATTACAGCTTATTAATTGAATTAGGATTATAGAATAAATTATTTTTTTCATTATAGTAATATTTGAAACTATATTTTTTTGATTTTAATATTTCTATATCTTACTGTTGCACCGTGATCCTGAAGCCCAATACTTCCAGTTTTAAATTTACCAAAAAATGGAGCATAAATAAAAAATGGGTGATCAGGCCTTAAGTTTTCATAATAACTATCACTACTAAACTTTGATCTTGAAACCATTTTTTCCCATTCTTCACCATACAGGGGAAATGAATACACTTTCTCACCGTTAAAAGTAATTGAAGCAATATTATTTTTATGATCAACTATTAGAAGAAGATGATTCCATTCACCATGTTTATTATATTTTATTTTCCCAATTGGCTTTAGATCATATAAAGCAGGGGCTTTATGATATCTGTTCGCAGAAAAATTATCATTATCTAAGACTTGAATTTCTGGTCCGGTTTTATATGGTTGATTTACCTCAGGAATTTCAACAACCTTGAAAAAGACTCCACTGTTTCCACCTTTTGAAATATTCCACTCAAGTGATAATTCGAAATCTGTAAACATCTTATCTGTTACTATATCATTTCCTCTACTTAGATTATCATTTTTTGAAGCCAAGACAAGTTCTCCGTTTTGAACTGACCATGCATCCCCCACATCAGTTCCATTATATTCATGCCAACCATTTAATGTTTTTCCATCAAAAAGATAAGTCCATTCATCCTGCTGAGATTGAACTGAAACAACAGTAAAAAGAATTAATGTGATTATATAAATAAATTTTCTCATAATTATATATTTAAAATATTCCTAAGATCTTCTTCATTAGTATTTCCCCCTGCAAAATCATCAAATTTTTTGTCAGTGCAATTAATTATCAAATCTTTAATAAATTTTGCACCTTCAGTTGCTCCTTGTTCAGGACTTTTTATACAACACTCCCATTCCATTACTGCCCATACATCACAACCATATTGAGTAAGTTTTGAAAAGATAGTTTTAAAATCAATTTGACCATCACCAAGTGATCTATATCTTCCAGCTCTTTCAGACCAATCTAAATAACCTCCATAAACTCCTTTTTTCCCATTTGGATTGAACTCTGCATCTTTGACATGAAATGACTTTATAAATTCATGATAGTGATCTATATATGATATATAATCAAGCTGTTGAAGAATAAAGTGACTAGGGTCATATAATATGTTTACTCTTTTATGATTGTTAGTGGCTTTTAGAAACCTTTCAAAAGTAACTCCATCATGAAGATCTTCACCTGGATGTATCTCATAACAAACATCAACTCCATTTTCGTCAAATACATTTAGGATTGGAGTCCACCTTTTAGCTAATTCCTTAAAACCCATTTCAACAAGACCTTTAGGTGCTTGCGGCCATGGATGCCACGTGTGCCATAATAATGCTCCTGAAAAAGTTGCATGAGTCTTCAGCCCCAACCTTTTACTGGCAATTGCTGCTTTTTTAACTGTTTCAATAGCCCATTTTGTTCTTTCCTTTGGATTCTTCTTTAAATTATCTGGCGCAAAATTATCAAACATTAAGTCATATGCTGGGGAAACTGCAACTAACTGACCTTGAAGATGAGTTGATAATTCTGTTATCTCAAGTCCATAAGATTTTACTTTTCCCAGTAGTTCATCGCAGTAGTCTTGACTTTCAAATGCTTTATCTAAATCAATAAGTGAACTTTCCCAAGTTGGAATTTGAATACCTTTGTAACCAAGTCCTGAAGCCCATTTACACATTCCATCTAAAGAATTAAATGGTGCAGATTTATCTACAAACTGAGCTAGAAAGACTGCTGGTCCTTTTATTGTTTTCATGTTAATCTCTTTTTAATTTGACCCAGGTATTTCCATTATTGTGAGATTCAACAGCTTTCTCAATAAAAAGCATTCCTCTTAATCCATCGTTTAAAGTAGGATATTCTCCTGTAAATTCTTTTTCACCTCTAATTTCTCTTGCTACACCATAATAAATATTTGCCATTGAATCAAAAACCCCCTCAGGATGACCAGGTGGAAGCTTTGAAGAAATTTTTGCAAAATCAGAGTTATAATCGTGACCAGGTTTTAAAACTTTAAGAGGTCCATTTTCATTTAAGTGGTGAAGATAATTAGGATTTTCTTGTTGCCATTTAAGGCCTCCTTTACGTCCATATATTGCTACTGTAAAACAATTCTCTTCACCTGTTGCAATTTGACTTGCTCTAATAACACCTTTAATTTTATCAGAGAATCGGATTAAGATAGTACCATCAACATCCAGAGGATTATCATCATAGACATAATTTAAATCAGACAAAAGTTCTTTCACTTCCATACCAGTGACGTATTCCAGCATATCAAAAGCATGAGTCCCAATATCTCCAATACAGCAACTTATTCCGGATTTACTCGGTTGAAGTCTCCAAGTTTGAGATCTTTTTGTTTTATCATGAATTATAGGATTAATCCATCCTTGATAATACTGAAGATCAACACGCTGAATCTCTCCTATAACATCGTCATTAATCATTTCTTTCATCTGTCTTATCATTGGATACCCAGTGTAAGTGTAGGTTACAGCAAATGTTAAATTTTTTGATTTATATAATTTTTCCAGATCTTGAGCTTCTTCAAAAGATGTTGTCATAGGCTTTTCACAAATGACACTAAAATTATTTTCTAAAAGTTTCTTTGCCATAGGGTAGTGAAGAAAATTAGGAGTCAAGATAGACACAACTTGCATTCTTTGACTTTCATCTAATTTTAATTCTTCTTTTATCATGCTTTCATAATCCTCATAGATTCTATTTTCATCAAGACCTATTTCTTTTGCAAATTTTAAATTTTCTGAAAAGCTAGGATTAAATACACCGCCAATAATTTCATAGCTATCATGCATTGAAGAGGCTATTCTATGAACAAGCCCAATAAATGAGTCTCCACCCCCTCCAAGAATTCCTAATCTAATTTTATTTTTCAATTTCTATTTTTTCGTTTTTAAAAGTTAGAATAAAAACAACCAATACAACTGCAGCAAAAATCGCTGGATAAGTCCAAATTTGAGTCCAATCATGCCCTGAATCAATTGCAAATTGGTCAGTAATTCTACCTGCAAGTCTAAAACCAATTAACATTCCAATACCATAAGTAGCAAGTGCGATTAGTCCTTGAGCAGCACTTTTATATTTTTTTCCAGCTTTGTAATCAGTATAAATTTGACCGGAAACAAAGAAAAAGTCATAGCATATTCCGTGAAGAACAATTCCAAAAATTAACATCCAAATATTTGAACCAGTATCTCCAAATGCAAAAAGAACATATCTTAAACTCCATGCTAACATTCCAACAATCAAAGTTTTCTTAATACCATATTTATTTAAAAATAAAGGCAATAAAAGAATAAATAATGCTTCAGAAATTTGACCTAAAGTCATAACTCCCGCTGCATTTTGCATACCAAGTTCATTTAAAAATAGATTTGCATCTTGATAGTAAAATGCTAAAGGAATACAAATTAGAATTGAAGATATGAAGAATACTAAATATCGAGAATCTTTTAAAAGTTTTAACGCATCAAGACCCAGAATTTCTCGAAGACTTGGACTTTCATTTGTTGCTTGTGGTGGAGTTTTGGGTAAAGAAAAACTAAATAAACCAAGTATAACAGACACTATAGCTGCTAGATAAAATGTGTATTCCAATGTTTGACTTGCCTCCCATCCAACGCCATAACTAATAACAAGGCCAGCGACAATCCAGCCAATAGTTCCCCAAACTCTAATTTTTGGAAACTCTTTAGATGGATTTTTCATTTGTCTAAATGCAATTGAATTAACTAATGCTAGAGTAGGCATATAAAGAATCATATAAATTAAAATATATGGATAGAACTTATCAAAACCTAGAGCAATAGAACACATAAATAAAAGCCCACCTCCTAAAATATGAATAAGTGCAAGAATTTTTTCGGCATCAAAATATCGATCAGCTATCAGTCCAATAATAAATGGAGCAATTATAGCTCCCCATGACTGAGTCTCATATGCTAGAGCTATATCTCCACCTGAAGAGCTAAAAGCTTGAGATAAAAAAGTACCCATTGTTACAAACCAACATCCCCAGATAAAGAACTCAAGGAACATCATTATACTTAACTTTAAGTTTATTGTTTTAGTCATCTTAAATTAAATTGATTGACCAACTTTAATTAATAGATCTCTAGTTGCTTTAATCCCTTCAACTTCAGATAATCTTTCACCCTCATATTCAACTCCAATATAACCAGTATATCCAAAGCTTTTTACAATCTTCAACATTTTCATATAATCAATAGTTTTTTCATCACCATTTTCATCAAAGTCATTAGATTTAGCACTGACAGCAAATGCCTTTGGCATCATCTCCTCAACTCCTTTATAAAAATCATAAGCTATTTCACACGTTCCATCAAAAACAGAACCATACCCTTCATCAGCCATACAGAAATTTCCAAAGTCAGGAAGTGTTCCCACATTATTCATATTAACACCATTAATAGCATTCATCAGCTCAGGTATATTAGATGTTATTCTACCATGATTTTCGACAATTACATTTATACCAGTTCCCTTTGCATGATCTCCTAATTGAGATAGACTTTCTATAGAAAGAGCTTTCCATATTTCAACATCCTTCGAACCATATAAGTTTAATCTTACAGAAGAACAATTCATTTCAGCAGCAGTATCAATCCATAATTTATGGTTATCAATTGACTTTAGCCTTTGTTGTTCATCTTCATTAGCTAGATCTCCTTCTTCGTCAATCATTATTAATACATTTTCCATTCCATTATCAGTAGCAAGCTGATTATTCTTTGCAATAAATCTCTTTACACTAGTAGACTTATCATCACTTTTCATTACATCGTCATAAAGTTGATTTACATATTCTAAACCAGCGAATCCAAGTTCTTTAGATTTTTCAGCAAAAAGATAAGGTGACATTTCCCCTCCCTGTATTGCTTTATGAAGTGACCATTGCGCAAGGGATAACTTAAAAAAAATTTCTTTTGGACTACCACAGGATAAGTATCCTAATGATGACATTCCAAGAGCTCCTGTTGAGGCTAACTTTATAAATTCTTTCCTTTTCATATTTGTGAGGTTTATATATTACTATAAATATAAATTTAAATAATTAATTACGATTTAAATTATTTAATGTTTAAATTAGAAATGATTTCTAATTTAGAAAAAATGGAAAACAAATTTGATGCCATTGTTGTAGGTACTGGAATAAGTGGAGGATGGGCTGCAAAAGAACTTACGGAGAAAGGGTTAAAGACTCTTGTGCTTGAAAGAGGAAGAATGATTAATCATATTGATGATTATCACACAGCAAATATGGATCCTTGGGATTTTAAGGGTGGAGATACTATAACCCAAGAGGCATATAAAAGACAACCAAAACAAAGTAGAACAGGATATGTTAATACAGAATCATCCAGACATTTTTTTGTTGATGATATGGAGCATCCATATAATGATGATGAAAATAAATTTAACTGGATTAGAGGATATCATGTTGGTGGAAGATCATTAACATGGGGAAGACACACGTATAGATTAAGCGAATTTGATTTTGAAGCAAATTTAAAAGATGGAATAGCAGTTGACTGGCCGATACGATATAAAGATATATCCCCATGGTATGACTATGTTGAACAATATATTGGAGTTCAAGGAAGACCAGAAGGTCTTGCACAATTTCCAGACGGAAAATTCTTAAAACCATTTGATTTGAATGTTCTGGAAAATCATATGAGAAAGAGTATTGCTAATAACTTTAATGATGGAAGAATACTCTCAAATGCTAGAACTGCCCATATTACAGAGGGAACAAAACCAGGTCTGGGTAGAGTTACTTGTCAATATAGAAATAGATGTATGAGGGGTTGTCCGTATGGAGCATACTTTAGTAGTAATTCATCTACTTTGCCAGCAGCAGAAGCTACGGGTAATATGACTTTAATGCCAAATTCTATTGTTCATGAAATTATTTACGATGATGATAAAAAAAGAGCAACAGGTGTTAGAGTAATTGATGCAGAAAACAATCAAACCTATGAGTACTATGCCAAAGTAATTTTCTTGTGTTCATCATCCATTGCATCTACTTCTATTTTAATGCAATCAAAATCAAATAGATTTCCTAATGGTATGGGAAATGACTCTGGAGAATTAGGGCATAACTTAATGGATCATCACTTTCAAACAGGTGCTTATGGAACTTTTGAAGGATTTAAAAACAAGACAACTTATGGAAGGAAACCAGCAGGGTTTTTTATTCCAAGGTTTAGAAATATAGGAGGGATAACAAATAGAAAGGATTTCATAAGAGGTTATGGATATCAAGGTGGTGCTTCAAGAGGATCTAAGAGTATTGCCAACAGTAAAGAGGAGCTAGCAGCTTATGGTAAAAAATTCAAAGATATTATTGTTCAAGAAGGAGAATGGTCTGGATCTATGGGTGCATTTGGAGAAATATTACCATACCATGACAATCAGATGACTCTAGATTATAATAAACTTGATAAGTGGGGTCTCCCAACCGTAACTTTCAATGCGAAAATTAGAGAGAATGAAATTTCAATGCGAAAAGATATGAAACAACAAGCAATTGAAATGCTTGAAAGATCAGGTTTTAAAAATGTAACTGGCACAGGATCTGACAATAATTATGTTTTTGGAAATGGAATTCATGAAATGGGAACAGCTAGAATGGGAAGAAATCCAAAGACTTCAGTTCTTAATGGCAATAATCAAATTCATAGTGTCAAAAATGTTTATGTAACAGACGGTGCTTGTATGACATCATCAGGAAATCAAAATCCATCTATAACATATATGGCTTTAACTGCAAGAGCTGTAAACCATGCAGTAGACGAATTAAATAAGCAAAACATCTAATTATGAATAGAAGAAAAGCATTAAAAAATATTGGAATTTCATTTGGATCAATAACCTTTTCAACGAGCATTCTATCTATTCTTCAATCCTGTCAATCTAATGAACTTGATTGGTCTCCTGATTTTTTCTCATCAAAGCAAATAAGTTTTGTCGATAGAATGTTTGAAATTATTATCCCAGAAACTGATACTCCTGGAGCTATATCATTAAAGTTATCAAAATTTGTAGACGCATATATTTTTAAAAACACTCCATCAAATGATAAGTCGGAGTTGAATCAAGAAATAGAGGAATTTATAAATGTGATATTAAGTAATGAAAATCAAAAATCTATACATGAAATTGATGATGTGATGTTGGAGAAATATCTAACAAATCATTTAGATTCAAATAATTTCACTGAATCTAACAATAAAAATTATTCTCAACTATGTGGTTTGTTTAGGCAAATGGCAGTTAGATCATATAGATTAACAGAATATGTAATGACAAATAAACTTGGTTATGTTCCAATTCCAGGATATTATGATGGTAATGTAGATGTTTAATCTAGCGTTCTAAAATATTCAATAATTTCTCTTGCTTCTTCTTCAATTAAATTCTGATTATACATATACTCATTATTATATTTTGTCAACAGTTTTTTTGCTATCGGATCTTTTTGAAGCATCTCAGTTGGATTGAGAATCATATTCATTATCCACTCAGGGGAACGCCTATTAATTACTCCTTTAATTGCAGGTCCTAAAGATTCCTCATTAATCATATGACAAGAGGAGCAAAGTTGATTAAACATTTTTTCACCAGACTTAGCTTGATTTTGATTTATTTGTTCATCAAATATTACTTCACTAACTGGACCTATGCCTTTATTATTTGTATTAGAATTTTTTGATTGAGAGTTGCACCCAATAAGAATGAAGAAAAGTGAAATTAAAATTTTTTTCATCCAACTAAGTTAGTAAATCATTTTTGCTTTTAATGGTCTGGTATATGGGCCGTTGTAATCCCACTTATACTTTGTTGGCTTCTTTTTATTTTACAATAAATTCACCCATCATAAGTTGATAGTGACCTGGAAATGAGCATATGAAAACATAGGTTCCAGGCTCAGGAGAATCAAAAGTTATAGTATCAGATTCCCCTCCACCTAACATTTTTGTATAAGCTAACTCATTATCTCCCTCAGGAATATATTCTGAGTTTCTTGCACCTGCTGCACTTAGAGCATATTCATTTATATCTATATCTTTTTTTAGTAGAACAAAATTATGGCCCATTGAACTTACAGGAAATCTTCCAGTGTGGTTTAGTGTAAGTGTTACTTTCTGATTGGAGTTTACCTTAATAACCTTTTTGTCAAACTTCATTTGATCGTTTGAGTTAAGAGTGATAATGTTTGAAACTGAATTGTTTTGAACAACTGTCTTATCCTCTTTAACTCTTTCATATTGAAATTCTTCCTTTGAGTTATTTATATTATTACAAGAGAAAACAAATAATGATAATGCTAGTATGAGTTTAATTTTCATATACTTAATATTTATTATCAAATTTATTACAGAAAATTTAAATTCACTATGATTATCGATGATTATTTATTATCAAATAATTAGTTATTTCTATTTTTTACAGAAACTAGATATACACCTATAAATATAATCAAGCAAGAGAGTAATTTAATAGAATCTAAAGTGTCATTTGCTGTAATTAATGCAAATACAATTGTTATAATAGGCTGAAGATAAATAAATGAACCTACTGTAGTTGGTGATAAAGTTTTTAAAGCATATATATTAAATAAATATGTCAAGAATGTTGTTCCAATTACAACATACGCCATTCTCCATATAGCAAACCATGGAAGTTCAAGCCAATTAACCTCAACAAACTGGTTATAAGTTATAGGTGCAGATAAAATTAATCCAATTAAAAACAGCCATTTCATTATAGTGAAAATATTATACTTACTAGTCAAAGGTTTAACTACAATTAGATAGCCTGCATAAGCTGATGCATTTAGTAAAAAAAATGAATTTCCAAGTGGAATATTTGGAGCATTCATCCCAGTTTTACTTGTATTAAGTATTAAAAAAATTGCACCTGAAAATCCAATTATAATTCCAAGTATCTTTTTAAGAGTTACCTTCTCCTTTAAAAAAAAGTAGGATAATATTAACACTAAGATAGGTGACAAAGTAATTATAACACCGCTATTAATTGGTGTAGATAATTCAAGACCTCTAAAAAAAGCAAGCATATTTATACACATTCCTAATACTGCAGCAAATATTATTTTTAAAAAATCTCTTTTTTCAATTTTCTCATAGGGTGTAAATAAGCTAATCAGCCAAAAAATTAAAGTCGCACCTAATAATCTTAACATTATAAATCCGGATGACCCAATATAAATAGGCATAATTTCTTTTGCTAGAGTATGATTAATGCCATATATGCTAGTAGCTAAAAAAGCGGCTATTAATGCTAAATATCTTTTACTCATCCTTAATTTTAAGGAACAAAGAAAATCATTTTAATAGAATCTTACACCTAATTTCGAATATCTTTATCTTTGTTATTATGAAGAAAAAAATGAAGTTTAATACAAGAACAATTCACGGTGGTCAAATTCTAGATCCAGCATATGGTTCTGTTATGACTCCGATATATCAAACGTCCACATATGCTCAAACTTCTCCAGGGAAACACAAAGGATATGAGTATAGCAGGACACACAATCCAACAAGAACAAACTTTGAAAGATCTATTGCATCATTAGAAAATGGAAATCATGGGCTTGCCTTTGCATCAGGGTTAGCAGCAATTGATGCGATTATAAAAACATTAGGTCCAGGTGATGAGATAATATCTACTAATGATTTATATGGTGGAAGTTACAGATTGTTTAAAACAATATTTGAGAAATATCATTTGAAATTCCATTTTGTAAATATGGAAGATATAAAATCAGTTGAGGAAAAAATAAACTCAAATACTAAATTAATTTGGGCTGAAACTCCTACAAATCCAATGATGAATGTGGTTGATATTAAATCAATGTCAACTCTAGCAAAAAATAATAATATTTTACTGTGCGTAGACAATACATTTGCCACACCTTATATTCAAAGACCTTTAGATTTAGGAGCAGATATTGTCATGCATTCAGCAACAAAATATATCGCTGGTCATAGTGATGTTGTAATTGGAGCTGTAGTTGTTAATGATTCAATTCTTCATGAAAAATTATCCTTTATTCAAAATGCTTCTGGTGCAACTCCAGGTCCAATGGATTGTTTTCTTACATTAAGAGGAATTAAAACTCTTCATTTAAGAATGCAAAGACATTCTGAAAATGCAGAAAGAATAGCAATGTATTTAAAAGATCATAAAAAAATTTCAAAAGTATATTGGGCAGGCCTAAAGGATCATAAAAACTATAAAATTGCAAAAAGCCAAATGGATGCTTTTGGAGGAATGGTTTCGTTTATTCCTGTTAATGATAACTTTGAAACTTCAAAAAAAATTGCAGAAAATCTTAAATTATTCACATTAGCTGAATCATTAGGAGGAGTTGAAAGTTTATGTTGTCATCCAGCTAGTATGACTCACGCTTCAATACCTCCAGAAGAGAGGAAGAAATCAGGATTAGTTGAATCATTATTAAGATTAAGTGTTGGTGTTGAAGATGTAGATGACTTAATTGATGATTTAAATCAAGCTATAGGATAAAATTTATGGAAATACCAAAAGATAAGAAAATATACTTCAGCTCTGATAACCATCTTGGTTCTCCCACAACAAAGGATAGCCATGAAAGAGAAAAAATATTTGTTTCATGGTTAGAATCTATTAAACATGATGCTGATATAATCTTTCTACTAGGAGATCTATTTGATTTTTGGTTTGAATATAAGGAAGTTGTTCCAAGAGGATTTACAAGAGTTTTAGGAAAGCTTGCGGAATTATCTGATTCAGGAATAAAAATTTATTTTTTTATTGGTAATCATGACTACTGGATGACAGATTATTTTGAAAGTGAACTAAATATTAAAGTATTTAAATCACCTGAGTTATTTATTTTTAATTCCAAATCATTTTTAATTGGTCATGGTGATGGTTTAGGTCCTGGAGATTATGGATATAAAAGAATGAAATTAGTTCTTTCTAACCCATTTTTTATTTGGTTATTTAGGTTATTGCATCCAGATATTGGAATAAAACTTGGAAAATATTTATCACAAAGCAATAAGCTTATGTCAGGAAATGAAGATAAAGAGTTTAAAGGGGAAGATAAAGAGTGGTTAATTCAATATTGTTTAAAGAAATTGTCTCAAGAACATATTGATTATTTTGTTTTTGGTCATAGGCATTTGCCAATTGTTCATCAGTTAAAACCAAAATCTAAATATATAAATTTAGGTGATTGGATTACCCACTTCACCTTTGGTGTTTTTGATGGAAAGACATTTAATCTAAGAAATCATCTAAAGAAAAATGATTGAATCGAAAAAGTCAAATTTTGAGAAAACTGTCCTTGTTGGAATAATAAACGATTCACAAAATGAAGAAAAGTTAAACGAATTTCTAGAAGAGTTAGAATTTTTATCTGTAACAGCAGGAGGTAAAGTGATTAAAAAATTCAAACAAAAAATAAATACTCCCAATCCAAAAACTTTCATAGGGAAAGGAAAAATTGAGGAAATTCAAAAATATATCAAGAACAATGATGTGTCAATTGTTATTTTTGATGATGAACTTTCACCCACCCAACAATCTAATATAGAAAAACTATTGAAGTGTAAAATTTTAGATAGAACAGCTTTAATCCTTGATATTTTTGCCCAAAGAGCAAAAACAAGTTATGCTAAAACACAAGTTGAATTAGCTCAATATGAATATTTACTTCCTAGATTAAAAGGTCTTTGGACTCACCTTGAAAGGCAAAAAGGGGGAATTGGTATGAGAGGTCCTGGAGAGACGGAAATTGAAACAGATAGAAGAATTGTAAGGGATAAAATATCATTACTAAAAAAGAAAATATCTACAATTGATAAACAAATGAAAGTTCAAAGAGGTAACAGAGGTTCATTGGTTAGAGTTGCACTAGTAGGATATACCAATGTTGGAAAATCAACTATCATGAATTTGTTATCCAAAAGTAAAGTTTTTGCTGAAGATAAATTATTTGCCACTCTTGATACTACTGTTAGAAAAGTAGTAATTAACACATTACCGTTTCTTTTAACTGATACAGTTGGGTTTATTCGAAAACTACCAACACAATTAATAGAGTCATTTAAAGGCACTCTTGAAGAAGTTAAAGATGCAGACATTCTTCTTCACATTGTAGATATATCTCATCCAAGTTTTGAAGATCACATAACTTCAGTAAATAAAATACTCAGTGAAATTAATTGTCATAATAAGTATAGCCTTATGGTTTTTAATAAAATTGATAATTATACTCAGGTAGATTTTAATGATTCTTATTCTAAAAATAATAGCCATTACTCATTAATGCAGTGGAGAAACACATGGATGAATAAAACAAATGGTAAGGCATTATTCATATCTGCAAAAAATAAAATTAACTTTGATAATCTTAGAAAGGAGATTTATGAAATAGTTAAAAATGTTGACATGAGTCATTACCCTAAGAACGATTATTTATACCCCGAATATTTTTCTAAGTGAGTTTTTTGTTAATTTTCAATTTAACCAATTATTAACAAGGATTTTACTAATAAATTTTGAAATTTGAATAAATAAATTCAGTAAATATGAATGATAACAAAACTAATGTAGATTTAAATAAGAAAGATGAATTAATAAAGCAAGAAAGCGCTTTTGTAGATCTTCTTTCACTGGAAATAAATAAAAAGATTATAGGTCAAAAGAAAATGATCGAAAGATTAATGATTGGTCTTCTGGGTAAAGGTCATATTTTACTTGAGGGAGTACCTGGTCTTGCAAAAACACTTGCTATAAATAGTCTAAGCAGTGCGGTTAAAGGATCATTTAGTAGAATTCAATTTACTCCCGATCTACTTCCTGCTGACGTAGTAGGTACAATGATCTATAATATGAAAGAAGGTAACTTCTCCATAAGACAAGGGCCAGTATTTGCTAATTTTGTTTTAGCAGACGAAATTAATCGAGCTCCAGCAAAAGTCCAATCAGCATTACTTGAAGCAATGCAAGAGAAACAAGTCACAATTGGAGATAAAACTTTTAAATTATCTGATCCTTTTCTTGTAATGGCAACTCAGAACCCTGTGGAACAAGAGGGGACTTATCCTTTACCTGAAGCTCAAGTAGATAGATTTATGCTTAAAGTTGTAGTTGATTATCCTAAACTTGAAGAAGAGCAAAAGATTATAAACATGAACCTTTCTTCTTCGCAAGAAAAAATTAAACCAGTTGTTACAACAAAACAAATTACCACTGCACAAGGAATTGTTAACGATGTATACATGGATGAAAAAATTGAAAAATATATTCTTGATTTAATTTTTTGTACTAGATATCCTGAAAAATATAATCTTAAAAATCTATCTCCACTTATTTCATTTGGTGCATCTCCTCGTGGAAGTATAAATCTTGCATTAGCTTCAAAATGTTATGCTTTTATTAAACATAGAGGTTTTGTAATACCTGAAGATGTAAGAGAAGTTGTCACTGATGTATTAAGACATAGAATAGGGTTGACATACGAAGCTGAGGCTGAGAATGTGTCTACTGAAGATATAATTAAACAAATTGTAAATACTGTTGAAGTACCATAATTAATGGATTCTAAAGAATTACTCAAGAAAGTAAGACAAGTTGAAATAAAAAGTAGAAGGCTAAGTGATAACCTATTTGGAGGAGAATACTTAAGCACCTTTAAGGGTAGAGGTATGACTTTCAGTGAAGTAAGGAAATATGAATATGGAGACGATATAAGGTCAATTGATTGGAATGTTACGGCAAGATATAATGAACCTTTTATAAAAATTTTTGAAGAAGAAAGGGAATTAACATTAATGTTACTAATTGATGTAAGTGGCTCAAAAAACTTTGCAACAAGAAATAAATTAAAAAAAGAAATTGTCACTGAAATTGCAGCAACTCTTGCATTTTCTGCTCTTAAAAATAATGATAAAGTAGGCGCAATATTATTTACTGATACTGTTGAATTATTTATTCCACCAAATAAGGGGAAAAGACATATTTTAAGAATCATTAGAGAACTTCTTGAATTTAAACCAAAAAGTTCCAAAACAAGTATTGATTCATCTCTTAAGTTTTTATTAAGTGTTATTCAAAAAAAAGCTATAGTTTTTGTTTTATCTGATTTTATAGACAGTGAGTATGATAAATCTTTAAAATTAGCAGCCAAAAAGTTTGATTTAACAGGAATTAGAATTTTTGATCAAATGGAAACTGTTATTCCTAAACTAGGTTTTGTTCCAATGATAGACGCTGAGACAAATGAATTAGTTTGGGTTGATACATCTTCCAAAAAAATTAGAGAAAATTATTTATCAAATTATAATTCATCAATAAAAAAGTTTAAAAGTTTATTTAATAAAAATGGAGCAGGTGTGATTAATTGTATGGTAGATGAAAGTTATGTAAAGAAACTCTTAGGTTATTTTAAACAAAGAGCTTAATGAAGAAAATAATATTTCTTTGGATTTTGTCTATGACCTTTTTAATGAGTCAATCAGCTAATTTTGATTCAAATATTGATATTTCAAGTTCAATTGATACTATTCAGGTCAAAATTGGACAAGAAATTAAATTTAACATTGATATTTATTCAAAAAATAAATACAATATACGTTTTGATGAAAATCCAAATTTCATACCTTTTGAGGTTTTAAAATCTTATCCCTCAGATACAGTCATTGAATCCTCAAATATTTCTAAGAAGTATTCATTAATTAATTTTGAACCTGGAGAGTATTGGATTCCTCCTCAAAAAATATATTTCAATCAATCTATAAAATTTAGTGATTCATTACGGGTTATAATAAATGACGTTGAAGTAGATACCATCAAACAAAATTTATTTGATATAAAACCCATAATTCCTGTTAAGAGAAATTATCAAAAATTAATTAATAGTTTAATTATTGGATTTTTGATTTTAACTCTCATCTATATAATTCTCAGATTTCGATTATTTAATAAAAAGAAAAGCTCTTTAGATGAGATGAAATCACTTTATCAAATTGCTATTGATAAATTGGGTGATTTAGATAATTTAGCTCCTAATTCTCAAATTGAATTTAAAGAATACTATACTATTCTGATTGATATATTTAGAGATTATTTAGAATCTCAAGTTAAAATTCCAGCAATGGAAAGTACATCAAGAGAGCTTATTGTAAGAATAAATATGCTTAAAGACAGTGGAAACTATGATTTTGAATTAAAACAGATCAATGAACTAGAGAGCCTTTTCACAAAATCTGACTTAATAAAATTTGCTAAGTCTTTACCAACAAAAAATGACATCAATATTGACATCTTAACGATCAAAGATTTTATTGATTCTACTGAAAAAATTTATAATGAAAAATATAAAATACCTGATGAAGAAGAAGTGCCGGATGAAGAAAGATCTGTATTAGACAACCTTAAAATGTTTTTGAAATACTCATTCTTAATAACATCTACATCAATTATCATATGCATAGTAATATTTGGCTACTACCCAGTAAGAGACACAATATTATTAAATCCAACAAAACAACTTCTTTCAAAGGATTGGTATACAAGCCAATATGGATCTCCTCCAGTAGAGCTTAAAACACCAAATATTCTTGCTAGGGTTAATGATAGCATAGAAAATAATAAATTTGAAATGGGAAATTTTGAAGACTCTTTCTTCCTATCGCTTGATTTTAAAGATATTATTCAAAGTGAAAATCCTGCAAATATTGACAATTTAAAAAATGAATTAATAAATCAATTTCAAAACTTAGGTTCTAAAAACATACTTGTTAAGGACGATCAATTCTCTATAAAATCTGGTGACATTGGATTAAGATTTTATGGTAGTTTAGATATTGAGAAAAACAATGATTTGATTAGATCAAATTTTACATCAGTTATTTTACCCTATGATAAAAAGACAATAACACTTACTATTGTCTATAGAGATAATGATAGGTATGCTGATAAAATAGAGTCAAAAATTTTAGAAAGCTTTGATATTATAAAAGAACTATAATGCTAAATGATATTTACTTTGCGGATCCAGAATTTCTTATAATACTAATTATAGTTCCTCTTGCTATATTCTTTTGGTTTAGATATGGAAAACTAACCCAAGCCACATTATTTCATTCTTCGTTATCGTTATTGAAGCTAAATAATTCATATATATCAAAACTTAGACCTCTATTGAATATAATTAGAATAATAGTGATATCACTATTAATTATTGCCGTTTCAAGACCTCAATCAAAGTCTACATCTAAAAGAATTAAAACATCAAGAGGTATTGATATAGTAATGGTTATTGATATATCATCAAGTATGTTATCAAAGGACCTTAAGCCTGACAGACTAACTGCATTAAAGAATGTTGCTTCTAACTTTATAGATGACAGACCTAATGATAGAATTGGTCTTGTTGTTTATGCTGCAGAGAGTTATACTAAAACACCAGTTACTACAGATAAATTGATTTTAAAGCAATCTCTAAGTGAGATAAATTATGAATCACTTTTAGAAGATGGAACAGCTATAGGCATGGGACTTTCAACTGCTGTAAATAGGCTAAAGGAAAGTACAGCAAAAAGTAAAGTAATAATTCTCCTTACAGATGGCGTTAATAATTCAGGATTTATAGATCCTAGAGTTTCAGCAGAACTTGCAGCAGAATATGAAATTAAAACCTATACAATAGGTCTTGGCACAAATGGAAGAGCCTTAGCTCCAGTTTCAATTTTACCTAATGGAAGTTTTCAATTTAGTTTAACAAAAGTCGAGATTGATGAGGAACTCTTAAGATATATATCTGAAAAAACTTCAGGAAGATATTTTAGAGCTACTGATAACCTAGAATTACAAAACATATATGATGAAATTAATAAACTAGAGAAGACTGAAATAACTGAAACTATTTTTACAAATGTCTCTGAGAAATACAGACCTTTTGTGTTAGTCGGATTAATCCTATTTATTATTGAAATAATTGCAAGAAAAACAATCTTTAAGAGCTTTATATAATGTATCAGTTTGATAATCCATATTTTCTTTATTTAACACTTATAATTCCTGTAGTTATAATCATTAATTGGTTTTATATGTCATGGAGAAAAAGGATTCAAAAGTTTTTTTCAAATAAAGAATTACTTGACCATATAAGTCCTAATAGGTCAAATTTCAAACTCAATCTAAAACTCGTATTCGAATCATTCATAATATTATTTTTATGTATAGCTCTTGCAAATCCAAAAATTGGAACTGAATTAAAATCAATCAATAGAGAAGGAGTTGATATTGTTTTTGCTATTGATGTTTCTAAGAGTATGCTAGCTGAAGATGTTGCTCCTAATAGACTTATTAGGTCAAAAAGAATTGTTTCTGAAGTTATTAATTCTTTAAGCACTGATAGAGTTGGAATTGTAGCTTATGCTGCACAGGCTATTCCTCAAGTACCTCTTACAACGGACTTTGCTTCAGTAAAGAATTTTTTACAAATAATAGACACTGATATGTTGTCTTCTCAAGGCACTTCAATTGATTCAGCATTAAACCTATCAGTAAATTTCTTTGATCAAAATTCTGAAACTAATAGAGTTTTGATACTTATTTCTGATGGAGAAGATCATGATGATATACCGGATAGTATTACTAATTTAATTACTGAAAATAATATTAATCTTATTACAATTGGCGTAGGTCAAGAAGCCGGGACAACAATTCCAATTAAAATAGACGGAATGGTTGATTCATACAAAAAAGATAGTAATGGTGAAGTAGTAATAACAAAACGTAATAGTGATATTTTACTTAAAATAGCTGATTCTTCAAAAGGGGAGTATATTGATGGAAATATTACAGATGAGGCATTAGAAATTATAAAATCAAAATTAGATAAAATTGATAAATCAGAATTTGAATCATCTCAGTTTGTTGAATATAAACAGCAGTTTCAAGCATTTATTTTATTATCATTATTGTTTATCATTTCTGATATTTTTATATTTCAAACTAAAACAAAATGGATACAAAATTTAAATCTATTTAATGAGAATGAAGAATAGCTATTACATATCATTACTATTTCTAGTAACTACTTTTTCATCATATAGTCAAGATGATCCAAATAATCTTGTCTTTAATGGAAATAAACAATCTATTAATAAAAATTACACTGAGGCAGAAGTAGAATATCGAAAAGCTATCTCAAAAGATAAAGCTAAATCTAAAGCAGCTCATAATCTAGGTAATATACTTTTTGAAAATGAAAATTATGACGAGGCAATTCAAGAATATTTTAAAACTCAAAAAAACTCTGAATTAGATATTGAAAGGCATTCAGCATTTCATAATCTTGGTAATTCATACATGAAGAAAAAAGATTATGCTCAAGCTGTTGAAGCCTACAAAAATGCACTTAGAAGTTACTCGGAAGATGATGAAACTAGATATAATTATGCTTTAGCAAAAAAATTCTTAGAAGGAGATAAGCGTCAAAACTCTCAAAACAATAATGAATCTGAAGATGAAAAGAAAGATAAATCTGAAGATCAAAAAGAAAATAAAGATCAAAATCAAAATAGCGATCAAGATTCTGATACTGAGAAAGAAAAACCTAAAGAAAAAAATGAAAATCAAGAAAAAGATCAAGGAGGTGGACTTTCAAAACAACAAATGGAAAACCTTCTTGAAGCTGTAAATAATATTGAAAAAGATTTAAATCAAAAGTTAAAATCTGGAAAAAAGAAAGTTCAAACAACAAAAAAAGCTGAAAAAGATTGGTAAAAAAAATTTTCATATTATTTCTAAGTTTGAATTCTTTATTTTTAAGTGCTCAGGTAAACTTTGAAGCCTCAGTAAGTAAATCTAAACTTGCGCTAAATGAAAGATTAAGGGTTGATTTTGTTATGAATCAAAATGGAGATAATTTTTCTCCTCCTGAATTTGACAACTTTCAAATAATTGGAGGCCCAAATCAATCCATAAAAACTTCCTATGTAAATGGAGAAAGAAGATTTTCAAAGACATATTCTTATTTCCTACAACCAATTAAAAAAGGTAGACTAAAAATAAATCAAGCGTCAATTGAAATAGATGGTGAAATATATAAATCACTTCAGATTGAAGTTTTAATTACAGATTCCGTTCAGCAGCCCTCTGATACAATAACTCAATATTATAATGATGATGATATAGAATTGAGAGCATTAATTTCCAAACGTTCACCTTATTTAAATGAACCAATAACGGTAGTTTACAAACTTTATTATAAAGCTCCAATTAATATATCGGATGCACGTGAGACAGAGACTCCCAAATTCAAAGATTTCTGGAGTCAAACCATAAAAATACCTCAATTAAAAGTGCAGAGAGAGATATATAAAGGACAAAATTATAATGTTGTAGAATGGAGAAAAGTAGTTCTATATCCCCAAAAGATAGGTCAATTAGAAATTTCCCCTTTATCATTAAACTTAGTTCTTGATGTCCCAACTGACAAAAGGGACTTTTTTGGTAATGTTATTTATGATCAAACTTCTCAGTTAATATCTACAGGTATGAGAAGAATTACAGTAAAAGACTTACCTCAGATAGGGAAACCTAATAGTTTTTCTGGTGCAGTTGGTAAATTTGAGTTTGATGTAATTTTAAATAAAAACTCTCTAAGGGCAACTGAATCTTTTATGGCTGAACTTAAAGTTAAGGGTAATGGAAATCTTAAACTATTTGATTTGCCAGATATTTTAGTACCAAACTCAATGGAACTTTTTGAGCCAGAAAGAGAGGAACTTATAAATACAAACCTATCAGGCATGAGTGGGTCTGTTTCTAAATTTTTTACAGTTATTCCCAGATTTCAAGGAAATTTTCCAATTGAAGAAGTTGAGTTCTCATATTTTGATCCAGAGATAGAAAAATATAAAATTTTAAAATCGCTAAGGCTTACAATTGATGTTTATGATGGTCCAGTGGTAACCAATGCAATTAATAATGAAAATTCAAACATCATTTCTTCAAATGACTCATTCCGCTTTATTAAAATTAACGCAAACCTTAGAGAAGTTAAAAGTGATATATTTTTTAAATCTAAATTTTTCTATGTAACAGTAACTACACCATTTGTGTTACTTCTTTCTTTGCTACTATTCAAAACATATAAAAAAAATAGAAAAGAATCGTCTTCTGAGTTAATTAGAATTCAGGAAAAGCAGATTAATAAAATGATAGAATCTGCAAAAAAATCAATTGGAGACAAGGTTTTATTTTATGATAAAATTGAAAAAGCTATTATAAAAAGTTTAATGATTAAATTTTCAATTAAAATGGAAAGCTTAAATAAGGAAAAAATAGAACAGATAGGGGAAGAAAAAGGACTAAATAAAGACGATATTCTACTAATAATAAAATTAATTGAAAACTGTGAGAAAGCTAAATATTCCAGATCTTCAGATAGTATAATGAACAAAGATTTAGAAAATGCTAGAAAAGCAATTAGTTCAATTTTAAAAGTTAAATCATGAAGATAATTTTGATTTTTTTATCAATTCTTTTAAACAACCAAGTTGTTGAAGATTTATTTGAGCAATCAAATGATTTCTATACAAACGGAGATTATCAAAATGCAGTTACAGGATATTTAGATATTTTAGAGTCTGGATATGAAAGTGCTGAGCTTTATTTCAATATTGGAAATTCATTTTATAAATTAAACAATATTCCTGATAGCAATTTTTATTATGAAAAAGCAAAATCAATTTCTCCAAATGATGAAGATGTTTTAACAAATTTGTCATTTGCTCAAAATCTACGAATTGATAAAATAGAAGTATTACCAGTTACTGATATACAAAATTTAAAACTTTCAATTTTAGATTTATTTTCAGAGAAAGGATGGTCGGTCACACTTATTGTTTTAATCTGGATTATGTGTTTTTCATCTATTTTTTATATACTTTCAAATGACTCAAAATTTAAAAGACTATTCTTTAGTGTTTCAATTATTTTTTTGATTTTATCTTCTTTGACAATATTTATAAATCTTGAAAAGAAAAAATTAAGTGAAATAAAATATGCAATTATATATGATAAAGAAATTGAGGTTTGGTCTGAACCCAATAAAATTTCTGAATTAAAATTTCTACTTCATGAGGGGACTAAGGTTAGACAGGTAGATATTATTCAAGACTGGGTAAGCATTCAGCTTGAAAATGGAACACTAGGATGGGTTCAATTATCTAGTTTAAAAATTCTAGATTAATTTCTCTTGATATAATTCTGTACTAATTTCAAACGAATCAAATAGAATTTCAGATAGTATGTGCATTTGAACCATCAGTGTTGATTCACTAATTAGGGAAATTGATAATAGATTTAGAGAAAAAACAACTTTTGTTAGAATCAATAGAATTAATAATAGTTTAAGCCCTCCAAAAAGCCCTCCCATTAAACTATTTAGAAGACCTAAGTAGACAATTTTTGCAAGTTTGGTAAACCCTTTTGCAAAAAAAATAATCAGTGAATAACTAAGAATAAAAATTATAATAAAGGAGATTGTATTAACTAAATTAAGATTCAGGTTTATAAATTTTATTATCTGTTGAGACAAAAGACTGTCAATATTGCCAGATATAAAAAAGGAAATAAAAATTCCAAAGAAACTCGATAGCTCAATAATTAAACCTTTTGAATACCCCCTAATAACTCCAAAACTTATTATTGCAATTATTAATAAATCAATCAAATTCATAAAACTTAATTTATATTTGCAATATACATAAGGATAATTACACGCTTTGAATTTTAATTAAAAAATTAAGATGATAGAAAAACTTGAGGGATATATTTCAGATTTAAATAAGTTTGACTCACAGGACCTAAATGAGATTGAGTCTTTAAAGATTAGGTTTCTTGGAAGAAAAGGTTTAATTAATGAGCTATTTTCAGACTTTAAAAATGTTCCGCCTGATCAAAAAAAAGAATTTGGGCAAAAAATAAATGAATTAAAGCTTCTTGCAAAAAAAAAATATGATATTTTAAAATCAAATATTAAAAAATCAAGTAAGATAATTTTAGAAGATTTTACAAAACCAGGATTTCCAGTTTCATCAGGTTCACTTCATCCAATAACTTTAATTAAAAATCGAATTATTGATATATTTTCAAAAGTAGGATTTGAGCTGTCTGAAGGACCTGAGATTGAAGATGATTGGCATAACTTTACTGCACTTAACCTTCCTCAGCATCATCCTGCAAGAGATATGCAAGACACTTTTTTTATTCAGCAAAATCCCGATATTCTATTAAGAACTCATACCTCTTCAGTTCAGGTAAGATATCTTGAAGACAACCCACCTCCATTAAAAATAATTTCACCTGGAAGAGTATATAGGAATGAGGCAATATCATCTAGATCACATTGTATTTTTCATCAAATTGAAGGAATTTATGTTGATGAAAATGTTTCGTTTTCAAATTTAAAACAGATGATACTTTATTTTACTAAATCTATGTTTGGAAAATCTAAGTTAAGATTTAGACCATCATTTTTTCCATTTACTGAACCAAGTGCTGAAGTAGATATTTATTGGGGTCTAGAGACAGAGACTGATTATAGAATCACAAAAGGAACAGGTTGGTTAGAAATTATGGGCTGTGGTATGGTTGATCCAAATGTTTTAGAAAACTGTAATATTGACTCAGAAAAGTATACTGGTTATGCATTTGGTTTAGGTATTGAAAGAATAGCTATGCTTATTTATCAAATCCCAGATATAAGACTCTTTTTTGAAAATGATATCAGGTTTTTGAATCAATTTAAATAATTACTTCTACCCTATATCAAACTTTATGCCCTGAGCTAATGGAAGTTCAGAAGAGAAATTTATAGTATTAGTTTGTCTTCTCATGTATACTTTCCAGGCATCAGATCCACTTTCTCTTCCGCCTCCTGTATCTTTTTCTCCACCAAATGCACCACCAATTTCAGCTCCAGATGTTCCAATATTAACATTAGCAATTCCACAATCACTTCCCCAGTGTGATAGAAATGTTTCAGCTTCTTTTAAGTTATTAGTCATTATCGCTGAAGAAAGACCTTGATCAACCTCATTTTGAATTTCTATTGCATTTTGAATCTCTCCTGAATATTTTATTAAATATAAAATAGGAGCAAATGTTTCATGATGAACAATTTTTAAGGAATGATCAACCTCAGCAATTGCAGGTTTTACGTAACAACCACTGCTAAATTTATCACCAGAAAGGACTTCACCTTCAACTAACCAACTACCACCTTGATCATTTACTTGTGATATTGTATTTTGATAAGATTCTACAGCTAGCTTGTCTATAAGAGGTCCAACATGATTGTTTGAGTCAAGAGGATCTCCAATCTTAATTTGATTATAAGCTTTAATTAATGAGTCTTTAACTTTATCGTATACTTTATCATGAACAATCAATCTCCTTGTTGATGTACACCTTTGTCCACAAGTACCAACTGCTCCAAAAACGGTTCCCATCATCATCATTTTTAAATCAGCATCAGGTGTAACTATTATAGCATTATTTCCTCCAAGTTCAAGTAAAGTTTTACCTAAGCGTGCACCAACTTTTTCAGAAACAATTTTACCCATCCTTGTAGACCCTGTTGCAGATACAAGAGGAATATTTTTGCTTTGTGATAACATCTCACCGATTTTATAATCACCATTTATTAAACACGAAACTCCTTCAGGAATATTATTCTCTTTAAGAACTTCACCTATAATTTTTTGACAAACAATACTACATAGCGGAGTTTTTTCACTTGGCTTCCAAATAGCAACATTTCCACAAACCCAAGCTAATGCAACATTCCAACTCCAAACAGCGACTGGGAAGTTAAATGCAGAAATTATTCCAACAATTCCTAGAGGATGATATTGTTCATACATTCTATGAGTTGGTCTTTCAGAATGCATTGTTAGTCCATGAAGCTGCCTAGACAACCCTACTGCAAAGTCACATATATCGATCATTTCCTGAACTTCACCAAGTCCTTCTTGATAAGATTTACCCATCTCATAAGAGACTAGGGTTCCAAGCAATTCTTTTTCTTCTCTAAGTTTATTTCCAAATTGACGAACTAATTCTCCTCTTTTAGGTGCAGGAATTTCTCTAAATTCTTTAAATGCCTTTTTTGAAACTTGAATAATATGGTCAAAATCTTTTTTTGATCCTGAAGAAATTTCTCCAATTAATTTCCCATCAACTGGTGAAAAACTTTGGATTGTTTCTCCAGAACTAAACCATTCAGAACCAGTAGAACATCCATGACTTAATTTATTAAGTCCATATTTATTAAATAAATGATCTATATTTTTCATATTTAAATTTTTGTAACTCTAACTGTATTAACCATTCCTTTTTCATGAATAGGCATTGAAGTTAAAGTAATAACCTTTTCATTTTTTTGAAGATATTCATTATCCACTGCGATTTTGTTTATTTCTTCAACAGTTTTATCAGTGCTTTCCGTACAATCATAATAAAATGCTTTTACACCCCACAAAAGATTAAGTTGGGTTAAAATCCTTGAATTAGATGTAAAAGCTAAAACATGTGTTTTGGGTCTCCAGGATGAAATTTGATACGCAGTGTAACCACTATTAGTTAGAGTGCTTATAGCTTTTGCATTTGTATCATTTGCAATTTTAGCTGCATAATAACAAACAGATTTTGTTATAAATCTGTCAGAATCATAATCTGTTGGATGTTTATGTTTTAATGAAATTAAATTTGAATTTTCAACCTTGCCTATAATTTTTGAAATTGTTCTTATAACCTCAATAGGATGCTTACCAATAGAAGTTTCACCTGATAACATTAAAGCATCTGCTCCATCCATAACTGAGTTAGCTACGTCATTAACTTCAGCTCTATTAGGGTTAAGACTCTCCATCATACTTTCCATCATTTGAGTAGCAATTATTACAGGAATTCTGGCTTTCTTTGCTTTATTTACAAGCTTCTTTTGAATTAGTGGAACCTCAGCAGCATTAATTTCTACACCTAAGTCTCCTCTAGCAACCATTATCCCACTTGCATACTTCATAATATCATCAATATTTTTAACACCTTCAGGTTTTTCAATTTTTGCAATAACAGGAATTCTATAATCAGTATTTTTTTCTAATAATTTTATTAAAGATTTTATATCAGATTCCTGTCTTACAAATGAAAGAGCTATCCAGTCAACATTTTGTTTAGC
This sequence comes from Cryomorphaceae bacterium, assembly GCA_018646865.1. Classification (GTDB taxonomy): domain Bacteria; phylum Bacteroidota; class Bacteroidia; order Flavobacteriales; family Flavobacteriaceae; genus Marisimplicoccus. Next base: position 28,895 of record JABGTW010000060.1, on the reverse strand, counting down.
TGAGAATATTGCATCTTTAATATCTTTATCAGTCAAAGCAGGTTGAGAGATACTAGTGTTTGGAAGGTTAAATCCTTTATTTGATGAAACATTACCTCCTTGGATCACTTCTGCTAATATTTGATCTTTTTTATTTGTCTCAGTCACCTTTAAGATTATCTTACCATCATCAATCAAAATTTTCTCTTCTATGTTTATATCTAATGGAAGAGTTTGATAATTTATAAATATCACCTTATCATCTCCAATAAATTCTTTTCCTGTTTTAATTTTTATTATAGATCCAACATTAAGACTGATATCTGGTCTCATTTTTCCAATTCTAAGTTTAGGACCTTGAAGATCTGCAAGAATTGAAGTATTAGTATTTAGATTAGTGTTAATTTTTCTTATTTCTTTAATCAATACCTGAGCTTCTTCATGGCTTGAATGTGAAAAATTAATTCTCAAAACATCCACTCCTTCTTTTATAAGTTTTTCAATGACCCCACTAGATGAGGAAGATGGTCCCAGAGTAGCAATAATCTTTGTTTTTTTTAGTTTCTTCATATATCAAGATTAAAATTTTCCGAAAGCTCTTTACTTGGTAATTTATAAACAAGTGAGACATTAGGAATTTTAGAAATTCTTTCAATCAAATTAGATGTTGAAAAATAACAGTTTTGTTTAATAAAAAAATCAACTTCTTTATGTGATTCTATCAAAGATAACTCTTTTGTATTTGCGAAACTAAAAAGCGATTCTATTAGTTCAGACCCCACAATTTCTACATTAAATTTATTTTCAAAAAGTTCAAAATCAATACCTTTTTGTTTATTATTCCAAGTATAATGGAGAATTTTTGACTTGTTCTCAAATTTTAAATCATTATTAGATCTAATAAAATTTGTGATGCAATATTTGTTAATTTGAAAAGCTAAAGAGAAGATTTTTAGATTTGAATGTATAGCAATGATCTTAAACTTCTCTTGAATATCTGAATCTAATTTTAATACCTTTTTGATACTACAGAGAATTTTATGCTAATCAAGCTTTTTAAAAATAACACATGCATTATGCCCTCCAAATCCAAATGTATTTGACATAGCTATATCTACAGATCTTTTTTGAGGTGAGGAGAATGTAAAATTAAGTTTAGAGTCAATGTTTTCATCATCATTAAAATGATTAATAGTTGGAGGAATAATCCCATGCTTCATAGCTAAAATACATGAAATTGATTCTACAGCACCAGCAGCTCCAAGAAGATGTCCTGTCATGGATTTTGTGGAGTTAATATTCAATTTGTAAACATCATCTTGAAAAACTTCTTTAATAGCTTTGCTTTCTGCCACATCTCCAAGAGGAGTTGAAGTTCCATGCATATTAATCAGGTCAATATCACTGGTATTCAAATTAGCATCATCCAAGCAGTTTTTCATAACTTTTATTGCGCCTCTTCCATCTGGATGAGGTGCTGTCATGTGGTAAGCATCACAGGAGAGACCTCCGCCAATAAGTTCTGCATAAATTTTAGCTCCTCTATTTACAGCATGTTCATAGTCTTCAAGTATTAATGATCCAGCCCCTTCACCTAAAACAAAACCATCTCTATCTCTATCAAATGGTCTTGACGCACTTGAAGGATCATTATTTCTAGTAGATAATGCATGCATAGCATTAAATCCTCCAACACCCGCAATAGTAATAGGTGCTTCTGAGCCACCAGCCACAATAACATCAGCATGCCCTATCCTTATATAAGTTAGAGCATCTATAAGAGCATTTGAAGAAGAGGCGCAGGCTGAAACGGTTGCATAATTAGGCCCTTGAAATCCATATTTCATAGCTATCAATCCTGGAGCAATATCTGGTATCATTTTAGGGATCATGAATGGATTAAATCTTGGAGTTCCATTACCCTCTGAATAATTTAAAACTTCATTTTGAAAAGTTTCTAATCCACCAATTCCAGCACCCCAAATCACTCCAATTCTATCGAAATTTGGATTTGATTCAATTATTTTAGAGTCTTTAATAGATTCAGAAGCAGCTACTATTCCATATTGTGAAAACCTATCATATCTTCTAAATTCTTTTTTTTCAAAATGATCGGCAGGATCAAACCCTTTTAATTCACAAGCAAATTTAGTTTTGAACTCTGATGTATCAAAATGAGTTATATTAGAACAACCACTGGTGCCACTAATCAATCCATTCCAATATGAATTTAGATTATTACCAATTGGAGTTAAAGCTCCCATTCCAGTAACTACAACTCTTCTTAATGTCATTATTAAATTTTTATTTTGCTTTCTCTATAAATTCAATAGCTTGACCTACAGAGACAATATTTTCTGCTTGATCATCAGGAATTTGTATATCGAATTCTTTTTCAAATTCCATAATAAGTTCTACAGTATCTAGAGAGTCAGCCCCTAGGTCATTTGTAAAACTAGCTTCAGGAACCACTTCGTTCTCATCAACTCCTAATTTATCTACTATTATTGCTTTTACTCTTGAAGAAATATCTGACATAATATGTTTATTTATGAGTTCAGTTGACAAAATTAAAAAACTTTTATCAAAACTCGTCTTTAATTCTAAATTATACCATTATTTGTTAAATAAAAAAGTTTTTTTCACATATATTGAAACACTATCATTATTTATGAAAAAAAAGATTGTCATTTTTATTTCAGGTACAGGATCAAACGCTATAAACATTATAAATTATTTTAGTGAGACTGAAAATTTAACTGTTACACATGTTTACTCTAATAATAAAAACTCACCTTTTTTCGAGCATAAATTGAATTCTAATATCAAGGTTTCATATTTTCAAAATAATGATCTTAAAACCGAAGTCTTTGATGAATTAAAACTAATAAAACCAGATTTAATTGTTCTAGCAGGTTTTCTAAAAAAAATACCCCTTATATATATTGATTACTTTAAAAAAATGATTATAAATATTCATCCAGCTCTCTTGCCAAGTTATGGAGGAAAGGGAATGTATGGATCAATAATCCATAATAAAGTCATTGAAAATAATGAAAAAGAAACGGGAATTACTATTCATTACGTATCAGAACAGTATGATTCAGGACAAATAATTTTTCAAAGAAAAATAAGTGTGGGTGATAATGATACAGCTAAAACTATTGAAGAAAAAGTACATAAGCTTGAACATGAGTATTATCCAAAAATAATTGAATCTATCCTAAAAAATAAATGAGCAGATTAATTAAAATATACACTGATGGTTCATCAATAGGAAACCCAGGTCCAGGAGGATATGGTATAGTTATGTTAGTTGATAATGAGAACTATAAAAAAGAATTTAGTCAGGGTTTCAAGCTAACTACAAATAATAGAATGGAGCTTCTGGCTGTAATAGTGGCTCTTGAAAAAATAAAAATTAAGAACTCTAATGTTAAAGTCTACACAGATTCCAAGTATGTGTCTGATGCTGTTGAAAAAGGATGGCTATTTAATTGGGTAAAAAAAGATTTTAAAAACAAAAAAAACCCAGATCTATGGAGAAGATTCTTAAATATTTATAACGATCATAAAGTCAAATTTCATTGGGTAAAAGGACATAATAATGATTTTTATAATGAAAGATGTGATTTTTTAGCTAATCTTGCAGCTAAGAATTCAATTCTTATTGAAGATAAAGGGTATTTAAATAATTAAAATTAAACAAATGTCAAAAAAATCTCTTTTAATAGTCGCCTCACTAGCATATGATGGAATAGAAACTAAAGAAAATAAAGTAGATAATATTTTAGGTGGAGCGGGTACATATTTATGTTTATCTCTTAAACATTTTGATAATAATTGTTCCATAATTTCGGTGGTTGGAAATGATTTCAAAAGTCATGATTTAAAACTTTTAAAATCTTGTGGAGTTGATATATCAGGTATTAAAATCGAAGAAAATGATAAAACATTTTATTGGAGTTGTCTTTATACAGATAATTTCAAAGAAAGAATTACCACAAAAACTGAGCTGAATGTTATGGCAAATTTTAATCCCATAATCCCTGATGAAAAATCAACACCAGATATTTTATTACTTGGAAATCTACATCCTGAAATTCAGCTATCTGCAATTAATCAAATAAAGAATAAGCCATCTGCAATAATTTTGGACACAATGAATTATTGGATTAAAAATTATTGGGATACCGTTAAAGAAGTTATATCTAAAGTTGATATTATATCTATAAATGATGAAGAATCAGAAATGATTACTGGACATAAAGATATTAGTGAAGCAGCAGGAGTTCTCCATAGTATGGGACCTAAATTTGTAATTATCAAAAAAGGTAAACATGGTGCAGAATTATTTAATTATGAAAAAAGATATACAACAGGTGTTTTCGAAGTAGATAGAGTAATAGACCCTACTGGAGCAGGAGATTGTTTTATTGGTGGTGTTTCAGGTTTTCTATCCCAGTCTGATGAAGTTTCATTTGAATCAATAAAATCAGCAATTAATTATGGAACATCTTTAGCTTCTTTTAACGTTGAAGATATGGGAATAAAAAACTTATTAAATTTGTCAATGAATGACATTGAAATAAGAGTCAATAAACTAAAATAGGTGAGTGATCAAATAAAACATGAATGTGGGATTGCCTTGGTTCATCTAAAAAAGCCACTCTATTTTTATCAACAAAAATATGGCTCTCACATGTACGGAGTTGATAAAATGTTTCTAATGATGGAGAAGCAAAAGAATCGAGGGCAGGATGGGGCTGGTTTTGCAAGTTTAAAATTAAACCTTAAGCCTGGAGACAAGTATCTTCATAGAGTACGATCATTTGATCAGCAGGCAATTCATTCTGTTTTTAAAAAAATTAACAAAAAAATTAACCAATTTATTAAATCAGAAAAAACAGATTTTAATTCTGATGATTTCTACAGGAAAACTCCTTTTTTAGGACAAGTTATGTTAGGACATGTGAGGTATGGAACTTTTGGAAAGAACTCTATAGAGAATGTTCACCCTGTAATGAGGCAGAATAACTGGATGAATAGAAACTTAATTCTAGCTGGAAATTTTAATATGACTAATAATGATGAATTATTTGAAAGTCTAGTTAAATTAGGTCAACATCCAAGAGAAAAATCTGATACTATAACTATAATGGAAAAGATAGGTCATTTCCTAGATTCTGAAGTAATCTCTAATTATAAAAATTTTAAACGAAAAGGTGTGCCAAAAGCTGATATGCCTCCAATGATCGAAGAAAATTTAAATATTCAAAAGATTTTAAAAAAATCCTCTAAAAAGTGGGATGGAGGATATGCAATTGCTGGAATGCTTGGTCACGGAGATTCATTTGTAATGAGAGATCCTCACGGTATTAGACCTGCTTATTTTTATGAAGATGATGAAGTGGTGGTTGTCGCATCTGAAAGACCTGCAATTCAAACAGTTTTTGATATTTCATATCTAGATATAAATGAAATTCCAAGAGGTAATGCTCTTATAATTAAAAAAAATGGTAAAACTTCAATAAAAGAGATACTAAAACCTAAAATAAATAAATCCTGTTCATTTGAAAGAATTTATTTTTCAAGAGGGTCAGACGCTGATATCTATAAAGAGAGAAAAATGTTAGGAAGTCTTTTAATACCTCAAATTGAGAAGTCTATTAAAAAAGATTATGCTAAAACTGTTTTTTCTTTTATTCCGAATACAGCAGAGACATCTTTCTACGGATTAATTGAAAAAGCAAAAAGACATAATCCTAGAATTGAAAAAATAGCTATTAAAGATGCAAAATTAAGAACCTTTATATCAGAAGATAAGGGTAGAGAAGACTTAGTTGCTCATGTTTATGACATAACGTATGGGGTAATTAAAAGTTCTGATAATCTTGTAATCATAGATGATAGTATTGTTCGAGGAACTACATTAAAAGAAAGTATATTAAAAATGCTTTTTAGATTAAACCCAAAAAAAATAGTTATTGTATCTAGTGCTCCACAAATTAGATATCCTGACTGTTATGGAATCGATATGGCAAGAATTGAAGATTTCATAGCATTTAAAGCTGCAATAGAAATTCATAAAGACCAAGGCACATATGATAATATAATTGAAGAGACATATAGTAAATGTAAAACTTCAAAAGAGTCAGGAGTTTATAAAAAAAATCATGTAAAAGATATTTATAAAGATTTTTCTCCAGAACAAATATCTTTTAAAATGTCAGAAATGTTGATTGATAAAAACTCTAATGTTGAATTAGATATTATTTTTCAAAAGGTTGAAAATTTACACAAAGCATGTAAAGATCATAAAGGTGATTGGTATTTTACAGGCAATTATCCGACACCAGGTGGAAATAAAGTTGTGAATCAAGCTTTTATAAACTTTGTAGAAGGTAGATCGGTTAGAGCTTACTAGCATTTATAAGAAAAAATAATTTCTAAATAAATTTTATTTATAAGAAAAATATCTTAAATTGATTATACCAGAACATAAGTAGGTTAAGTTCATGGTAAGATTTGGGGCAAAAAAGGGGATTTATCCCCTTTTTTTATTTCTCTGTAAATCTCTTATTTACTTCATCCCAATTAATCACATTGAAAAATGCATTTATATAATCAGGTCTTCTGTTTTGATAATTTAAATAATATGCATGCTCCCATACATCTAAGCACAATATTGGGTTTCCTCCACATCCATTAGACATTAATGGATTATCTTGATTTGCAGTAGAACATATCTCAAGCTGACCGTTTTCATGAGAACATAACCATGCCCAACCAGAACCAAATCTAGTTGCAGCAGCTTTGCTGAATTCATTTTTAAAATTTTCGAAAGATCCAAAATTAGAGTTTATTGATTCTGAAATTTCAGATTTAGGTACTCCTCCGCAGTTAGGACCCATAATTTCCCAAAACAGATTGTGATTAAAATAACCTCCTGCATTATTTCTTAACCCATTATTGTTAAGATCTAATGATTTCAGTATTTGTTCAATGTCTTTATTTTCATTTTCAGTTTCTGAAATAAGATTATTTAAGTTATTAGTGTAACCATTATGGTGTTTTCCATAATGAATTTCCATAGTTTTTGCATCTATATTTGGTTCTAATGCATCAAAAGCATAATTTAATTTAGGTAATTCAAATGCCATAATTTTTTTTTACAAATTAGGATTATTTTATTAAGTTTCAATATTAAATATGGACTATTCGTTTAAAATAATAAATTCTTCAGCAGGATCTGGTAAAACCTTTAATCTGGCGACTGAATATATATCTAAGCTATTAAATAGTCAAGATGATGAATATTTTAAATCAATGCTAGCTCTAACGTTTACAAATAAAGCTTCCATTGAGATGAAGGATCGAATATTGATCTACTTATTTGATTTAAAACATAAAAGAAATAAAATAATTCAAGAAATTATTTCAAAAAAAACAGGTTTAGATCAATTGACTATTGAGAAAAAATCCTCTAATATTTTAGAAAAAATTTTATACAATTATTCAAATTTTAATGTAATCACAATTGACAGTTTCACAAATAACATTATCAAAAGTGTTTCTGAAGATTCAGAGAATCAAGATGATTATACTATTGAACTTGATAACTCAGTCTATTTAGATCAGGCCATTGAAGAGTTATTCTCTGATATAGACCATGACGAAGAATTAAAAGAGTTACTTATTGGATTTGCAAAATTTAAACTCACTATTAATAAAAGTTGGGATATTTCATATGATTTAAAAGATTTTGGATTATTTATAGATAAAGAATCGAATAGGGATCAGGTTGATTATTTTAAAAAAATGAATTTTAATTTATTTTCTCAGATTAAAAAAAAATTATATGTAATTAAAAATGATAATATTTTAAATATTCATGATTTAGTTAGTAATTCAAATGAGTTGATTACTAATAATGGTCTAAGTGATAGTGATTTTAGAGGAGGATTTTTAATCAAATATTTAAAATCTTTTATTAATGAAGACAGTTTTTATATAAATGATCCAATTGAAAAATCCCTAAAAGGAGAATTAAACTTATACAACAAAACATTAGAAAAAAGTAAAGTAGAAAGAATCGAAAAAATTAGATCGAATCTTCTTACTAATTACTTAAAAATTAAAAAATTAATCATAGATCTTTATAAGGTAAACTCGACTTTATCTTTTCTGCCATCATTATCTTTAATTTCAAGAATTGAGGAAAAAATTGATCATATTCAAAGTGATAATAAAATTAGACTTATAAGTAAATTTAATTCCCAACTTAACTTACTTATTAAGTCAAATGAAGCTCCATATATTTATGAAAAACTGGGATCTAGATATACTGATTTCTTTATAGATGAATTCCAAGATACTTCTGAGCTTCAATGGCATAATTTAATCCCTTTAATTTCAAATTCTGTTCACAGTGAATCTCATGATGGATCAAAAGGTTCTCTTTTAATTGTTGGTGATCCAAAACAATCAATTTACAGGTGGCGTGGAGGTAAGTTCAATCAATTCATAAACTTAATATACGAGCGCACTAATCCTTTTCACTTTAAACCCATATTAAAGAATACTGATATAAACTATAGAAGTTGTAAAGAAATAGTTGAGTTCAATTCAGATTTTTTTAATTACTTATCTGACAAATTAAATATAGAAATCTATAATTCAAATGATTTAAATTTTAATCAATATTCAAATAAAAAACAAAATGGTTATGTTTCAGTTGATGTAACAGATAATAAATCATTTTACTCAAAAATTGAGAAACAAATTTTAGACCTATTAAATAGAGGTTATTCTACTTCAGATATAATTGTTCTAGTTAGAAAAAATAGATATTCAAAAGAGTTAATTGAAAACATCAATAATTCAAAATTTAAATTAATTTCTAGTGATATTCTCCAAATAAAAAACTCTGATATTGTTCAATTTCTTATTTCAATGTTTAAACTAAGTCAAAATAATAATGATTATTCTGAAAGAAAAAGAGTAATAAATTTTTTGTTTACTGAGAATTATTTTGAAAAGAGATATGATAGTTTGAATGAATGTTTTTTTATGAATCTCTCAAAAATTCATGTTAATGATTTTTTTCAAAAAATTTCAAAAATAAATAAATTTGACTTTAAGCATTTTACTTCTTTAAATATATTAGATGCAATAAAATACTGTTCATCTATTTTTAAATTAGAAATTGAAGACCCATATGTAATGGCATTAATTGATGATATTTTTGAATTTCTTGATAATAATGATGACTCGATCAAATCATATCTTTCACATTGGACAAAAAAGTCAGATAGTATAAATCTAAGCGTATCTGATGATCAAAACTCTATTAGTATTTCCACAATTCATAAATCAAAAGGTCTAGAATTTCCCGTTGTAATTTCTCCAATCTATAGTGATAGACTTGATGAAAACACTAACAAAGATCTTCTCTGGCTTTATGAGCCTTTTGAAGCTTTAAATGACTTGAAGTGGACTTTAATGAGAAAAACAAAAAATCTTCTTAATATGGGAGATACTGCAAAAGAGATATTTGAAAGTGAAATTCTTAATAATTTATTAGACTCAATTAATTTACTTTATGTGGCCTTTACAAGAGCTGAAAAAGAACTTTATATAATTTCAAAAAAAGACAATCCAGAGGTTAATACATTTTCCAGTTTAATTCAAAGTTTTCTAGACAATAAGTCAAAATCTGATCAATATTCAATTGGTAAAAAACTCATAAATGAAAAAAATCAAAATAGAGCAGAGTCTGAATTAATCAATTTAAATAAGAAAAAAGTCAATATAATTTCTACTTCAAAAAATATAAATCAAGCAAAATATATATCTGATACTCTATCAAATATCTACACCAATGATAGTGCTGCAAAAGTTTATGTTTTTTTTGCAAATCAAAAGTTGGCAAAGCTTGTAAATTTTTATGATGATGATAAAAATTTAAATATTTCATCAAATTATCATCTTTTTGATTCTAAAATTTCAACTTATGATCATGTTATGATTACAAATATGAATGAAGGGTTTCTTCCCTTTAATGATATTAAAGAAGGTATTTTATCTAAATCTGAAAAACAAAAATTTGATAATATGTCTCAATATGAACAGGAAAATAAAATATCAACTATATTTTATGAATTGATTGATAAATCTAATGAAATTCACTTAATCTATGATTCTGATTTAAAGTCTTTTATGAGTGGTGAAAAAAGTAGGTATATCAAACAATTAGAATTATTAAAGACAGACTCTCATATTTGTGAAAGAAAGGTGATTGAACAAAAAATTAAAACTAAAAATAATGAATCACCAATAATTATAAAAGATAGTCTAATTGATAAGAGTATTGATAATATTCTAAAAACAGGAATATCCGCTTCAACTTTAAATTTATTTATTAAGAATCCATATTTGTTTTACGAACAGAAAATACTTAATGTAAATGATTTTGAAGAATCAAAATATTTAAATTATATGGATCAGGGTACATTAATTCATAAAGTAATTGAAAAAATATATGAGCCTTATATAGGATTAAATCTTGAGGTAAAACATATAGATTTAATGAAAGAAAAACTAGAAAATGAATCAATAAATTCATTTGTTGAACTTTATTCAAAAGAACCACAAGGAAAGAATATAATATTTATTGAAGTATTAAAAGAGTATATTAATAATACTCTTGATTACGAGAAGAATCAATTAAAAAATCAAAATGCAAAGATTAAAATCATCTCTTTAGAAAAAAAAATATCTACTAATATTAAAGTTAAAAATAAAGATATAAAGCTTAATGGTATTATTGATAGAATTGATTTATTCAATGGAGGCTTAAGAGTTATTGATTATAAATCTGGATTAGTAAAACAAGGAATTTTAGATTTAAAAAACATTGATAATGTTAAAACAGATCATAAATATTCCTATTTACTACAGTTACTTTTTTATAAATATTTAGCTGGAAGCTGTTATAAAGATGAAGATATTATAGATATAGGAATATGTTCATTGAAAAAAAGAAATTCCCCATTTATGTTTGTTGAAAATCATTCAACATTATCTACCAATGAAATTAAAATCATTATATCAGACATTATAACAGATATATTAGAAACAAATGAATTTATTGATTCGGGAAATCCTTTATAACAATACTAGATACAATTTTTCCAGAAATTAAAGAAGGAGGAACACCAGGCCCAGGAACAGTTAGTTGACCAGTAAAATAAAGACCTTTTATTTTTTTACTTTTTATTTTTGGTTTAAATATTGAAGTTTGAAATAATGTGTTGGCTAATCCGTATGCATTTCCCTTATATGAATTATATTCACTTATAAAGTCTTTAACACAAAAAGATTTTTTATAAACTATATAATCACTGATTTTCTCTCCGGCAACTTCTTCAATTCTTTTAAGTATAACCTCTAAATATTTATCTCTAATGTTTTCTTCATCTTTTAAGTCAGGTGCTATAGGAATTAGTATAAAACAATTTTCTTGTCCTTCTGGAGCCATACTCTGGTCAGTCAAAGAAGGAAAATTTAAATAAAACATTGGAGATTCAGGCCACTTAGGATTATCGTAGATTTCAGAAGCATGTTTATTAAAGTCAACATCAAAAAAAAGATTATGATGGCTCATTTTTTCTATTTTCTTATCTAAACCAATATAAAATAGAAGCGAAGAGGGAGCGAATGTTTTTTTATCCCAATACGAATCAGAATAATTTTTAAGATGATTTGGAATAAGTTTTTCTGTATGATTATAATCAGCTCCACTTATTATAATATCACACAAAAAGGTATTTCCATTAGCAACCACTCCAGTTACTTTTTTATTTTCAACTAATATTTCATCAACCTGATGATCTGATTTAAATTTTACTCCTTTTTCTGTTGCAAGTTCAATCATTGATTGCACAACTCTATGCATTCCTCCTTTTTCTGGGAACCATGTTCCTAACCCAAAATCTGCATGATTCATTATATTATAAAACGCTGGAGTATTTTCAGGCTTAGCACCAAGGAATAAAACAGGAAATTCAAGAATCTGTTTCAGCTTATTATTTTTGAAATATTTAGCAACTTCAGATTTTATATTAGTTGCGAAATATCTTAATCGTCTAATTGTTCCTAATGTGATTAATTCTAAAATAGATTCTCCGGGCTTATAAACAACTTTTTCCATTGCAATAGAATAATTTTTTTTAGCCTCAGCCATAAAGTTCATCAACTTTTTTGATGATCCTTTTTCATGCTCTTCAAAGGTCTGACTGATTTTTTCAAGATTATCTCCAATTTCTATAAAGTCATTTTCACCAAAGTAAACTCGATAAGCAGGATCTAATTTTTTAAGAGTGTAATAATCATTAACTTTTTTATTAAAATCATTAAAATACTTTTCAAAGACGTCAGGCATCCAGTACCAAGATGGACCCATATCAAAAGTAAAACCTTGAGCTTTGAATTTTCTTGCTCTTCCACCAAAAGATTTATTTTTTTCAAGAATAGTTACATTATAGCCTTTATCTGCTAAATATGTGGCAGCAGAAATTGAGGAAAAACCAGATCCAATGATTATGATTTTTTTAGTCATTTTGGGAAGTCATGTAGTCATAAAGAATTGAACCTAAAACTACAATCATTGAGAGAATGACTATAAATACAACAAACGATTTACTCATATTTTAAATATTGAATGATAAAAGTATAAAATATCGTAGATTTAGTTCAATTATGAGAGCGTTTTTAGATAAGAAATTTTTATTAATTATAATTCTAATTACATCATGTAACCAAACTGCAGATAAGAGCTCTAACATAATAGATAATGAGGAGAAAATAATTGAAGCAGTTTTTGAAACACCTATAATACTTGAGGACGAGTTTAAGCAAGAAAACACTCTTGATGATTGGTCTGAATTTATTCTTCTTGAATATAATATTCTTGTTCTAGCAAACTCAATTACTGGTTACCTTGAAAATGATTTTAATTATCTATCAGAAACTTTAAATACTCTCAGCAATTACTCAAATAATATTTCTAATTCAGAGTTTCAGTTATATCAAGAAAGACCTGAAATAAAGGGAAGATTAAAACTCCTAAACATTCAAATACAGAAAACTAATTTTAACATTAAAGATTGGGATAAAGATAAGGGGCTTGAAGAATTAAATAAGATATTGAAGTTCTATAACTACTCAATAAATACTATTAAATCAATTCTTAATGATGATTTAATGAACTAGAGACCCTTTTTTAATTTATCAATTTGAAATTCAATTTCAGAACCCTCTATTCTTCTAAACAACATTTCTTTATTAGTAATTGTAAAATTAAAATCTATTTCACTACCTAAATTATCAAGATTAGACCATCCAGTTTTATTAAGTCCAATCATTTTTTTGAGCTTTTCAGATGTAAAAGGCAGAAATGGTTCAGAAAGAACAGCTAGATATGTAACTATTTCAAAAGAGGTTTTTAATATCTGCTCAACTCGCTCTGGATTCTCATTTTTTATTTTCCATGGTTCATTATCAGCAAGGTGTTTGTTTCCTAACCTAGCAATGCCAATTAAATTTCTTAAAGCCTCTCTAAATTTAAACTCATTTAAATTTGACTCCATATCATTTTTTAGAGAAACAACCTCTTTAAGAGTTTCATTATCACTATCATTTACAATCTTTGGGTTGGGTATTTTACCTTCATAATATTTATCAATTAAAGAAAGCACACGGTTAGTGAAGTTACCATATATTGCTACTAACTCACTGTTATTTCTAGTTTGAAATTCTTTCCATGTAAAATCATTATCCTTAGTCTCAGGACAGGTTGCGGTAAGAACATACCTAAGGACATCCTGCATATTAGGAAACTCAATTAAATATTCATGTAGCCATACTGCCCAATTTTTAGAAGTTGATATCTTATCACCTTCTAGATTAAGAAATTCATTTGCTGGAACATTTTTAGGCAAAATAAAATCTCCAAACATTTTTAGCATTATTGGAAAAATGATACAATGAAATACAATATTATCCTTTCCTATAAAGTGTATAAGATTCGTCTTAGGATTCTTCCAATAATGTTCCCAGTCTTTATTATTATTTTGTGCCCATTCTTTAGTTGATGAAATATATCCAATAGGTGCTTCAAACCAAACATATAATACTTTTCCATCATCACCATCAACTTGAACAGGGATACCCCAATCTAAGTCTCTAGTTACAGCTCTAGGTTTTAAACCACTATCAAGCCAAGATTTTACTTGTCCAATTACATTAGCTTTCCATTTATCCTTATTTTCAACTGTTATCCAATTCCTTAGAAATTTCTCAAACTCATTAAGTTTTATATAGTAATGTTTTGTCTCTTTTAAAACAGGAGTAGAGTCTGATATTGTTGATTTTGGATTTTTTAATTCTTCTGGACTCAAAGTTGATCCACATTTCTCACATTGATCACCATATGCATCTTTAGCATTACATATTGGACAATCACCTGAGATATATCTGTCAGCTAAAAATTGATTTTCTTTAGCATCATAAAATTGTTCTGATTTTTTTAAAGAAAAAAGATTTTTTTCTTTAAGTGTATTAAATAATTCCAATGATGTTTCATGATGAATTTTTTTCGAGGTTCTAGAGTAATTATCAAATGAAATTCCAAATTCATCAAAAGATGATTTTATGAGACTATCATATTTATCAATTAATTCTTTAGGAGAAATAGAGGCTTTTTTTGAAGCTAAAGATATTGCAACACCATGTTCATCACTTCCACATATGAATGCAACCTCATTATCTGTTAATCTTTTATATCTTGCATATATATCTGCAGGTATATAAACACCTGCTAAATGTCCTATATGAATGGGTCCATTAGCATACGGCAAAGCTGCAGTAATTGTAAAAGTTTCTTTATTTTTTACCATTAAAAACTATTGATAATTATTGAAAACCAATCCAAGATAAAATATTAAATTAGTAATTGAAACTATTCCTAAATGTTTTTAATTTTTGATACAGAAACTACTGGTTTACCAAAAAAATGGAGCGCACCGCTAACAGATTTTGATAATTGGCCAAGAGCAATTCAAGTTGCTTGGCAAGTCCATGATCTAGATGGAAATTGTATATCAAATCAAAGTTATGTTGTTCATCCTGATGGTTTTTCAATTCCATACGACTCAGAAAAAATTCATGGAATTTCAACTCAATTAGCAAAAAAAATTGGAGTAGATATTAATTTTGTTTTGAATAAGTTTCATGAGGATCTAAAAAAATCACAATTTATATGTGGACATAATTTAAATTTTGATGAAAAGATTATGGGCTCTGAATATTTAAGATCTAATGGAAATAATCCATTACAAGACTTCCCAAAAATAGACACTTGTACAGAAGAAACTGCAGGAATTTGTATGCTTAAAGGAGGAAGAGGTAGAAAGTTTAAACTACCTACTTTGATGGAGCTTTACACACATTTATTTAATGAAAAATTTGAATCTGCTCATAATGCCTCTGCGGATGTTGAAGCAACAGCATTATGTTTGTTTAAGTTGTTAAAAGAACAAAAAATTCATCCTAATTCTCTTTCAAATCATATAAATATTATTGAAAAACTGACTGATCTTGATCTTAATAAAATTAAAGTTATAGATATAGTACATATTGATTTGTTTGAAGAATCTAAACTATTAAAGGAAAACATAAAGCCAGATTCTACGGAAGAATCTACTCCAATTAGTGAGGCTTCACAAGAATTTAAATTTGGTCATTTACATTCCTACACTCAGTTTTCAATTTTACAATCGACATCAAAGACTTCAGATTTATTAAAGTATTCAATAGAGCATTCTCATGATGCAATGGCGATTACAGATAAATCAAATCTTATGGGCTCATTTCATTTTATAAAAAAATTAAAAAATTATAATGAAAATCTAAAAGAAGGTCAAAAATATATAAAGCCAATTGTAGGTTGTGAATTGAATGTATGCGAAAATCATTTAGACAAATCTAATAGAGACGATGGTTATCAAATGATTTTTTTAGCAAAAAACAAAAATGGTTTTAGAAATATTTCAAAATTGAGTTCAATTGCTAATATTGATGGGTTTTATTACCTCCCAAGGATTGATAAAAATGTTCTTAGTAAATATTCTGAAGATGTAATTGTTTTATCAGGAGGTTTAAGAGGCGAAATAGCTTCAAAAATTTTAAATCAAGGAGAAGAAAAAGCTGAAGAATCTTTGAGCTGGTGGAAAGATACTTATGGATCTGATTTTTATTTAGAAATTCAAAGACATCATCAAGAAAATGAAGATTATGTATTACCTATCATTAAAGAATTTAGCTCTAAGTATGGAGTAAAACTTATTGCAACAAACAATACTTTTTATACTACTAAATCTGAAGCTAATGCGCACGATATATTATTATGTGTAAGAGATGGAGAGAAGCAATCAGTTCCAATTGGAAGAGGAAGAGGGTTTAGGTATGGTTTGCCAAATGAAGAGTACTGGTATAAATCAAAGGATGAAATGTTTAAGCTGTTCAGTGATATTCCTGATAGTCTCTATAATATTTCAGAGATAATAGATAAAGTTGAACCTTTTGATCTTGCAAGGGAAGTATTGCTTCCTGATTTTAGCGTCCCAGAAAAATTTATTCAAAAAAACGACTTTGATAATCAAAAAGGGCAAAACCTTTATTTAAGACATTTAACTTTAGAAGGAATTAAGCTAAAATATAAAAACCTAGATAATGAGCTCCAAGAGAGAATAGATTTTGAACTTGATGTAATTTCTAAAACAGGATATCCTGGATATTTTTTGATTGTTCAAGACTTTATTAATGCTGCAAGAGAAATGGGAGTGTCTGTAGGTCCAGGAAGAGGATCAGCTGCTGGATCAGTTGTAGCTTATGCGCTTGGAATAACTAGTATTGATCCTATCAAATATAATTTACTGTTTGAAAGATTCTTAAACCCTGACAGAGTTAGTTTACCAGATATTGATATTGACTTTGATGATGAAGGAAGAAATAAAGTTATAGAATATGTAGTAGATAAATATGGATCTCAACAAGTTGCTCAAATAATTACTTACGGAAGAATGGCAGCTAAATCATCTATAAGAGATACAGGTAGAGTTCTTGACTTGTCATTATCAGAGGTTGATCGAATTTCAAAACTAGTACCAAACATGAAGCTTGGAGAAATTTTTTCTATGAAAGAAGCTGACTTAAAATCAGAACTTAGGACAGATGAATTTAGTAGAGTAAGGGAATTAAAAAAATTATATAATTCTTCAGATTTATCAGCTCAAACATTAAAACAGGCTAGTATGTTAGAGGGTTCTTTAAGAAATACTGGTATCCATGCTTGTGGTGTTATAATAACACCAAGTGATATTTCTGAGTTTGTGCCAATTACCAAAGCAAAAGATTCAGATTTTTATGTAACTCAATTTGATAATTCAGTAGTTGAAGATGCGGGGCTTTTAAAAATGGATTTCCTAGGCTTAAAGACACTGACTATTATAAAAGATACAGTAAAATTGATAAAATATAAACATGATATTCAGCTTTATCCTGAGGAATTTCAGTTAGATGATAAAAAAACATATGAATTATTCCAAAAAGGAGAAACAGTCGGAATATTTCAGTATGAATCACCTGGAATGCAAAAGTATTTAAAGGAATTAAAGCCTTCTGACTTCAATGATCTTATTGCGATGAATGCTTTATATAGACCAGGACCATTAGAATATATTCCATCATTTATATCCAGAAAAAATGGATCTGAGCCTATTGCATATGATCTACCAGAAATGGAAGAATTTCTTAAGGAGACATATGGTATCACAGTATATCAAGAGCAGGTAATGTTATTATCTCAAAAGATTGCAGATTTTTCAAAAGGTGAAGCGGACTTACTCAGAAAAGCAATGGGTAAGAAAATATTTTCTTTAATTGAGAAGCTAAAACCAAAATTTATGACTGGTGGTCAAGAGAACGGCTACAGTGTTGAAATTTTAGAAAAAATATGGAAAGACTGGGAGGCTTTTGCATCATATGCTTTTAATAAATCTCATTCTACATGTTATGCATTTATAGGTTATCAAACGGCATATTTAAAAGCCAATTATCCATCTGAATATATGGCTGCTGTTCTTTCTAATAATATGAATGACATAAAACAAGTTTCATTTTTCATGGAGGAGTGTAAGAGAATGGGAATTAGAGTTTTAGGTCCAGATATTAATGAATCTTATTATAAGTTTAATGTTAATGAAGACAAAGCTATTAGATTTGGAATGGGTGCAATTAAAGGAGTAGGCAAAGGAGCTGTTGAGACAATTGTAGAAAACAGAAAAGATGGTGATTATAAAGACATATATGACTTTGCTAAAAGAATAGATCTTAGATTGGCAAATAAAAAAACTTTTGAAAATCTTGTTCTAGCTGGTGGATTTGATTCATTCAAAAATAAAAGAGCTCAATACTTCAACGTAGATAATGATGGTCTTACTTTTTTAGAAAAAACTGTAAAATACGGAGCTAAATATCAAGAATCAATCAACTCATCTCAAATTAGTTTATTTGGTGAGGGTACAATTGATAATACATCTGAATTAAATATGCCAGATTGTGAAGAATGGATTAATCTTGAAAGATTAAAAAAGGAAAGGGAAGTTGTGGGTATTTACATTTCATCTCATCCTCTTGATGATTATTTAAGAGAGATAAATAATTTCACCTCTACAGGGCTTTCTTCACTAAGTGATTTAAAAAGAATAATAAATAAAGATTTTTATGTAGGTGGAATTATTAACGAGGTTGAACATCTAATGTCAAAGACAGGAAATGGATTTGGTGTTTTTTCATTTGAAGATTTTAATGATCAATATAAATTCAGAATTTTTGGAGAAGATTATTTAAAGTACAAACACTTGCTTGAAGAAAATAAAATTTTGAGATTGAGAATTGCAATAAAAGAAGGATGGGTAAATAGAGAGACAGGAAGGGTAGGAGATCCTCGAATTCAATTTTTAAATATGGAATTATTAGACGGTATAATAGACTCAAGTTCTAAAAAAATAACCTTTAAAATTGATTCAAGTAATTTTAATGAAAATGAGATTAAAAAATTAAAAAACACGTTATCTAAACACAAAGGTTCGAAGCCAGTCTATTTTGATATACATGATTCAAAAAATAAATTCAAATTAAATATGATATCAGAACAAGCTAAAGTATCTATAACAAAAGAGCTCCTAGTGTCACTGGAGCAAGATGAATTTAGATATAAATTAAATTGAAGTATAGGTTTTAGCCTTCGCAAGCTTCAAATAATAATCTTAAACTCTTATCATTTTCAATTTTTATGCGAGCATCTTCATTATTTTCAAAATTTGAAGTTAGCACATCTATGCTACATTGACAGTAAGAATTAGATTCATCTAAGTTCATGTCCATAACATCCATAGTGTATGTTATACACTCTTTATATGTAAGATCCTTTTCTTCTTCTGTCCATTTTAAAGATTCAGTTTGCTTTGTATTACAAGAAACTATAATAAAAAATAAAATTGAGGCATAAAATGTTTTCATAAAGCAAAAATAATTTAATTTTTTATTTTATAAATATTCAAAGATGAATTAAAATTATATTAAATTTGAATCGCTAAAATAAATAATATGGCATTAGAATTAAATGATTCAATTTTTGAAGAAAAAGTACTAAAATCTGACAAGCCTGTTCTTGTTGATTTTTGGGCAGAATGGTGTGGCCCATGTAGAATGGTTGGTCCAATAATCGATGAGTTAAGTAAAGACTTTGAAGGAAAAGCTGTAGTTGGTAAGATTGATGTAGATGCTAATCAAGAATTTGCTGCAAAGTATGGAGTAAGAAACATACCAACAGTTCTTTTATTCAAAGATGGGGAGCTTGTCTCAAGACAAGTAGGTGTTGCTCCAAAAAAAACATACGAAGATGCAATTAATGCAGCTTTATAACTCAAAATAATTATATTTGCAACCGTTTTGGTCTGGTAGTTCAGTTGGTTAGAATACCTGCCTGTCACGCAGGGGGTCGCGGGTTCGAGTCCCGTCCAGACCGCAAAATCATCCTCCATTATGGAGGATTTTTTGTTTTCTATAAAAATAAATGGATGTTAAGTATACTATAGGAGCCATTAAAATCCAACTTGACTGTGCTTGTAAGGTAATTGATCGTCCTGCTATTTTAAAAATTGTAGGATTGAACCAAGATCCTAGTGGATGTAATGGAGCCCATGAAAGGTCACCGTTAGAGCCTAATTGAAGATTATAAAAGAAAGCTTCAACATAAATATTCTGAATAATAAACCATAAAAGAAAAATTGAGAAAGCCCCCCAATTCCATTTTAAAAAAGGAGATTTTTTATTTCTATAAAAGAGCTTTACTAAATATAACCCTATCCAAACAACTAATACATCAGCTAATGAATTTAAAAACCAATTTAAATTAACAGGTATTGCACAAGTTAAAGCAACACTTCTTCTCTGGTCTACAGGAAGCCCTCCTCCTAATCCATATGTAAGCCATAACTCCCAGCCAATTGAAACTATTAAAAAAACACTAATTAGAGTCATTGCAACACTATATGAAACCTTTTTTTTAATTGTGTAATATATTAATAGAATTATTGGAAGAGATGCGGCTATATAAAGACGCATAACAAGCCAATGCTCAAGTTTATTTAAATCACAAAATTTGAAAAAATTTTCCATAATTAATTTTGAATATCAATGTAAGAGTTTATTCTTTGTTCAAGAATTGAAAGTGTTACTGTTCCCTGTTCAAGGATTACCTCATGAAATTCTCTTATATCAAATTTTGAACCAAGTTTCTCCTTAGCCTTTTTTCTTAGTTCTCTAATTTTTAATTCCCCAATTTTATAAGATAAAGCTTGACCAGGCCAAGAAATATATCGATCTGTTTCTGTATTTACTTCATGTAAGGATAGGGCTGTGTTTGAAGCTATAAAGTCGACAGCTTGTTTTCTAGTCCACCCTTTAGAATGAATACCAGTATCAACTACTAATCTGCAGGCACGCCACATCTCATATGTTAGCTTTCCAAAATGTTCATAAGGGGTCGTATACATACCCATTTCATTAGCTAAAAATTCTGTATATAGCCCCCAGCCCTCACCATATGCAGATATATATAGATTTCTTCTAAATTTAGGAATGCTATCTCCTAACTCATTATTTAATGCTCCTTGAAGATGATGCCCAGGAACGGCTTCGTGAACTGTTAATGAGGGTAATGTATATAATGTTCTACTTGGAAGATCATAAGTATTAACCCAGTAATATCCTGGTTCATTACTATTTTTTGAGGATCCCACATAACGTCCTCCAGTATATTTAGGTGCAATAGCATCTGGGACAGGCGCAACACCATAAGGTTTTCGTGGTAATGTTTTAAAGAATTTTGGGAGTTGCTCATCAGCTCGTTTTGCAATGTCTCGAGCAATCATCAATAATTCATCTGGAGTTCTAGCATAGAATTGTTTATCTGTCCTAAGAAATTTTAAAAAATCTGAAAAGCTCCCTTTAAAACCTAACTCATCAATTATATTTTCCATCTCTGCTTTAATCCGTTTTACCTCACTCAGTCCTATTTGATGAATATCTTCTGGGGAGAACTCATTGTTTGTTGTATAGAAGTTAATTCTGTTTTGATAAAAGGCCTTTCCATTTGGCGTGTCAGATACACCAATCGTAGTCCTTGTATTTGGAAGGTACTCAGTTTCAAAAAATTTTTTTATTCGTTTAAATTGAGGTATAACAATTTTTTCAATAACAATTTTTCCTTCAGTTAATATTGAGTCTTTTTGTGATGAGGTTAGACTTTCGGGTAATTTTTTTAACGGTGAATAGAAGTAGCTTTCTTGAAAATCATCTACAATATGAGTTTGATATGTGGATTCATATCCCTTAAAAATAATCTTAGGTTGAGAGACTCCCTTGTCCAATCCTTCTCTAAGATTTACAAAATACTGATCAACATAATCGGGTATTGCACTTAGCTTTTTTAAATAGTCTTTTACGCTATTATAATTTTGCAAAGATCTTACCATAAAACCTAGATTAATATGAAATCCAGAATCAGATAATAAGGGATTTAGAAAGCGTTCAAATTCATAATAAGCTATCTTATCTTCTAGAACAAATTTTAGAAGTTCAGCAGAAATTTTATCGGTTTCTGGTAAAACATCTAAATTTATTTCTAACAGTTCATCTAGTTTTTCTTGTGCAAAATCTGCCTCGGACTTATAATATTCTCTAGTGAAAAGACCTAAGGGATACTTTTCTCTGTCATAGCCATTGTGATTTTGGTAACTATGTATTAAAGAATCAAGCTTTTTAATTGATCTATTTGAGTTGATTTGATTACAACCAAAAAAGATGATTAGTAAAAGTAGGGATGAAAGTTTGTTTATATAAATCATATATAAACTTAAATAATAAACCCCTCAATCACTAATTAGGGGTTCCCCATAAAAAAGCTCTTATATAGAATACACTTTTCTCTTTTAACTTGTTTCTACCTTTTAGTCTAAAAAAAGGGCTTATGAACCTTACCTTCTAATCATAAATTTATAAATGAGAGAACATGTAACAGAATATGAGATTTGTAATTATATATCATTAATATTTGGGTTTAGCCACTTTTTAGCCATCTCTATTTTAATTTTTCTTCTTAAAGAATAGCTTTGAACCTGATCTTTATCTATTTTGCCTAAACCAAAATACTTCGCTTCTTGGTTTGCAAAATAATATCCAGAAACTGATGCAGCTGGCCACATTGCCATGCTTTCAGTAAGTTTAACACCAATATTATTTTCTACATCAAGGATTTTCCATATTGTTTCCTTTTCTAAATGATCTGGACATGCTGGATATCCAGGAGCAGGTCTAATACCAATATATCTCTCTTTAATAAGGTCTTCATTGGTTAATTTTTCTTTTTTATTATACCCCCAATATTTAATTCTAATCATTTTATGTAAATATTCCGCAAAAGCCTCAACAAGTCTATCTGCAATAGATTTAACCATTAAGCTACTATAATCATCATTTTCAACTTCATATTTTTTAGATAATTCATCACATCCAAAACCAGCTGAAACACAGAAAACACCTACATAATCTTTCATATTTAATTCTTTAGGAGCAATAAAATCAGATAAAGCAATGTTTGGAACTCCTTTTGGTTTTTTTGATTGTTGTCTAAGTGTAATAAGTTTTCCTAAGACTTGATTTGAATAATCATTTTTATAAACCTCTATGTCATCATGATTGACAGAGTTTGCAGGAAAAATTCCAAAAACACCTTTTGCTTCAAATAATTTTTCTTTAATTACTTTTTCAAGTATTAAATTAGCATCCTTGAATAGTTCTTTTGCTTCATTTCCATTTACCTCTTGATTAAAAATATCAGGATATTTTCCATAAATATTCCAAGACCTAAAAAATTGAGTCCAATCGATATGATCTTTTAATATAGATAAATCTTCAATAGCTAAAACCTCTATTCCAAGTTTATTTGGTTTAACAATCTTGGTTGTTTTCCAATTAATTTTAAATTTATTAGCTCTTGCAGAATCAAGAGAAATGAATCTTTTTTCAACTTTTCTTTTGAAAAAATCATCTCTAAGCTTTTGATATTCATCCAAGATAGTGTTTTTGAAAATTGATTTATTTTTTCCTAACAAAGTTGAAGCAACTGGAACAGCTTTAGATGCGTCATTTACATGTACTGCTAATCCAGTATAATTAGGAGCTATTTTTATTGCAGTGTGAAGTTTGGAAGTGGTAGCTCCACCAATAAGAACAGGTATTTTAATTTTTTTCTTTTCCAGCTCTTTAACTAAAAAAACCATTTCATCTAAAGATGGTGTTATTAAACCACTTAGTCCAATTATATCTACTTTTTCCTTAAGAGCTATTTCTATAATTTTTTCTGGAGGCACCATAACTCCAAGATCTATTATTTCATAATTATTGCAGCTAAGAACAATGGCCACAATGTTTTTGCCAATATCATGAACGTCGCCCTTAACTGTAGCCATTAAAATCTTTCCAGCAAATTGTTTTCCTTCTGACTTTTCTGCTTCAATAAAAGGTTGTAAATAGGCAACTGCTTTTTTCATAACTCGAGCTGATTTTACCACTTGTGGTAAAAACATTTTACCTTCACCAAATAAATTCCCTACCACATTCATTCCATCCATTAAAGGTCCCTCTATAACTTCAATTGGTTTTTTAAAGTTTTTTCGAGCTTCTTCTGTATCTAATTCAATAAAAGTGTCTATCCCTTTAACTAAGGAATGAGAAATTCTTAAATATACATCTTCATTTCTCCAAGAATCGTCTAGTTTTTTCCCTTTCTTTTTTATACCTACTAAGTTTTCAGCAAAATCTAGTAATCTTTCAGTTGCATCATCTCTCCGGTCTAATAAAACATCTTCAACGTAATTCATTAAATCTTTAGGCACTTCATCATACACTTCTAAAAGAGTTGGGTTTACAATACCCATGTTCATTCCATGTTGAATAGCATGATATAAAAAAGAAGCATGCATAGCTTCTCTAACAGTGTTATTCCCTCGGAAAGAAAAAGAAACATTACTTACTCCTCCACTGACGCTAGCATATGGTAAATTTTCCTTAATCCATTTTGTTGCCCCAAAAAAATCTAAAGCATTTTTTCGGTGCTCTTCAATTCCTGTTGCCACGGGGAAAATATTAGGATCAAAAATTATATCCTGTGGTTGAAATCCAACTTTGTCAACTAAAATATTATATGATCTTGAGCATATTTCAATTCTTCTTTTTAAACTATCAGCTTGCCCTTTTTCATCAAATGCCATAACAACAACTGCTGCGCCATACTTTTTTATAGTCTTAGCTTGATTAATAAAAACAGGTTCTCCTTCTTTTAAACTAATAGAGTTAACAATACCTTTTCCTTGTAGTACTTTTAATCCTGCTTCTATTATTTCCCACTTAGAGCTATCAATCATTACAGGAACACGAGCAATATCTGGTTCTGAAGCAATTAAATTTAAAAAAGTGGTCATGGCTTTTACTCCATCAATCATTCCTTCATCCATATTAACATCAATAATTTGAGCACCTCCTAAAACTTGATCCCTTGCTATCTCAACGGCCTCATCGAATTGTTCATTTTTAATAAGTCGTAAAAATTTTCTGGAACCTGTTACATTTGTTCGCTCCCCAATATTAACAAAATTGATGTTTTTCGTAATTATTAAAGGTTCTAAACCAGACAACATTAGAGGTTTTCTAGTATTAGGCATTTGAAAATATTTTAGGTATTCTAGGAGAAAATTTTTTCGCCAAATTAGCAATTAATCGAATATGATCTGGTGTAGTGCCACAGCATCCACCAATAATATTTACTAAATTTTGCTCTAAATAATCTTGAATCAAAATTTCCATCTCCTCTGGACTTTGATCATACTCGCCAAAAGCATTTGGCAGACCTGCATTTGGGTGAGCAGATATGAAAAGAGAGCTTTGATTAGCCAGGTTTTTAATATATGGCAATAATTGATTAGCTCCTAAGGCACAATTAAAACCAATACTTAATAGAGAAATATGACTTAAAGAAATATTGAACGCTTCTACGGTTTGGCCTGAGAGCGTTCTTCCACTAGCATCAGTTATTGTTCCACTTACCATAATAGGAATATTAATTTCTTTTTCTTCTTTAATTTCATTGATGGCATATAAGGCTGCTTTTGCGTTTAGAGTATCAAAAATAGTTTCTACTAAAAGAATATCTGCTCCACCATCAATCAAACCAACAATTTGTTCCTTATAAGCTACAGCTAGTTGATCAAAATC
This sequence comes from Cryomorphaceae bacterium, assembly GCA_018646865.1. GTDB lineage: Bacteria > Bacteroidota > Bacteroidia > Flavobacteriales > Flavobacteriaceae > Marisimplicoccus. The sequence goes on along the minus strand of JABGTW010000060.1, from coordinate 2,957 downwards.
TATGGTTCTAAAACCCGGATCATTAACATCGGGAGACATACTTGCAGTTTTATTGGTAGGTCCTATAGATCCTGCTACATAGCGTGGACGATCGGGTGTTTTAATACTATATTTTTGAGTAGCTTCTTTGGCAATTTTAGCACTTTTGTAATTCAATTCATAGGCTAGATCTTCCATTTGATAATCTGACATCGCAACACTTGTAGAAGAAAATGTATTGGTTTCAATTATATCTGCTCCTGCTTCCAAATAATCTTGATGAATATTTTTAATGATTTCTGGCTGAGTAATTGACAGTAAATCATTATTTCCTTTCAAAGCACAAGAATGATTTATAAATCGTTCACCTCTATAATCTTCCTCTTTTAAATTATGATTTTGAATCATGGTTCCCATTGCACCATCTAATACTAAAATTCGTTTTTTTAAATTTTCTTCAATATTCATTTCAAATTTTTAATAGGTTTTTAATGTTATTTAACACTTGCGTAGATTTAAAAATTTCAAAGACGCCAAATAATAATGATGAATACAATAGAAAACTTAGTAAAGTCCCTTTGAAAAATGGGATAGCTAAAATATAACATGTAATTAATCCTTTTATGTTTAAAGGATATAATGATCCTGAGATCCAAACTCCAAAATTTGTTATAATAAAGAACAATAAACTAGAACTAATTGAAGACAAGAAAATCTTATCTATACTTGGTTTTTTTAAAGCAAAATTTCCAATAAAAATAATAATACAAAAGCTTGAATACTGCCATAAAAATCCAGGGTAAAACCAAGTGAATTGTTCGTAATTGGATAAAATGTAATTATTAATCAAAAGATCACTAATCCATAAAGATAAAATTGGAATAATAAAAGAATGAATTTTATTTTTAAAATATGCACCGCCAAACAGAGCTATAGCTCCTATTGGAGTAAAATTAGAAATATGAGGGATAATTCTTGAAAAAGAGGCCAATAATATTAACCCTATAATACCTATATAAGATAAGTTAATTTTTTTCATAAAATTAAAATTTTACCAAACATCTTCATTATAAGTTTTATACTCCTCTTTACCTCCCAAAGACTTCCAGTCAGAATCCTGAGTTAATCTAGAGGAAATTCCTCCTCTTGGATTACAATCCAAGACCAACCTAAGTCTTTTAGGAGAATAGACTTTTGTTATATCATCAAATATTATATTTATAAGTCTCTCATATGAGATTATTATATCTCTGTATTGATGTAGGTATAATTTTAGTGACTTTAATTCAATTATTTTCTTGTCTGGATAAAAAAGTATGTAAAGAGAAGAGAAATCAGGCTGCTCATAAACGCCTAAAAAAGTAAGTTCAGGCTGCTTTAATTTTATTTCATAAGTTTTAGTATCGGGGTTCGGTATTGATTTCAAAATAGTAAAATCAACATCAGTATATGTTTTTTTCATTTTTTACAAATTAATTCACATTTCATAAAAACTTATTAATTATTTTAATAATAATAATAATAATTTGAAATTGTTATTTAGGAAGGATTTATGGAGAGCTTTATCAAGAAAACTGCTTTAGCATTTTTTTAATGAGGTTTGCAATCAGTCAAATCCTTCCTCAGCTCAAAGATAGTTAATAAAATTTAATCATCTCTTTTTTTCATCACAATAATCTCAAACTTAGAACCTATAGATATTCCTAAAGCAATCCAAAAACCATAATTTTCAGTTATGAATTCAAAAAATAAAACCCTCCAAATGGAGTGTTTTTAAATTTTTAATTACTTAATTTTTTTAAAAATATTTTTAAAACTTTGATTTTGAAGTTAATGATACTGTTCCACAGAATGTATATTTTTTTCATCATTTTAAAGTTATATTAATTCAAAGTATGTTATACAGAATGCTATAATAAATCCAATTACAAAAGCAAGTAAAAGAGTTTTCCAGTTTAGTATTTTTTTCATCATTTTAAATTTAATCAATAATTAGTACTCAAAATAAAATAGTTTTTCAATTTTGAGATTTAGTTTTTTTGAAATTTTCATAGCTAATTCTAAAGTAGGTTTATATCTATAACCTTCAATAGAAATTATTGTTTGACGACTTACATCAACACTATTTCCTAATTCTTCTTGAGTTAAACCTTTTTTCTGTCTTACTTCTTTTAAGTTGTTTTTTAACATCATTTTAAATGCTTCTATATAAGTAAAACTGATATAGTGATTTAATAATTGAGATAAACACAAGTAGTCCCAGAATCATAAAAACAACTCCAGCATCTGTTAGGGTAAAGTTCTCATACAATCCTTCGTTATTCAAATTCTTTAATATGAATGAAAAATTCATTCTAGAGCATACATATCCAATAAAGATAAATAATGAGAATTCATAAAGTAAGTATCCTACTTTATAAGATTTTGAATTAATCAAATCATCTCTTTCATCTTTAGTTTCTCTTTTCTTAAAGACAAACTCTAATAAAGAATATGCAACAGAGAAATAGATTGCTGTAAATACTAGGATCTCAATTACTATTCTAATTAAGCCATCCATTAAAACCAAATTATTATCATTGTTTTCATAAAAATATGGCATAAAAATAAATGCAAATGATATAGAAAAAATAATCTCTATTAAGATTGATATTTCTTTTTTGGATAACATCATAGTTGCAATATTATTTTTGAATTATTCGAAGTATAAGAATTCCAAGCTTCGATACTGAAAAAGTTAATAATCCAAAAAGAGGAGACAGTAATACTACTTTAAGACCTCCAGCAATAATACCTGGTTCTGCTTCTCCTGTTGCTTCCAAAACATCAAAAGCACTTATTGCTCCTAAAAAAGCTCCCATTACCCCTAAAGCTAAACCTAGTGTGCCACTATCGCTTATGTGTTTTAGCATATTTTTTGAAATTTCAAGATTTGATTTGATGTTCAAAAAAGATTTTGCTATAAAATAAATTGATAT
>JABGTW010000001.1 GCA_018646865.1 Cryomorphaceae bacterium | reverse complement strand
TTTTTTCATTAACTTCTTGTTATGAGATCAAAAAAAAATTATCAAAGAAGAGATTTTCTAAAGAAAGCTTCTGCAGCTTCTTTGTTTTACATTGTGCCAAGCCATGCTATAACTAGTCTTGGATATCCATCCCCCAATGGTCTAATAAATATAGCTGCAATTGGTGTTGGTAATAGAGGGGGTCAAGTAATTCAACAAATGGCTTCACCAGATAATCCAGTTGAAAGAAGAAGCCTTCCTGGATTAATGATCCAAAGATATGCAGGTATACAGCCAGAAAGAAGTCCACGGGGAGGATTTGGACAATCTGATGATAAAAAATTCAAACACGCTAATATATATGCAATCTGTGATGTTGATCATCAGTATTCATCTCACATTATTAATGCTTATCCCAATGCAAAGACATTTCATGATTATAGAAAAATGATTGATGAAGAAAAAGATATAGATGCAGTTGTAATTGCAACACCAGACCATACTCATGCGGTTATTGCCTCATATGCTATGAATGCTGGAAAACATGTATATATTGAAAAGCCGATGACTAAAACTATTTACGAAGCAAGATATTTAAATGATCTTGCTAAAAGAACTGGTGTTGTAACTCAAGTTGGAAATCAGGGACATAATGTTGAAGGAACGATGAGAACAGTAGAGTGGATAAAGTCAGGAAAAATTGGAGATGTAAAAGAAGTTCATATGTGGACAAATAGACCCATATGGAAACAAGGCTATTTTGACAGACCACCTGAGCAAAAAATACCAGATCATCTAAATTATGATCTTTGGTTAGGTCCTGCAGAATATAAACCTTATAATGAAGAAGTTGTTCATTTTGCATGGAGAGGATTATGGGATTACGGAACTGGTGCTATGGGTGATCTTGGAGCTCATACATTTGATGCTCCAGTATGGGCTTTAGATCTTGATATGCCTACCAAAGTACAAGCAACTACTAGTCCTTTCAACGAACATTATTTACCTCAATCTGAGAGTATAACATATGAGTTTGAATCTAAAGAAACTAAATCTCCAATAAAAATTACTTGGTCTGATGGAGGCATTAAACCATCAAGACCAGACTCACTAGAAAACGGAAGACAACTTCAAGAAGCACTATACATTGGTTCAAAAGGGATGATAATGCACGGATCCCATGGAGCTCTCCCAGAACTAATACCAGAAGAACCAGGATTTGAAGTTGAAAAATGGTTGCCAAGACCGAATTCAGTGTATCTAGATTTTATTGAGGCTATTAAAGAAAATAGAAAAGCATCAAATAATTTTGAGGTTGCATCTAAAGTAACCGAAATAATGCTTTTAACTAATGTAGCAGTTTTGTCTCAACAATTAGATATTACACTTGAATATGATTCTAAAAACATGAAAATAACAAACCTTGATGAGGCCAATCAATTCTTTCATTATAATTACAGAGAAGGTTGGAAGCTTTAAAAAAAACTATTATGAAAAATAAAATTATTCTTTTAACGCTTTTAACATCTTTTATTTTTGGATGTACAAATAATAATGACTCTAATAATCTTAAAATTGGAATACAAACATATTCATTTAGAACCATGGAAGATCAATCTCCTCTTGCAATTTTAGATTATATAAAACAAACAGGAATAAAAAATGTTGAGCTTATGGGAAATCATGTTGAATCATATGCTGGTGCTCCTGAAAGCCTTATAAATGAAAGATCTTCTATGAGACTTTTATATAAACAGTATAGTGGTGAAACATTAAGTGAAGAAGAAAAAATTCAAGCTCAAGAGTATTCAGAAAAAAGAAAAATTTATGAACAAGAAGTTGCTGAATGGAGAAAAAATGTTGATTTGAATAAGCTTAAGGAGCTTAGAGGGTTGTACAATGAAGCAGGAATAGACATATATGCCTTTAAACCAAGAGTTTTTGAAAAAGAAAATACAGATGATGACATTAGATATGGGATGAGAGCTGCAAAAGCTTTAGGAGCAAGCCATGTAACTCTAGAGCATCCATCAGATGATAAACATACATTTAGGCTTTCAAAAATAGCAGAAGAAGAAGATGTTCTTATTGGTTATCATGGTCACGAGCAACAAACTCCAACTTTTTGGGATACTGCAATTACTCAATCAAAATATAATAAAATAAATCTTGATTTTGGACATTACGTAGCTGGTGATAATGAAAACGTAGTTGAATTTGTTAAAGAGAATAATAATCATATAGTTAGCATGCATTTAAAAGACAGAAAAAAAGGTGTCAACGGGGGAGATAATTTACCTTTTGGTGAAGGAGATACTCCAATTGCTGATGTAGTTAGACTAATAAATAATGAGGGTTATACTTTTCCTATCACTATTGAACTTGAATACAATATTCCAGAAGGTTCAAATTCTATTGAAGAAATAAAAAAATGTTTAAATTATATTAATAACTCTTTAGCAGAATACAACTAAGAAACGAGAGCAATTTTTATATTCTCTATATTAATTTAAGAACTATTTGTCTTTTAGGCTATATAACACATAAGCAAACTTAGTCCCCTCTGGGTTCCATGACGGAACATTTATTGTCCCTTGTCCACCGTAAAATGGTTCAGTTAAGTCAACTATTGATTTGTCTGTTAAGTTAAGTAATCTAAGCTTTACCATTCTTCCAAATGGATGACTCTGCTCCTGATCTTCAATATAACTTATTACTACAGCATAATCGTTTTTTGGTGAAACATGAGGAAACCAGTTAGAATAATTATCAAATGTCATTTGCTCTTGATTTGAACCATCATTATGCATTCTCCAAATCTGCATTTTGTTTGTTTTGAATGAATTATAGTAGATGTATTTTCCATCTGGTGAAAATTCTGGACCATCATCTAAACCTTTATTAAAAGTTAATCTAATTTCATTTTTTGTTTCAATATTTAATTTGTAAACATCATATTCGCCATTTCTTTCAGCACAATAAACTATATAATTTCCATCAGGAGATACTCCATGCCAATATGAAGGAGTTAACTCAGTTAACAGTTCTATAGAGTTATCATCAAGTGATTTCATATAGATAAAAGATGAATGACCCTCTATTTCTAAAATTCCAGTGGAAAAAAATAGATTTTTCCCATCAAAAGAATACCCATGATCATTATTTAGCATACTTAAATGTCCAGTGTCTTCATATTCAAGAAAATTACCACTCAAATCAAATTTTTCAAGTTTTCCTGAACTGTTAATTAATAAATAATTATTATCAATAGACCAATTGGGAGCTTCTAAATGTCTTTCAACAGTAGTTAACTTTATTGGCTTTCTTTTTTCTATATCGTATACATAAATAGAGCTTATAACAGCTTTGTCTTCTGGTATTTGACCACTAACAAATTGAATTCCTAAAAAAAGAATTAGTAATCTTAAATTATTGATCATAATTAATTTTTTTAGAATTTACGGCTTTTTACTTAGAATTATAAATTATGGATT
>JABGTW010000002.1 GCA_018646865.1 Cryomorphaceae bacterium | reverse complement strand
TTTTTCTTTAAATTGAATAGCTAATGCACCGCAAACTTATTTTACCCAATCTATTCTTCTTTTTTTCTACTCTGCTACTGGGTCAAGTAAATACAAACAACTACCGTCTGTCTATTCAAAAAACAAATGAAAAAATAAATATCGATGGTGTTTTAGATGAAGCCACTTGGAAAAATGCCGCAGTTGCTGGAGATTTCTTTATGATTACCCCTGTTGACACCGGTAAGGCCACTCAATTTTCTGAGGCAAGAATGAGTTTTGATGAGGAAAACTTATACTTCTCCATTATTTTCTTCAATAACAGCACTCAAGGAGCTTATGTAGTAGAATCATTAAAGCGTGATTTTTCGTTTGGAAAGAATGATAACTTCTTAGTAGCCATTGATCCCTTCAACAATCAAAACACAGGATTTGCATTTGGACTAAATGCTTACGGAGCTCAGTGGGACGGAACAATGTTCAATGGAAGAAATGTTGATTTAAATTGGGATACCAAATGGTATTCAGAGGTACAATTTGATGAAGAAAAATGGGTGTGTGAAATTGCCATTCCTTTTAAATCCATTCGTTATAATGAAGACATTTCTGAATGGGGAATTAACTTTAGCCGTTTGGATTTAAAGGCAAGTGAAAAATCCAGTTGGGCCCCTGTTCCAAGACAATTTCCTTCAGTTACCTTAGCTTATGCAGGAGCTTTGGTATGGGAAACCCCTCCTCCCAAACAAAGCAGTAATGTTTCGCTTATTCCCTATTTGTCGAATAATTTAAATAGTGAAAACAACACAACACCAAATAATGCTTTTAAAGTAGGTGGAGATTTAAAATACAGTCTCACCTCTGCATTGAATCTTGATGTTACCGTAAATCCTGATTTTTCTCAAGCAGAGGTCGATCAACAAGTAACCAACTTAGATCGATTTGAACTCTTTTTTCCAGAAAGACGGCAGTTTTTTTTAGAAAATGCAGACTTATTTTCCAATTTTGGTTACCGATCCATCCGTCCATTTTTTTCAAGGCGAATCGGACTAAACGTTCCCATTCAAGGAGGGATTCGTTTAAGTGGAAATCTAGATGAAAATTGGCGAGTAGGGCTTATGGACATTCAAACCCGTCAAGACGATGAACTAAACTTAGCGGGGGAAAACTTTGGTGTGGTAACACTTCAAAGAAAAGTCTTTGACCGTTCTAACATCAGTGCCATTTTTGTAAACAAACAAGCTGTTAGATTCAATAAAAACCAAAACAATACTTCAGAATACAATCGCAATGTGGGGTTAGAATACAATTATTTTTCAGCTGATAATTTATGGAGTGGAAAGTTACTGTTTCTCAAATCCCTGAGTCCAATCGCTACGCAACAGGGTGAAGTATTTGCTTCGCATATCGGATATCAATCCACTCGATGGAATTGGCGCGTTCAACAAGAATATATAAGTGGGGATTACAGCGCTGAAGTAGGATTTGTTCCAAGAAACAATTACATTAAGCTGCAAGCTACAGGAGGTTATTTATACTATACTAAAAAGGATACTCCGCTACTTGCCCATGGGCCTAGATTGGGAAGAACCTATTATTTTGATACTGATTTTAATAAAAAAGATCAAACCCAACAGTTTGACTATTTGTTCAATTTCAAAGACCGAAGTAGATTCACTTTAGGGCTACAACGCCAGTATATTGAATTACTTTCTGATTTTGATCCCTTACGGACTCAAATAGCAAAACTTGAAGCGGGAACAAAACATGAATGGACGAGCTTAACCCTTTCTTATGATGCCAAACCGCAGAATCGATTTACCTATTCAGCAGAAGTCATTGCAGGGGGGTATTATGCCAATGGAAAACGCAACTCCTTTTTGGGAGAATTTGGTTATCGCTTTCAACCCTATTTAGAATTGAGTTCCTTAGTGAATTACAATCAAATTGAATTGCCGGCACCTTGGAACACCAACTCATTTTGGCTTTTGGGTCTCAAGTCGAACTTGACATTGACTAATAAAATTTTCTTTTCTAATCTCTTCCAATATAACGAACAATTGGGGTTATGGAATTTCAATTCCCGCTTTCAGTGGAGATACAAACCTGCTTCAGATATTTTCTTAGTATTTAATAGTAATGACATAAGTGTTCCCAATGTAACTACAGGCTGGAACCTTACTCTAAAGGTAAATTATTGGCTAAATCTTTAATCGCATGAGTGCATCAAAACAACATTGGGAGCAGGTTTTTACCTCTAAAAGTCCACAAGAGATATGGTTTCTAAAGAAATGGGGATCTCATCTTCTCAACTAAGAAGGTTGGTGTATATATACAAAAACAGATCTGAGTTTATAGAATTACTTGATAAAGGCATTCTTACCGTAAACCAATCTTATCTTCAAATTCAAAGAGAAGAAAAAGAGAAACAAATTCAACCCTGAAATCAGATACAAACAACAAATCTAATTGGAGGTTTTATCATAAATCATCTCATGATATGAGTGAGTTAGAAGATAAAGAAGTGCAAACCATCTTTACCTCTCCTCCTTATTGGAATAAACGAAAGTATTCAGAAGAAGAAGGATTAGGGAATGAGAAATCCTCTGAAGAGTTTGTGCTTAACCTATCAGAACATGAAATAAATAAAACAAATAAAAAAATAGCTCTATTCATACACATAATTTAAATAAAATTAGGAAAGAATATATATATATATATAAAATTTTATATTATTTTTTACAATCCCTATTTAAATCTTTTTCATATCTCTAATTTAATAAATTAAAAACTTAGAGCATTTAGATAATATACTGTATATCAAGCACAGAACCCAAAAAGAAAATTGATTTTAAAATGACCCCGGGGGGTGGGATTTATACTAAGTAAGTAGATTTTTTTCAGGTTTTGTTGCCAATATGATGCCAAATAGGTAATAAAAAAACCATAAAATACTGTTAAATAGTTGATTATGATTTTGCGTAGTACTTCGGGTGGGAATCGAACCCACACTCCCAAAGGAACTGGATTTTGAATCCAGCGCGTCTACCAGTTTCGCCACCGAAGCTAAAGAGCTCAAAATTAATAAATTCCATTATATTAAATAATTTATAATAAAATTATACTGAACAATAATTATTTATAAATTTGCACTCCAATTAATTAATTGTGAAAACACCGGTTAAACTATTTTCATGTACTCAAAGCACGACTTTGTCTAAACAAATTGCAAAACACTTTGGACAAGATTTAGGTAGCGTATATTTTCAAAGGTATAGTGATGGAGAGTTTCAACCTTCATTTGAAGAATCTGTTAGAGGTTCTCGTGTTTTTTTAATTGGATCTACAAACCCTTCATCAGATAACTTAATGGAAATGCTCTTAATGCTAGATGCTGCAAAAAGAGCCTCCGCAAGACATATTACTGCTGTTATTCCATATTTTGGATGGGCAAGACAAGACAGAAAAGACAAGCCAAGAGTTCCAATCGGAGCTAAATTAGTAGCTAAACTTCTTGAATCGGCTGGAGCAACTAGAATTATAACAATGGATTTACATGCTGATCAGATTCAAGGATTTTTTGAGAAACCAGTTGACCACTTATATGCTTCGTCAATTTTTGTTCCTTATTTGAAATCTTTAAACATTGATAATCTAACAATTGCATCACCTGATATGGGAGGTTCAAAAAGAGCATATGCCTATTCTAAGTTTTTAGATGCTGATGTTGTTATTTGTTATAAACAAAGATCTAAAGGGAATATCATTACGCATATGGAATTAATTGGTGATGTAACAGGTAAAAATGTTGTTTTGATTGATGATATGGTTGATACAGCAGGAACCTTAGCTAAAGCTGCTGATTTAATGATTGAAAAAGGAGCAATATCAGTGATTGCTATCTGTACTCATGCATTGCTTTCTGGTGATGCATATGAAAAAATTGAAAAATCAAAACTTAAGAAATTAATCACAAGTGATTCAATTGAGATAAAAAAAGAATCTAAAAAAGTTGAACATTTAACATGCTCGAAAATATTTGCTGAAGCAATGTATAATGTTCATCATAATAAATCAATTGACAAACTATTTATAAAATAAAAAAATGAAATCAATAAAAATTAAAAGTTTAATAAGAGAGGTTACTGGAAAAACAAGTACTAATTCAGTAAGAAAAGATGGTAATGTTCCGTGTGTATTATATGGAGGTGATGAAGTTTTACATTTTACTGCCACTGAAATAGGTTTCAAGGATTTAGTATACACTGCAGCAGCGCTCACTGTTGTTCTTGATTTTGGTGATAATAAGAAAAATGCAATTCTTCAAGATATTCAATTTCATCCAGTATCAGATAAAATTTTACATGCAGACTTTTATGAGATTCATGATGATAAACCTGTAACAATGGATATTCCTGTTGAACTAAGTGGATCAGCGCCTGGAGTTTTAAATAGTGGTGGTGTATTATCTAGAAATAAAAGAAAACTTAGAGTTAAAGCCCTTCCTGGTAATCTTCCTGATTCACTTAATGTAGATATTTCAACACTTGAACTAGGTGATAAATTTTATGCTTCTGAACTTGAGAGTGAGGACTTTGAATTGCTTCACCCTGAAAACACTGTTGTTTGTCAAGTAAGAACATCTAGAGCTGCAATGGCATTGCCTGAAGATGAGGAAACTGAAGAAGGAGCTGAAGGAGCTGAAGGAGCTGAAGGAGCTGAAGGAGCTGAAGGAGCTGAAGGAGCTGAAACTCCTAAAGAGGGTTCTCAAGATTCAAAAGAATAATTGTTATATAATTAATCTTAACTTTAAATAAGATTATTATATAATGCATTTTTTTAAAAAAATCGTATCACTATTAGCTACAAAGTCTGATATGAACAAGTATCTCATTCTAGGAATTGGAAATATTGGTGAAGAATATAACAATACTAGACATAATATTGGATTTAATGTTCTTGATGAACTATCAAAAATTCTAAATGTAAATTTTGAATCAGTTAAATTAGCCCAAAGAGCAGAATCTAAGTTTAAGGGTAAAAAAATTATACTGATTAAACCAAATAATTACGTAAACAACTCTGGTAAATCACTTTCATATTGGAAAAATAAAGAAAAAGTCAGTAATGATAATATTCTTATAATATGTGATGATATGAATCTTTATTTTGGAAATATTAAGGTAAAATCAAATGGAACTGCTGGAGGACATAATGGTTTAAAAGATATCGAAGATTATTTAGGAACCTCAAATTACCCTAGAGTTAGAGTTGGTATCTCAAATAACATCAAAACATCCAAGTCGGATTATGTACTTGGTAAGTGGACTGATTCAGAACAAATAAATATTCAAAAAATAGTCATAGTATCAACTGATGTTATATTTTCATTTATCCAAACGGGGATTGAAAGAACAATGAATTTTTATAATAAGAAGAATTTTATAGATGAAAATTTATAGGAGTATTGAGGATTATAATCAAGATAAAAGGTCAGTTGTAACAATAGGAACATTTGATGGTCTTCATCATGGTCATCAGAAAATATTTACTAGACTAATTAATTCCTCTAAGAGTAGAGATTTATCTTCTGTTGTATTAACTTTTTTTCCTCACCCAAGAATAATATTAAATAAGTATAATGATGTAAAGATGATTGATACTTTAGATGAAAAGATTCTTCATTTAGATGGAATTGGAATTGACTCATTGATAATTCATCCTTTTGATAAAAATTTCTCCTTATTGACAGCTAATCAATTTATAAAAGACTTTTTAGTTGAAAGGCTTAAGGTAAAACATATAATTATTGGATACGATCATAGATTTGGAAAAGGAAGAGAGGCTTCTGTTACAGATCTAAAAAATTATGCTAATGAATACGATTTCACAGTAGAAGAAATTAAAGCTCAAGAAATTGAGAAAATTAAAGTAAGCTCAACAAAAATTAGAAACTCAATTAATGATGGTGACTTAAAAACAGCTGGAAAATACCTTGGAAGGTCTTTTAAACTTACCGGAAAAGTAATCAAGGGAGATGGGTTGGGGAAAAAAATAAATTATCCTACTGCAAATATCTTTATTGAAGAGAAGTATAAAATCACACCTAAAGATGGAGTCTATTTTATTAAAACGATAATTAAAAATAAGATATATAATGGTATGATGAATATAGGCCATCGACCAACTATTGGGTCAAATGATAAATCACTTGAAGTTCATTTATTCAATTTCAATGAAGATATTTATGATCATGTAATTTCTATTGAAATGATTTCAAAAATTAGAGATGAAAAAAAGTTTGCTTCAATAGAAGGTCTAAAAAAGCAATTATTAAAAGATGAAAATTATTGTTTAAAATTAATAAACAAATAAGTTTTATCTTTGATTTCAAAATAATCTATGCTATCAATCGATAAAATTTCTAATGACAAAGATGAGACTTTAAAAGGTCTTGAGAAGCGAGGTTTTAAGAATCTTGGTGTTATAGATGAAATCATAGAACTTAATAATAGTAGAAAAAAAATACAACAAGAGCTAGATCAATTTTTATTTGAGTCAAATACTATCTCAAAAGAAATTGCTGAAATATTTAAATCAGGGAATAAAAGTGATGATGTTGAAAATCTTAAAAGTAAGTCTACAGATTTAAAAGCTAAGTCAAAAGACTTATCAGATAAACTTGATAAAATAAAATCTGATATTTTAAGTCTAATTACAACCATTCCTAACTTACCCGACAGTGATGTTCCTGATGGTCTTACTATTAATGATAATTTGGAAGTTTTCTCTAGTGGTGAGATTAAAGACACCCCAGATAATTTAAAAAATCATTGGAATTTAGCTAAAGACTTGGATATAATAGATTTTGAACTAGGAAGTAAAATTACTGGCTCAGGATTTCCAGTTTACAAAGGGAAGGGTGCAAAACTTCAAAGAGCACTTATTAATTTTTTTCTTGACAGGAATACATCTGCAGGATATACTGAATTTCAAGTTCCTCATTTAGTAAATTCTGAATCTGCTTTTGCAACTGGACAATTGCCGGATAAAGATGATCAAATGTATCATGTTAATAATGATGATTTTTATTTAATTCCGACTGCAGAAGTCCCTTTAACAAATATCTACCGAGACAATATTTTGTCTATTGAAGAACTTCCAATTCTTCTTACAGGGTATACACCTTGTTTTAGAAGAGAAGCTGGAAGCTATGGTTCTGATGTAAGAGGGCTTAATAGACTTCATCAATTTGATAAAGTCGAAATAGTTAGACTTGAGCATCCCGAAAATTCAAGTAATGCTCTATCTGGAATGAAAGAACATATTAAAGGGATTTTAAATGAACTAGAACTAGATTTCAGAATTTTAAATTTATGTGCTGGAGATCTGGGTTTTACCTCTTCTATTACCTATGATTTTGAGCTATATTCAAAGGGTCAAAAGAAATGGCTTGAGATAAGTTCTGTTTCAAACTTCAAAACATATCAATCCAACCGGCTTAATCTTAAGTTTAAAAATAAAGATGGTAAAAATCAGTTACTACATACTCTAAATGGAAGTTCTCTTGCTCTCCCTAGAGTAATGGCTGGATTAATTGAGAATAATCAATCAAAAGATGGAATTAAAATTCCAAAGGTTTTAGTCCCTTTTACTGGGTTTGATATAATAAATTAATATTATGACAGGAAATGTTAATCCAAAAAAATTCCTGGGTCAACATTTTCTAATTGATGAAAATATATCAAAAAAAATCATTGATTCTGTCGATTTTAGTAAATATGAAAAAGTTATTGAAGTTGGACCTGGAAAAGGTGCTCTAACAAAATATCTATTAAAATTAAAAGATATTCTAACTCTAATTGAAATTGATAAAGAATCAATATTGTTTCTTAAAAATGAATTTGAAGATGAAAATCCAGAAATAATAGAAAAAGATTTTCTAAAGTTTGATATCAATTTAACTTATCCTTCATTAAGTAAGATTTTAATCATTGGAAATTTTCCATATAACATATCCTCGCAAATTTTATTTAAAGCTATTGATAACTATAAATCTGTTAGTTGTCTTGTTGGTATGTTTCAAAAGGAGGTAGCAGAAAGAATTGTAAGCAACAATAACACAAAAAAATATGGAATACTTTCAGTTAAAACTCAACTATTATATGATGTTAAAATTTTATTTAATGTTTCTCCAAATGTATTTTTTCCTAAGCCAAAAGTTGATTCTGCAGTTATTTCTATGACAAGGAAAAAAGACATAAATCTTAACTGTGATATTAATTTATTAGATAAAGTCATTAAATTAAGTTTTCAACAGAGAAGAAAGAAATTAAAAAATTCTCTAAAAAGACTTGATATACAAGAAAATATATTAGAAGATAGTATATTTGGATTAAGACCTGAGCAGCTTTCTGTTGAAGAATTTGTCATATTAACTCAAAAAATTAGTAATGAGACAATTTAAAGTCAATGATGAATTAATAAATAAGATTAAGAGATTTATTAAAAGTAATGATAATGAAAAAATTATCATGGAACTTAATGAGCTTCATTATGCTGACTTAGCTGAAATATTTGAACTTCTAGAAATTAAAGAAGTTATTTTTCTTGTTAAAATTTTTGACAAACATAGAATTGCAGATGCTCTTGCTGAAATTGATGAAGATCTAAGAGAAATTATTCTTGATAATCTTTCCGCTAAAGAAATTGCTGAAAAAATTGAAGAGCTTGATACTGACGATGCAACAGATGTGATTTCAGAGTTACCTGAAGATAGACAAGAAAGAGTATTCTCTCAAATTAAAGATTCTGAATTAACAGATGATATAAAAGAGTTACTTAAGTATAATGAAAATACAGCCGGTGGATTAATGGCAAAAGAGTTAGTGAAAGTAAGTGAAAATCTTAGTATTGCTAAGTGCATTGATGAAATTAGAAAACAAGCAAAAGATGTAACTAGAGTTCACTCTATTTATGTAGTTGATTCCAAAAATAGATTGAAAGGAAGACTTTCATTAAAAGATGTGGTTACTGCAAAATCAAAATCAAAAGTTAAAGATATTTTTATTCCTAAAGTAGATTTTGTTACAGCTGATCAAGAAGGTGAAGAAGTGGCTAAAATAATGTCTAAATATGATTTAGAAGCTATTCCTGTTACCAATAAAAGAAAAACTTTATTAGGAAGAATTACAATTGACGATATAGTTGATCTGATTAAAGATGAAGCTGAAAAAGATTATCAATTAGCTGCAGGTATTTCATCTGAAGTTGAAGTCAATGATTCTATTCTTCAATTAACTAAGGCAAGATTACCTTGGTTATTTTTAGGGCTTTTGGGAGGACTTGGAAGTGTTTTTATTTTAAAAGATTTTGAACAAATCATGAATCAGCCAGATTTAAGAAATTTATTTTTCTATACTCCTCTAATTGCTGCTATGGCTGGAAATGTTGGAGTTCAATCGTCGGCTATTATAGTTCAAGGACTTGCAAATGACTTAGTTAAAGGTTCTTTATTAACTAGACTTTTTAAAGAAGTTAGTTTAAGTTTAATTAATGGTTTAGCATTATCCATTATACTAGTCATATTTGGGCAGATTGTAAATCAAGATTTATTTATGAGTCTTACTATTGCTGGCTCTATGATGGGTGTTATAATAATTGCTGCCTTAGTTGGAACCTTTGTTCCAATTATTCTTGATAGACAAGGTATAGATCCTGCAATTGCTACTGGACCATTTATCACAACAGCTAATGATATATTTGGTATATTCTTATTCTTTTATATTGCTCAACTTTCATTAGGCTTTTAATGAAAAACATTCTAATTCTTTGCACTGGCAACTCATGTAGAAGTCAAATTGCTCATGGATTTTTAAATCACTTAACCGATAACTCAGTATCTGTTTTTAGTGCAGGAATTGAAAAACATGGATTAAACAGAAATGCTGTAAAATGTATGGCAGAAATTGGAATTGATTTATCAGATTATAATTCTAATCTTGTTGATGAATATATAAATGATAAATTTGATTTTGTAATTACTGTTTGTGATAATGCAAATGAGACATGTCCTATTTTACCTAATAGTAATGCAAAAAAAATACATAAAAATTTTGAGGACCCTTCTAAATTAAATAATGGTCAATATGGTGTAGAATTTATTGAAATAAGAGATCAGATAAATAAGTTTATTATTGACTTTATTAAAACTGAGTTAATTTGAAAGGAATTTTTCAATAATCTCTTTATCCATTCTTACAATTTTCCATTGATCTAGACCATCAATTATTGCACCAGTATTCTTATAAAAATTAATGGCTGGCTTATTCCAATCAAGAACTGACCATTCAACTCTATTGACACCTCTATTTTTTGCTTCAGATAAAAAAGCCCTGTAAAGGGATATTCCAAAACCTTTACCTCTCATTTTTTCAGTTACAATTAGATCCTCTAAATGAAGTGTGTCTCCAACCCAAGTTGAATATCTAGGAGTATAAAAAGCTAAGCCAATAATTTCAGAGTTAAACTCAGCTAAAATACATTCAAACCTAGGGTTATCTCCAAAACCATCTCTAATTAAATCTTCCTCCTTGACCTTAACTGCATTAGGTTCTTTCTCATATACTGCAAGCTCAATTAGTAACCTAAGAATATCTTTTACATCAGAAGAATTTGCTTTTCTAACTTTATGAGTTTCCATGATTCAATTTAAAAAATTAATTGTTTTATCAAGAAAAAAAGATGGATTATCTGCATGTACCCAGTGTCCGGATAATGGAACTTTATTAATTTGAATTTTAGGAAAATATTTATTTAGTAAAGAAAAATCAGATTCATCAACATAAGGTGAATTATCGCCGTATAAAAAAAGAGATGGCTTATTAAACTTTGAATCTTTTTGAAGCTTAATTGACAATTTATCTTTGAACTCAAACAAGACTTTAATGTTAATCTTTAAACCTAAACTTTCTTTATCTATCCAATATAAATTTTTTAATAAAAATTGTCTAACTCTTTCATCATCTATATAATTTAAAAGATGAGTATCAGCATCTTTTCTTGATTTTACTTTTTTAAAATCTATTGAATTTAAACTATTTAATATATTTAATACATTTCCATGGTGAGGTTTATATTCCTTTGGAACGATATCAACAATAATTATTTTATCTAAAAGCTGAGGGAACTTTTGAGCAAATAACATAGTTAGATTTCCCCCCATTGAGTGCCCTAACAAGCTAAATTTTTTGATATCGTGATGTTTAGCATAGTTGTAAATATCATCAATCATAAGATCAAAATTAAACTCATTACTCCAAAAACTTTTTCCATGATTTCTAAGGTCTATTAAATGAACCCTGAAGTCGTTTTCAGCAATTTTTTTTGCATGAGTTTTCCAATTATCTCCCATACCTAAAAATCCATGAATTATAAATAGTTCTCTTTCAGAGTTTCCTATTAAATTAGAATGAAGAATTTTCATTTAAGTATATCTAAATATGATTTGATTGTGGACTCTAATCCTGTATAAAGTGACTCAGAAATTAATGCATGGCCTATTGAAACTTCTTTAATAGTTTTTATTGATTTAATAAAAAACGTGAGATTATCTTGATTTAAATCATGACCTGCATTAAGATCTAAATTAATTTCATCTGCAACTTCTGAGCATTGAATATATTTTTCAATTGCCTTTAATTTATCAATATTATATTCTTTAGCATAAGGACCAGTAAAAAGCTCAACTCTATCAGCCTTTATTTTTTTTGCTCCCTCTAGCATAGTTATATCTGGATCAATAAATATCGAAACTCGAATTGAATTTGAATGGAATTCTTCAACTATATCACTCAAGAATGAAAAGTTATTAATTGTATCCCATCCAGCACTTGATGTAATTGCATCCTCCGAATCTGGGACAAGAGTTACCTGTTCAGGCTTAATTTCATTAACAAGATTTATAAATTTTTTACTAGGATTTCCCTCTATATTAAGTTCAGTATTAATTTTTCCCTTGAGCTCCAAAGCATCAGAATATCTTATGTGTCTCTGGTCTGGCCTTGGATGGATTGTTATGCCTTGAGCTCCAAAGCTTATAATATCTTGTGCAGTCTTTAATAAATTTGGATAGTCCTCACCCCTAGCATTTCTTAGTGTTGCAATTTTATTAATATTTACACTTAACCTAGTCATGATTCGTGTCTAAACTTAATTACAAATATAGTACTTAATAAAGTTATAAAGTTTGTATTTTTGTGATATGAAAATAGCTCTATACATAGCATTTCATAACAAATCCTCAATTGATTGTTGCAAGGAAATAATTGATATTATTTCAGAAAATAATCAACTAGTTATTGATTCAAAAATAAGAAGTGAATTAAGTGAGGAAGCTCAAGAAAATTTCTCTTTTTTTGATTCTAAAAATCCAATAGAAGATGATATTAATTTTGTTTTTGCTATTGGAGGAGATGGTACAATTTTAAGATCAATTACATATGTTAAAGACTCTAATATTCCCATTCTTGGCATTAACACAGGAAGACTAGGTTTCTTAACTAGTGTTCAGAAAGAAAACATTCAAGAAGCTTTTTCTTTAATTAATAAAAATAAGTTTAGCATTATTGAAAGGACGATTCTACAGGTTAAATCAGATTCTCTAAATGATGCATTTTCTGATTATCCATTTGCTCTTAATGAGATAACAATTCAGAGAAAAGATACCACATCTCTTTTGAACATATCTTGTCAGATTAATGATAATTATTTAACAAATTATTGGTCAGATGGGTTAATAATTTCAACTCCAACTGGATCAACAGGTTATTCTTTAAGTAATGGAGGGTCAATAGTTTCTCCAGAGTCAAATGTTGTTCTTTTAAATCCAATTGCACCTCATAATATAAACATGAGATCATTAGTTATACCTGATAATTCAAAAATAAACATAAAAATTGAAGGAGACAGTGATATAAACTTATCGGTAGACTCAAGAATGTATTCAGTAAATTGCTCTGATCAAATCGAAATTTTCAAAGCAGATTTTACTATTGGCACTATAAAATTTGATAATGATAATTTTTATAAGAGATTGAGAGAGAAATTATTCTGGGGTCAGGATATGAGAAATAAAAATAAAAAAAAATAAAAAATGATTCCTAAGCATACAGCAATAATAATGGATGGAAATGGAAGATGGGCCGAGCAAAAGGGAATGCCAAGGGTCTTCGGGCATCAAAATGGAGTTACAGCTGTAAAAAAAATTGTTGAAGAAGCAAACAAACATAAAATAGAATTTTTAACATTATTTACTTTTTCTATTGAGAACTGGGATAGACCAAGTAATGAAGTTGATACTCTTATGAAGCTTTTAGTTCAGACACTCAAGGAGGAGTTTGAAGATATTTTTAATAATAATATTAAGCTAAACGCAATAGGTGACTTAAACTCTCTCCCAAATAAAGTAAAGTCTGTATTAAACAGTATTATTGAAAACACAAAGAATAATACCGGAATGACATTAACTCTTGCTTTAAGTTATGGTGGAAAGCAAGAAATATTTAAAGCAGTTAAAGAGATTTCAGAGAAAGTTAAAAATGATATAATTTCTCTTGATAATTTTGATGATTCCGTAATAAATGACCATCTTTACACAAGAAATTTGCCTGACGTAGATCTACTTATTAGAACAAGTGGAGAGCAAAGAATTAGTAATTTTTTATTATGGCAAATAGCTTATGCTGAATTATATTTTACTGATGTATATTGGCCAGACTTTTCGGAACAAGACTTTACTAAAGCAATTGTTGAATATCAAAACAGAGAAAGAAGATTTGGAAAAACAAGTAAACAACTATAAGTCAAAATTACTAAAGGCTTTTAGTATTTTTATTTTAACGACTGGGTTCCTTTTTTCACAAGATAATTATAGAAAAGGTGATACATATTCTATTGATACCATTACAGTAGTTGGGCTAAAAAACTTTAGCGACAGAACTGTAGTTACTTATAGCGGTTTAAGACAAGGGCAAAGTATTCAAGTTCCAGGAGAAGAGGTTAGTGCAATTTTAAAAAAACTATGGAATCTTGAACTTTTTAGTGATGTAAATCTTTATGTTACAGATGTTAACAACGGTAAGATAAAACTAGAAATAAATGTCGATGAGCTTCCGACACTTCTTAAATATAGCATAAATGGTGTAAAAAGAAGTAAAGCAGAAACCTTTGAAAAGGAAACTGAATTGTCAGAAGGTAAAAGACTTTCAGAAAGTTTTCTGACAAACACAAAAAACTATATTCAAAATGATCTCAAAAAAGATGGTTTTTTAAACTCTCAGGTTAATATAGTTTCAACTCCTGACTCAATAGGTTCAAACAAACGTAACCTTAATATAAATGTTAACAGGGGTGAAAGAATTAAAATAAAAAATATTAGTTTCTCTGGTAATGAAATATTTAAAGATGGTAAGCTAAAGTCCAAGCTTAAGAAGACCAAGAAAAAATTTCCTTTGAGATTTTGGAAAAAATCAAAGCTTATAGAATCAGATTATGAAGCTGATAAAGAAGGCTTAATATCATTTTATAAAGAAAAAGGCTATAGAGATGCACGAATTGAATTTGATACAATCATCATAAATGATGAGAAAACAATTGATATTGCTTTGAGCGTTGATGAGGGTAGTAAATATTACTTTGGAGACATAAATTATATTGGTAATAGTTCATATACTGATTTTCAATTAGACCAAATATTAGGTATAAAAAGTGGGGATTCTTACAATGGTGTTCTTCTTAAAGAAAGAATTCAGGATGACAACCCTGATGCAAATGACTTATCCAACCTATATCAAAACAACGGATATTTATTTTCTTCTGTAAATGCGGTTGAAGTTAGTGCAGCAAATGATACTATTGATTTCCAAATAAGAATTAATGAAGGTAAACTCGCTAGTTTTAATAAAATTACAGTTGTTGGTAACACTAAAACTAATGATAATGTAATATATCGTGAACTTAGGATAAAACCCGGAGAACTTTATAGTAAAGACAAAGTGGTAAGAACCATTCGTGAGGTTGGTCAGCTAGGGTTTTTTGATGCCGAGCAGATAAGTCCTGATTTTAAAAATGTTGATCCTAATCAAGGAACAGTTGATATTGAGCTAGGATTAATTGAGGCAGGTGCTAGCCAGATAGAATTACAAGGGGGATATGGAGGTGGTGGTTTTATTGGCACTCTTGGTCTCTCATTTAATAATTTCTCAACAAAAAATATTAAAAATAAAAAGGCTTGGAAACCCCTGCCTATGGGAGATGGTCAAACTCTTTCGATTAGACTTCAAACTAGTTCTTTTTACAGTACTAAAAGTTTCAGTTTTATTGAACCATGGTTTGGTGGAAGAGAACCTGTACAGTTTTCGCTTTCGCTTTCATCAACAAAACAATATAGATATGACTATTTTACAAGAAAAGCAGACAAAAGTCAATCATTTGAAATTGCCGGATTTAATCTTGGAATAGCCAAAAGACTTAAATTTCCTGATGATTATTTTGTTCTGTCGCAATCAATGTCATACCAATATTATAATCTGAATAATTATTTTACTGGACTTTTTACATTTGGAAATGGAGAGTCACATAACATAGCTTATAATATTGCTCTCTCGAGAAATAACACTTATACGAATCCTATTTTCCCTATTGGTGGATCAAGTTTTTCATTAAGTGCAAGGTTTTCTCCTCCATATTCCTTAATAACAGGAGATGATTTTTCTGACTTAGATGAAAGACCTGAATATCAAAATAATAGAGGGGAGCCTATTCAAGCTGAAATTGACCAAGCTAAGTATAGATGGCTAGAATTTTATAAAGTTAAATTTGATGGTAGTTGGTATACTCGAGTATTTGGAAAATTTGTTTTAAAAGCACAAACAGACTTTGGATTTTTAGGAACATATAATAGTAACAAGGGTTATATTCCTTTTGAAAGATTTTTTCTAGGTGGTGATGGAATGCAGCAATATGCTATGGATGGAAGAGAGACAATATCATTAAGAGGTTATGAAAACGGATCTCTCTCTAGTAGAGATGGATCTATTATTTATAATAAATTTTCATTAGAGCTTAGATACCCTGTAAGCTTAAAACCAAGTGCTTCTGTTTTTGCTCTAAGTTTTCTAGAGGCTGGTAACGGATTTGATGATTTTAAAGACTACAGCCCATTTGATGTTAAAAGATCTGCTGGGATTGGTGTAAGGGTATTTATGCCTGCATTTGGACTTCTTGGAATAGACTTTGGATATGGGTTTGACTCAACAGACCTTTCGAATACAGGACAATCATCAGGATGGCAAACACACTTTGTAATAGGTCAACAATTTTAATCGTTTTTTAAAGAAAAATTACGATATTGCACCCGTAAATATTATAACAGATGATGAAATCGATACTCAAATTAATAACTGCTACTTTTTTAGCTATTGCACCAATGACTGCTGTTGCTCAATCAAATGTAGCTCACATAAACGTTCAACAGCTTATTAGCGAAATGCCTGAGGTAATTGCTGCTCAAAATGAATTAGCTAAACTTGAAAAAGATTATACAACTCAAATTGACAACGCATTTAAAGAATTTCAAACAAAGGCTCAAAGCTACTCTTCAGATGCTGCAAACCAAACTGATGTTACAAATCAAGCTAGACAAAAAGAGCTTGAAAGTATGCAGACAAATTTACAAGAATTCAGAGACTCAGCTGCTCAAGAGCTTCAAAAGAAGCAAATGGACTTAATGACACCACTACTTGAAAAAGCTAGAGATGCTATTACTAAAGTTGGAAAAGAGCAAGGGTTTAATTACGTTATTGACTCAAGTCCAAATGGTGGAATTATTCTTGCAGATGGTAAAGATCTTTTAGCTGATGTTAAAAAGGCACTCGGATTCTAAGAAATTTGATTAGTTTACATACGGCTTTTTTACATACATAGGTTCCGCGTATGCAATATCTTCAAATTTATTATTCTTAAATGATGAATGAGACAGTGTCACCATATCTGAAGAACTAATTACATTCTGAATTAAATTCACTTCTTTATTTAATATTTTGTCTATGAAATTATAAGCACTATCGTTATTTACAACAATAGTTGTTGACTCATTAACTATATTATTAAAAAAATCTTTATCAATCAATTCAATTTTAGGAGATATCAATTCTTCTAAATCATAATTATACCTCGATAAATAAAAGTAATTTCCTTTATCATTAATTAGGGGAATAATATTATCACTTTTAGATTCTAATGAATTAGCAAGAATCTTAAGAGTAGGTATTCCAATTAACTTTATTTTATGTGGATAACAAAGTCCTTTAGCCACAGAAAACCCTATCCTTAATCCTGTGAAAGAGCCTGGGCCAACTCCAATTGAAACGGCATCTAGATCTTTCACGTTTGAATTATTTTTAGATAAAATATTTTGAATTGAGGAAGTTAATAATTCACTATGCCTGTATTTATCATCTTCTAGTTCAAAATGATCAACTAATTTCCCTTCAGATGAGAGAGAGATAGAACAGTTTTTACTAGATGTCTCTAAATTTAAAATTAATGACATCTTATATTGATTTAATTAGATTGAGGAATAGATAAAGGTAATCCAAAGTAAAATTCTAAAACTTTGAGTTTAAATATATAATCAAACTTAGATCTAATGTTTTCAGAAACTGCAGATTCATATCTTTGTTTAGATTGAATAAAATCAAAAGAATTTACTGAACCTAGTAAAAATCTATCAGAAGCATCTTCGAAAGCATTTTTTAATGATTCCAAAGTTTTATTTGAAGCTTCATATAACTTAATAGCACCTTTTAAATCATTATATGCTTGATTAATAGAATTTTCAAGATTTAATTTTTCTTGTTCATACTGGTTTTTAAGTCTATCAAGATTTACTTTACTTCTTTCAACGTTATTTCTTACTTGCTTTCCTTGAAATATTGGAATATTTAAAGCTAAGCCATATCCTTGTCCTTTATTTAAATCAAACTGATCCTCAAAACTAGGAGTATTTTCAAGATAAGATATTCTTGTGTTCCATTGATAAAAAGAAGTAACTGATGGTTGTAACTGAGATTTTGAAATTTGAATGTCTTTTTCAGCAATAGAAATGTTAGTCTCAGCCAATTTAATATCATTTCTAAAGGTTAAAGATTTATTAAGTATTTCTTTAGGTGTTTTGTTTAGTATGTCTGAGAATGGAACGCTAAAATCTTCGTATGCTATCTCAAAACTTTGAAAATCATCAATCAACAGAAGTTGAGCTAAGCTTAACTTTGCATTTCTATAATTATTCTCAGCCTGAACAACACTTTGTTCTTGAGAAGCTAGGTTTGCTTCAATTTCAAAAATTTGTCTTGGTGAAAATGTTCCAATTTCAATTAGGTTTTTAGTTCTTTCAAATTCTACCTTCGTAATTTCAAGTTGTGATTTTTGAACTTTAAGTATTTCATTATTAAACATAATTTGCAAATAGGAATTTGCTACTAAAAGTTTAATATCATCTTTCATATCATCTAATTGGTACTGAGAAGCAAGAATTTCAAGATTAGCTCTGTGTAGTTGATATACATTTCTAAAGCCATTATAAACATCCACACCAAAACCTGCACTCATAGATGAAAATGAAGTGGTTATATCCTCGATTACATTAGTTGTAATATTAATTCCTCTACCAATATTCCATTGGTGATTTGCTGAAGCTGAAACTCTTGGAAGGAAATTTCCAATTGCATCTGATTTACTTAATTCAGAATTAAGCAAGTTTAATTCAGATTGTTTTATACTTATATTTTTTTCAACTGCCATCTCAATAGCATCTTGAAGTGTTAAGACATTATCACCTGATTGAGAAAAAGAAAGTGTTGAAGAAAAAAGAGTTAATAGAATATATTTTTTTATCATTTTTATTTTTTTAGTCATCATCTGTAAATTGATCGAATGCTGATTCTTCAGGCTCAATTTTTATTGGTTCTGTTTTATTCCAAATTTTAATTTTATCTGTTATTTCTAGGCCAGCTAAAATCTCCACTTTAATTCCATCTGATAATCCAACTGTTATATCTCTTCTTTCAAAATTTTGAGAAGAGGTCTCAACTTCAACATATGCCTCTGAAGTTCTTCTATCAAACTGCAAAAGAGCCTCAGCTATAACCATTATATCTTGTCTATTGTCGACTACAAGAGTTCCATTTGCACTGTAACCCGCTCTAATAAATGAACTTTCATCTAGAGTAAGATCAGCCTCAATTTTAAATTGAACTGCACCTCCGGCTTCAGTTCCTTTAGGAGCAATAAATTTTAATTTAGCCTGAAATTCTTTATCAGGAATAGCAGCCATACTTACATTTAAGTCCTGTCCTACCTCTAACTTTCCAACTTCTGCTTCATCGACTTGCCCCTCAAATATCATCTTATTTAAATCTGCGATTATTGCAACTGTTGATCCAGAGTTAAAACTATTTGCTGCGATTACTTGATCACCTAATTTAATCGGAATCTCAAGAATAGTTCCAGTAATAGTAGCTCTAATATTTGTATTAGCAGTTGATGATCCAGAGACAGATCCCTTTCTAATAATTTCTAAATCATTTTGTGCTGCTTGTAAATTTTCTTTTGCAGTATTGAACCTTAATTCTGCATCTTCATATTCTTGTTGAGAAATTATCTGTTTTGAAAATAATTCTTCTGCTCTTTGCATTTGTCTTTCAGCGTTATTAACATTTAATTCTGCAGCATTTACTTGAGATTGAGCTCCATAAACAGACCTCTCATCTGGAACTACTTTAATTATAGCAATCAAATCACCATTATTAACCATATCGCCTTCTTCTACCATTATTTCCGAGATGATTCCATTTAATTGAGGTTTTATTTCAACCTCATCCTCAGGAATAACTGTTCCCGTAACAACAGATGTTTTTTGAATACTCGAGGTAAATGCAGTAGTTGTGTCATATTCAATAGCTGATGTACTATTTGTTCTAACGAAATAGGCTATAGCAAAAAGTAAACCTAATATTAGCACTATAATTCCGATATTTTTAAATTTCATTTTATTTATTTTAATTAATTATTCTTCTCTTAAAGCCTCAATAGGCTTAATACTTACAGCTCTTTCAGCTGGAATTAGTCCAATAAGAGTACCTAAGGTTACCATAGTAACAAATGCACTAAAGACAATAGCTAAAGGAACTGTAGGATTTGTGAAAGGAAAATCTTCCAGGCCTGATGTACCTATATTTATTACAAATAACAAAAAAGCACCTACAATAATTCCTATTATTCCAGCTAAAATTGTTAAAAAAACTGATTCTAAAACAATTTGAACTTTTACTTCTCCAGGAGTAGCACCTAATGCTCTTCTTATACCTAACTCATTAGTCCTCTCTTTAACAGCTATTAGCATTATATTGCCAATTCCGATAACACCTGCAAAGATTGTCGCTATTCCAACCACAAGAGATAGAAAAACCATCCCTTTTGTAAATTTTATAATACTTTCAAACAATGCACCGATATTAAAAGATCCAAAAGCCCTTTCATCTTCAGGAGATACAGTTTTTATAACTTTTAAATTTGACAATACAGTCTCTTCAAGATAATTTGGATTTACATAATCATATCCTGCTATAAACATAAATCCAAATCGATCACCTCTATTATATAATTTAGCAAAAGTGGTATAGGGTATGGTTACATCTGAATCTGATCCAAAGCCACTTCCTTGAGAAA
Source organism: Cryomorphaceae bacterium (assembly GCA_018646865.1). Taxonomy (GTDB): domain Bacteria; phylum Bacteroidota; class Bacteroidia; order Flavobacteriales; family Flavobacteriaceae; genus Marisimplicoccus. The sequence goes on along the minus strand of JABGTW010000002.1, from coordinate 3,541 downwards.
ATTTTGTAACTCCTATTACTTTAAAGTTGACATCATTAATTTCAATATATTGTCCCAGTGGATCTTCACCTTCAGTAAATAATCTTTCTTGAGTTCCTTCACCAATGACAGCTACTTTTCTCTCATATTTAATATCCTCTTCATTAATATATCTTCCACCATCAAATATTTTAATAACAGAAATCTTAGCATAAGATGGAAAATTACCAAAAACGTTAAAATTATCAGATCTCGTTCCCCTTGTTACTAATGGAGGTGCGCCAGTAAAAGCCCCAGCTTGAAGACCTGGTGCAATGTATTCAATTTCAGGTACTCTACTTTTTAATTTATTAACATCATTTAGTCTAAATACAGGCTGTCTACCCTCTGCAAAACCTTTATACGGAATAGAAGTTCTTTGAACAAATACTCCCATTGAATTTTTACTCAATCCACTAAAAGCTTCATCAAAACCATTTTCAAGACCTGTTGCAGAACCAGCTAGAGCTATGTAAATAAAGATACCCCAGAAAACTCCAATAGTTGTAATTATAGTTCTAGTTTTATTTTTTGAAATAGATTCAAAAATTTCATCCCATGTATCTCTATCAAATATCTTTTTTAAACTATTCATCTCTTAATGCTACAATTGGTTTAATTTGAGCCGCTCTTTTAGCTGGAATATATCCAGCGATTACACCAAATATTATCAAAATTACTGTTGCAAAAAAAGCAATGTTTAAATCAACACCCGCTCTGGTTATAAAGTATTCTTGAAGAGCAGTAGAGTCTAAGGAATTAAGAGCAATTATTCCTGTCATCATACCTAAGAAACCTGAAATTGCTGTAATAAAAATTGATTCAGTTAAAATCATTTTTATTATCTCATTTGGTTCCGCACCCAGTGCTTTTCTTATCCCTAATTCTTTAGTTCTCTCTTTCACTATGAAAACCATAATGTTTGATATGCCTATTATTCCTGCTATTAATGTACCTATTCCAACAAATGTTACAATTATTTGGAGTGCATTTGCAAACTGAAGAGATCTATCTATCTCATCTGCTACATTTCGAATTCTTATTCCACTTGGATCAGTTGGATCAACAGATTTTCTTTTTTTTAAGAAGGTCTTAATATTATCAGATAATTTCACAGCTTGAGAACCACCCCAGCTTTGATCAAAAGTAATTCCAACTGTACCGACTATATCTGTTCCCTTTAAGATTTGTTGCCTTGTAGTATAAGGTATAATAAGTTTATTTTCCTCAGTATCACCACTAGTATCCTGGAATACTCCTATAACTTTAAATGATCTTGATCCAAGATTAATAAATTTACCCAAAGGATCCTCTCCCTTAAAAATATCTCTAGCAACTAGCCTACCAATAGTAACAACTTTATTTTTTTCTTTAATATCCTTTTCATTTATATATCTTCCTTTCATTAAAACATGCTTCTCAATCAATTGATTAGATGGAGACACTGCTGAAATTTCGAAAGTAAATGATTCTAACCCGAATGATATTGGTTCACTTACCCTTAGAGTAGGATTTATATATTCAATAGAACTCGAAAATTCTTCTTTTAATGCATCTATATCCCCGTTTTTAATCTCAATTCTTCTGTTCGTTTTAAACCCACCAAAAGGCTTAGTAGTTTTACCAGGATAAATATATATTACATTATTTGCATTATTTAAAAATAAATCACTGTAAGAATTTTTTAATCCCTCTCCTAGACCAAATAGAATTATAAATATTAGAATACCTAATGAAACTGTAAGTCCTGAAAGAGCTGTCCTAAGTTTATTCTTTTGAATAGACTGAAAAATTTCTTTCCAACGCTCTATATTAAACATTTTTAATGATGTTTTGTTTTACCTTTTTATCTTCAACAATTACTCCATCTTTAAGACGAACAATCCTTTTACACATTCCTGCAATATCCTGCTCATGAGTTACAACTAATATAGTTTTACCTTCACTGTTTATTTTTTGAATTAAAGCCATTACTTCCATAGAAGTTGTAGAGTCAAGTGCACCAGTAGGTTCATCAGCTAGTAAAACCTTTGGATTTGAGGCTAAAGCTCGAGCTATGGCAACTCTTTGCTTTTGACCACCAGATAATTCACTCGGCAAGTGATCAGACCAATCTTTAAGTCCCACTTTATCTAAATAATTAAGTGCAATTACTTGTCTTTCTTTTCTTGGTATACCTTGATAGTATAAAGGTAAAGCAACATTTTCAAGAGCATTTTTATAATTAATCAAGTTGAAAGATTGAAAAACAAAACCTAAAAACTTATTTCTATAATTTGCTGCCTTTTTTTCATTCATATTAGCAATACGAATTTTATCAAGATCATAAGTTCCATCATCAGAAGTGTCTAGCATCCCTAAGATGTTAAGTAATGTTGACTTTCCAGAACCTGAAGATCCCATTATAGCAACAAGTTCACCATCATTAACAGAAAAATCTATTCCTTTTAGAACATGTAATGATGATGATCCCATTTCGTAAGACTTATGTAAATTTTTAATTTCTATCATATATTTTGCAATAATACTTAAATTCTAAATGTTAGAACGTTAAATGAATGTAAAGTTTGTTTTAAGTATATAAAAACCATTGGTACTGTGTTATACAAAGTACTGAAAAAATTTTCACATAAAAAAATTTAATTAATATGACTTTAGTAATTTTAAAAACAGTTCAAAAGACTTTTTTCCTTTTGATGTAATTTTACATAAAGTAAGAGGGTAATTGTTTTTAAATTTTTTTTGAATCTTTATACAATTAGCATCTTCAAGTTTTTTGATTTGAATACTTATGTTGCCTTTAGTTGCATCTGAAACTTCCATTAATTTTTTAAAGCTTGCACTCTCAACTGAAATTAAAAAAGAAAGAATCTTTAACCGAACCGGGTTAAAAAGTAACTTCTCAATATCTTTATTCATTAGTTTTCATTCTATTAAGCATAATTCCTGGGATCAATAATCCAAGGGTTACTCCTATCATATTAACTATTAAAAAATTTTGATCAGGATTTTGATTCAATTTGAAAATGAAAACAAATAAAACCATACCGCCTATTGTTAAGGGTTTAAATTTAATAATCATTCCAGTCATAGTAATAACAAGACCTAAGAGAAATAAAATATCTGAAACTGGATTAATTCCTTCATACATAGAAACAAGTATTATCATTAGCCATCCAAAGCCAAATACTTTCCATATAATTTTAATAGCTCTATTTAATGTAGTTGAATATCCAATCTCTGTATGTTTTTTTATATTCCAACGGGTCATATAAATCATGCCTAACATAGGAAAAAGTATCCAATATATTGCTGAAGAATAATTTGTTTGTTGAATAAATTCTGGAAAAACATAATGAATCAAGCTCATTATATTTATAAATATTCCCCAGAAAATTAAATTAAAACTTAAAGGTTTAAGATTAGTCCTTGTCTTATTAATAGTATCATTAATAATTTTTATCTGATCTGAATTTGTCATCTTTTTTTATGCAAATGTAAACTAGTTTATAATATAAACCAA
>JABGTW010000035.1 GCA_018646865.1 Cryomorphaceae bacterium | reverse complement strand
TTAACTTCAAACCTTTCCCAATTTCAAATTTTTGAGACACATCTGTAAAGTTTGCAACTTTAGGCCTTCCAAATCTTAAATAGACAGGACCATCAAAATTAGAAATCTCAATGGTTGCAGATTTGGTTTGATTAAAGTCACAAGTATTTATTACTGTCATGCCTGGTAACATTTTCATTAAACCAATGTCTTCAAGAATTTGATGTGTAGCACCATCTTCTCCTAATGTAATACCTGCATGAGAAGCACATATCTTGACATTTTTATTAGAATAAGCAACTGACTGTCTTATTTGATCATATACTCTACCAGTTGAAAAGTTAGCAAATGTTCCAGTAAATGGAATTTTACCTCCTGTAGCAAGTCCAGCAGCTAGTCCAATCATATTGGCTTCTGCAATTCCCGCTTGAAAAAATCTTTCAGGATTTTCTTCAGCAAAAGTATTCATCTTCAAAGAACCTGTCAGATCTGCACACAATGCTACAACATTTTTATTTGATCTTCCAAGTTCTGTTAAACCTTCTCCAAAACCTGATCTAGTATCTTTATCTCCTTGATTTTTATATTTTTCCATATTAGTAGTCACCTAAAGTTTCAGGATTTTGATTAAGGGCAATTTCTAATTGATCATCATTAGGGGCTTTCCCGTGCCATTCATGTGTATGCATCATAAAATCAACACCATTTCCCATTACTGTATTCATTAGAATTGCAATAGGTTTACCCTTTTTAGAGCTTTCTTTTGCAATTTTTAAAGCTTCATAGATGTTATCTAAAGAATTTCCATTATCAACTTCTAGGACTTCCCATCCAAAAGATTTAAACTTTTCTTTTAAGTTCCCTATATCTAATACATCCTCAGTTGAACCATCTATTTGTTGTCCATTGTGATCAACAGTAACTATTATATTATCAACTTTGTTTGCTGATGCATACATAAAAGCTTCCCAATTTTGACCTTCTTGAAGCTCACCATCTCCAGTTAACACATACACTAGTGAAGGATCATTATTAATTTTTTTTGATAGTGCAATTCCAAGTCCAACGGAAACACCTTGTCCAAGTGAGCCGGAAGAAATATTTATACCTGGTAAACCATCATGGTTGGTTGGATGTCCTTGAAGTCTAGAATTAATTTTCCTAAAAGTATTTAGTTCTTTTATATCAAAATAACCACATCTAGCAAGTGTGCTATAATATACTGGTGATATATGACCATTAGAAAGAATAAATATATCTTTTGAGTTACTATTACTTTCAGTTTCTAAAACTCTTTTATAAAGTGAAACAAAAAATTCAACACAACCAAGAGATCCACCTGGATGACCTGAATTTACTGTATGAACCATTCTTAAAATATCTCTTCGAACTTGAGAAACCAACTTATCTAAATCTTCAGTCATATAATGGTAAATGTATAATTAAACATATGAGATACAAAACTCTTTAAATTCTTTTTATCATAAATTATATAGAAATAATTAACAATCTATTTATGATGTTAATTACTTTACTAATTTTGATTTAATGAAGATTATAGATAAGTATATAATCAAGAAATATCTCAGCACTTTTTTTGTAATGTTTGGCTTATTTATTCCGATTGGAATAATGGTTGATTTTGCAGAGAAGATTGATAAATTTCGAGAAAATGAAGTTCCTGCAGATTTAATTTTAAATTATTACATTGATTTTGTATGGTACTTTGGAAGTCAGCTTTATCCCGTATTTCTTTTTTTAGCAGTTATATTTTTCACATCTAGATTAGCTAATAACACTGAAATAACAGCTATTTTATCTTCAGGTCTATCTTTTCAAAGATTTACTAAGCCCTTCTTTATATCAGCATCTGTAATTGTATTTTTTGCTCTTTTTGCAGGAATGTTTATTGTTCCAAAATCCAATCAAAACTTTAATGAATTTGTTTCTGAATACGTTAAATCTGAGGAAAAAAGAAAAACATCTAGATTATTTAAGCAAATAAATGATACAGAATACATATATGTTAGTAGTTACGATCCTAAGAGGAGACGAGGACTCAATTTTACTCTAGAAAATTTTGAAGGAAATAAATTAAAACACAAAATAACTGCTACAACTATAAGATGGGATGATTCTATTTTTAGATTAACAAATTATGTTAAGAGGTCTATAGTTGGTGAACAGGAAATTATAAAAAAAGTAACAAGAAAAGACACAATATTAGATTTTAATATCGATGACTTATCCCCTTTAAACTATGTAGCTGAAACTCTCAATTTTTTTGAGTTAGATGAGTTGATTAGGTATGAAAAAAGAGCAGGTTCCCCTCTAATTAATTCTCATTTGCTTGTCCGCCACAAAAGATACACAATACCACTATCTTGTTTTATATTAACCTTGATAGCAATCTCTGTTTCCTCTTTCAAAAGAAGAGGTGGAACTGGAAGTAATCTTGCTATTGGAGTTTCTCTAGGTTTCTTGTTTATATTCTTAGACAAAATATTCAGTGTCTTAGTCATAAAATCTAATTTTCCTCCTGCAATAGCTTCATGGGGTATACTTTTAGTATTCCTTACAATTGCTCTATTTTTATTAAAAAAAGCAATTAGATAGATTACATAATTAAACTATATTTACATAAATTTTAGCTATGGAGTTTTTAGAATTTGAAGTTCCTATTAAAGAAATTTTAGATCAAATTGATAAGTGTAAGTCAATCAAGAATGAAAGTGATGTTGATATCACTAAGACTTATAATCTTCTTCAAAAAAAGCTAGCTGATGCCAAAAAGGATGTTTATGGTAATTTATCTGCTTGGCAAAAAGTTCAACTATCTCGTCATCCTAATAGACCTTACACATTAGATTATATCAATAATATTTGTGGTGAATCATTTCTTGAATTACATGGAGATAGAAATTTTGGTGATGACAAGGCAATGATTGGAGGTTTAGGTAAAATAGATGATCAATCATATATGTTTATAGGTACCCAAAAAGGATATAATACGAAGACTAGACAATATAGAAATTTTGGTATGGCAAATCCAGAGGGATATAGAAAGGCTCTTAGATTAATGAGACAAGCCGAAAAATTTAATATTCCAATTGTTACATTAATTGATACTCCAGGTGCTTTTCCTGGACTTGAGGCAGAAGAAAGAGGTCAAGGTGAAGCTATTGCTAGGAATTTATATGAGATGATGAATATAAAAGTTCCAATTATCTGTATAGTTATTGGTGAAGGTGCATCTGGAGGAGCTCTAGGTATTGGTGTTGGAGATAAGATATCAATGCTTGAAAATACTTGGTATTCTGTTATTTCTCCTGAATCATGTTCATCTATTCTATGGAGAAGTTGGGATCATAAAGAAGAGGCAGCTGAAGCTCTAAAACTTACAGCTAAAGATATGCTTAAGAATAAACTAATTGATAAAATTATTAATGAACCTCTTGGTGGTGCCCATTATAACCCATCAGAAGCATTTAAGTCTGTCAAGGAAAATATTTTATATTTTACTAAAAAAATAAACTCATTATCGAAAGATAAAATGATAGAGCTTAGAAGAAAAAAGTTCACTAATATTGGAAACTTTAAAGGTTAATATCAGTATTAACAAATTTCTTTAGTTATTAACAAATCACTTGTTTAAACTTTTAATTAATATCACTAGTTAATTGTGATATTTAAAAATTCATTTTCCATACATTTACTAAATGCAGAAAAGGACCCCCCTTAAAATATATGAAACTGAAGATCAAGCTGTAGTAAATTTATCTGATGGTAAAATTCCACCTCAAGCAATTGATTTAGAAGAAGCGGTACTAGGGGCTATGCTTATTGATGAAAAGGGTGTTAATGAAATAATTGAATTATTATCTCCTGAAGTTTTTTATAAAAGATCTCATCAGCTTATATATGAGTCTGTTGAGCGACTTTTCAGAGAATCTGAGCCTATTGACTTATTAACTGTTTCTGCAGATTTAAAAAAGAATAAAAACTTCGAATCTGCTGGAGGAGATTTTTATTTAATAAGTCTTTCTCAAAAAGTTTCATCTTCTGCTCACATAGAATTTCATTCTAGAATTATTCTGCAAAAATATATCCAAAGAAAATTGATCACAATTTCTAACGAAATTATTCAAAAATCATACAATGAAAGTACTGATGTAATGGATCTTTTAGATGAAGCTGAATCAAAATTATATGATGTAGCACAAGGTAATATTAAGACATCAACTGAATCTGCTCAAAATCTTGTGATTAGAGCTAAAACTAGAATTGAAGAAATTGCTAAACAAGAGGGGCTTAGTGGTGTTTCTACAGGTTTTGAAAAACTTGATAAACTGACTTCTGGTTGGCAGCCAAGTGATCTTGTAATTGTTGCTGCTAGACCTGGTATGGGAAAAACAGCTTTAGCGCTTTCAATGGCAAGAAATATATCTGTTCAACAAAAAATTCCTGTTGCATTCTTTTCACTTGAAATGTCATCAGTCCAACTTATTACGAGATTAATTTCATCTGAAACAGGCTTGTCATCTGATAAACTTAGAACTGGTAAACTTGCAGATCACGAATGGCAACAACTAAATATTAAAGTTTCAGATCTTGAATCAGCACCTTTGTATATAGATGATAGCCCATCATTAACGATATTTGAATTAAGAGCTAAAGCCAGAAGACTTGCTTCATCTCATGGGATTAAACTTATTATAATTGATTATTTACAATTGATGAATATAGGATCTTCAAATAAGGCTGGGAATAGAGAGCAAGAAATCTCAACAATATCAAGAAACCTTAAAGCATTAGCTAAAGAACTTGATATTCCAGTGATTGCTTTATCTCAGCTTTCTAGAGCTGTTGAAACAAGAGGAGGTACTAAAAGACCAATTTTATCTGATCTTAGAGAGTCTGGTGCAATTGAGCAAGATGCAGATATTGTTTCATTTCTTTATAGACCAGAATATTATGGTATAACAGAATGGGACGACGATATGAAGACACCATCTGAGGGTCAAGGTGAATTTATTGTTGCCAAACATAGAAATGGAGCACTAGACTCTATAAAACTTAAATTTATTGCTAACCTAGGTAAGTTTGAAGATTTAGGTGGATTTGACTCACCATTTGAATTTCAATCTAAGCTTAATCCTGAGAATAAGTTAAGTGACTTTAGTGAGCCTTCTAATAAAGATGATGATGATATGCCATTTTAATCATAATAAACTCTAATATTTCATTAGAATAATTAAGTTTAATGCAAAAAAAAAGCCCCTAGGGGCTTTTTTATATTGTAATAGGGAAATTTAAATAACTTTTACGTTAATAGCATTTAAACCTTTATTACCTTCTTTTAATTCAAATTCTACTTTATCTCCCTCTGTAATCCTGTCAATAAGACCTGAAACATGAACGAAATGTTCTGTATCGTTATCATCTTCTTTAATAAAACCATAACCTTTGGCCTCGTTGAAGAATTTTACTAATCCTGTACTCATATTTTAATTTTTAATAATTTTAGCGAAATTACTCTAATATTTTAATAAATCACTTTAATTTCTATTTTTTTAACGATTTAGCAAAAAAGACTTTAGGAAACCATTTATGTCTCCATTCAATATATTTTCGGTATTTCCTGATTCATATCCTGTTCTAACGTCCTTTACAATCTTATATGGGTGAAGAACATAATTTCTTATTTGTGAACCCCATTCAATTTTCTTTTTTGACTCCTCAATTTTCTTTTTCTCTTCATTATTTTTTTGAATCTCAATTTCATAAAGCTGAGATTTAAGTAACATTAATGCTTTTTCTTTATTATCTAGTTGTGATCTTGTTTCGGAATTCTCAATGGTGATACCAGTAGGTTTATGTTTAAGTCTAACAGCAGTTTCAATTTTGTTTACACTTTGGCCACCAGCACCACCTGATCTCATTGTATCCCATGATAAGTCTGATGCATTAATAACAACTTCAATACTATCATCAACAAGAGGGTATATATATACTGATGCAAATGATGTATGTCTTTTAGCATTACTGTCAAAAGGGGATATTCTTACAAGTCTATGTACTCCATTTTCTCCTTTTAACCAACCGAATGCGTATTCTCCATCGATTTGAATTGTTGCAGTCTTAATTCCAGCAACATCACCTGATTGACTATTTAATTCTTTGATCTTGAAATTATTTTTTTCTCCCCACATTAAATACATTCTTATTAACATTTCAGCCCAATCACAAGATTCAGTTCCACCAGCACCAGCAGTTATTTGAAGTATTGCACTCATCTTATCTTCTTTTTTACTCAACATCATTTTGAACTCCATATCTTCAACTGAAATGAGCAACTCTTTAAAAGATGTGTTTATTTCATCTTCAGATACCTCCTTATTTAAAAGAAATTCACTTAAAACAATAACATCATCATATTGAGAATTAAGATTTATGAAGTCAGATAACTGCTTTTTTAAATTTTGAATTTTTTTTACAGTTTGTTCAGCTTCTTTTGACTTTGACCAAAAGTCAGGAAATGAAGATTCTTTCTCTAGTTTATTTAGAATTTTTTCTTTTGACTCAACGTCAAAGATACCCCCTTAACGTATCAATACGTTTTTTGACCACTTTGATATTTTCCTTTGAAAACATGTCTTAAATTAATTATATGAATTGAAAAAAAAAAATTATATTTCTAAAAAATTAGCTATGAAAAAATTTCTTTTATCATTTATTTTAATTTCATATTTTTCATTCTCACAAGTATCTGACTATCATGGTTTTATGAATTTTTCTTATAATGATGATTCAGGTAAAATAATTCTAGAAATTGATAATCTTGATACTGAGTTTCTTTATATAAATTCATTAAGTAGGGGAGTAGGTAATAATGATTTAGGATTAGATAGGGGGCAATTAGGTAATTCTAGAATAGTTTATTTTACTAAAAGAGGTAATAAGATTTTATTAATTCAGCCTAACTTAAGGTATATTTCTACTTCATCAAATAATCTTGAGAACAAAGCAGTAGAGGAAGCTTTTGCAAGATCTGTTTTATTTGGTTTTGAAATAATTGAAAAATCTGAAGATTCATACAAAGTTGATTTAACACCATTCTTAATAAATGATGCACATGGAGTATCACTTAGATTAAAATACTTAAAATCAGGCTCATATACTCTTAATAAATCTATGTCAGCCATTGATTTAGAAAGAACTAAATCATTTCCTGAAAATATTGAATTTGATGTTTTGCTTACATTCACAGGTAATCCATCAGGGAATCTAGTAAGAAGTGTCACACCAACTGCTTCTAACCTTACTGTTAATCAACACCACTCTTTTGTTAAGCTTCCTGATAATAATTTTTATAAAAGAAAATTTGATCCAAGAAGTGGAAGTAATCCTTTTATAGTCTATGATTATTCAACTCCTATAGATCAAAAACTTGAGCAAAGATTTATAGTTAGGCACAGGTTAAACAAAAAGAATCCTAATAATGAAATTAGTGAACCTGTAGAACCTATAATTTATTATATAGATAATGGTACTCCTGAGCCTGTTAAAAGTGCATTAATTGATGGTGGAAACTGGTGGAATCAAGCATTTGAAAGTGCTGGTTATAAAGACGCATTTAGAATTGAAGTTCTACCTGAAGATGCAGATCCTATGGATGTTAGATATAATTTAATTCAGTGGATTCATAGGTCAACAAGAGGTTGGAGTTATGGTGCAAGCATAGTCGATCCAAGAACTGGTGAAATTATAAAAGGTCAAGTTAGTCTTGGAAGTTTAAGGGTTAGACAGGATTATATGATCTTAAGTGGTTTAGTAGATAATCCTAATAATATTGAAAATAAGTCTTTAATTAAAAAAACTTCTCTCGATCGAATCAGACAGTTGTCTGCCCATGAAATTGGACATACACTAGGTTTTGCACACAATTATATTTCTAGTGCTAATAATAGGTCATCAGTTATGGACTATCCTCATCCTAAAATAGATCTTGTAGATGGGGATATAAATATTGACAATGCTTATTCAGAGAATATTGGTGATTGGGATAAAGTCAGTGTAAATTATGCATATAGGGATTTTTCAATATTTGAGAATGAAGATATTGAGCTAAATAAAATTATCGAAAAAGCTGTAGATAATGGTTTGTATTTTTTAAGTGACTCAGATTCAAGACCAGTTGGAAGTGCTAACCCATTTTCACACTTGTGGGATAATGGAGAGTATCCATTTAAAGAATTAAATAAACTTTTAAAAGTTCGTGATTTAGCTTTAAAAAATATTGATTTAGATAATCTTATCGATGGAGAACCTTATGATAGGATAGAAGATATTTTAGTACCAATTTACATGTTACATAGATATCAGATTGAAGCAGCTGCTAAAGCTATTGGTGGAGTTGATTACCTTTATTTTGTTAAAAATAAAAGTAATGATAAAGTTAAATTTGTTGATAGTAAATTACAGAGTGAATCACTTGAATCTCTATTAAATGTTTTAAAGCCAAGCAACTTAGTTTTACCTAATAATTTAATTGATATTCTATCTCCTAGATCATTTAGAAACCCTAGAACAAGAGAAAATTTTGCGTCTAATACAGGCGTTGCATTTGACTTTATAAATGCTTCAAGTTCTCTAATAAACCATACTCTCACCTTTTTATTAAATCCTGAGAGGATTAATAGAATTAATCAACAAAATATGTTTGGAGAAAACATATTAAAGCTTGAGAATTATCTATTAAAAATTAGTAACTCAATTTTTAGTAATAAAAAGATGAATGTTTATGAGAATTCAATTAGTAAAAATACTTCGTCTCTTTATTTAGACCATCTATTTATGGCGTTCAACAGTACTAAAACAAATGATATTTCAAAATCATTAATTCTTGCCAGTATTATGGATACTATGAAGAAATTATTAAAAGATTCAAATGATTACAATAGTTTTCTGCTAAATAAAATTAAAGGATTTTTAGATAACCCTGATAAATATAAGCCAGTAGAAAAAACAAAAATTCCAGATGGTTCCCCAATTGGAAATTTTTCATGTGATTACTAGTTTTTTTCTGTAAATTCGTAGTTTATTTATACGATATAATGTCACAAGACAATAAATCTTACAATAACATTCTTGAACTTATTGGTAACACACCTCTAATTAAACTAAATGAGTTAACAAAAAATTTTTTAGGTTCTTATTTTACGAAATATGAATGTTATAATCCAGGACACTCAAGCAAAGATAGAATTGCACTTCATATCCTAAATCAAGCTGAAAAGAAAGGCATATTAAAAAAGGGTAGCACAATAATTGAGACTACATCTGGTAATACTGGATTTAGTTTAGCAATGGTTTCGCTTTTAAAAGGATATAAATGCATTTTAGCAGTTAGTTCAAAAGCTTCTAAAGATAAGATTAATATGATGAAATGTTTGGGAGCAGAAATATATGTCTGTCCTTCAAATGTTTCTTATGATGATCCTAGATCATATTATGAAGTTGCTAAAAGACTTACTAATGAGACTAAAAATTCAGTACATATAAATCAGTATTTTAATGAACTTAATATAGAGGCCCATTATGAAACTACTGGACCTGAAATCTGGAGTCAAACTAATGGGAAAATCACTCATTTAATTGCATGTAGTGGAACTGGAGGTACAATTTCTGGAATAGGTCGTTTTTTAAAAGAAAAAAATAGTAATATTAAAATAATTGGTGTAGATGCATATGGTTCTATTCTTAAGAAATATCATGAAACTGGTAAAATCGATCCAAATGAGATTTATTCATATAGGATTGAGGGATTAGGTAAAAATATAGTTCCTTCAGCTACTGATTTCAAAATTATTGATAAGTTTGTTAAGGTCACAGATTCAGATAGTGCTCATATGGCAAGAGAAATCACTTTAAAAGAAGGATTATTTGTAGGATATACCTCTGGTGCCGCTTTTCAAGCTGCTAATATTTTAAATGAAGAGAATGAATTTAACAGTAATAGTTTAGTTGTGATTGTATTCCCTGATCATGGCTCAAGATATTTAAGTAAGATTTATTCAGATGAATGGATGAACAATCAAGGGTTCTATGATAGTACTTTTTATCAACCTGAAACAAACTCAATTAATTACGTATAATATCATGCAAGATTTATTTGAAAAAATATATAAAAACAAAGGTCCTCTAGGAAAATGGGCTTCTATAGCTGAGGGTTACTTTGCTTTTCCAAAGCTAGAAGGACCTATATCGAATAGAATGAAATTTAATGGTAAAGAGGTTGTTACATGGAGTGTAAATGACTATTTAGGTCTTGCTAATCATCCTGAAGTTAGAAAGACTGATGCTGAAGCTGCTAAGGATTTTGGAAGTGCTTACCCAATGGGAGCACGTCTAATGTCAGGACATACTAAGTTCCATGAAAAGTTAGAATTAGAATTAGCAGAATTTACTTCTAAGGAATCAGCTTATCTTTTAAATTTTGGATATCAAGGTATACTTTCCACTATAGACTCATTAGTCTCTAAGAATGATATTATTGTTTATGATGTTGATGCTCATGCATGTATAGTTGATGGTGTTAGACTTCACTTAGGTAAGAGATTTACTTACCAACATAATGATATGCAAAGTCTTGAAAAAAATCTTGAAAGAGCAACAAAAATGGCTGAACAAACTGGAGGTGGTATTTTAGTTATCTCAGAAGGAGTATTTGGTATGAGAGGCGAACAAGGAAAGCTTAAGGAGATTGTTCACATGAAGAATAAATTCAAATTTAGATTACTAGTTGATGATGCTCATGGTTTTGGTACTCTTGGTAAAACTGGTGCAGGAACAGGTGAAGAACAGGGTGTTCAAGATCAAATTGATGTTTATTTTGCAACTTTTGCTAAATCAATGGCTTCTACAGGTGCTTTTATATCTGGTGATACTGAAATAATTGGCTATTTAAGATATAATATGCGTTCACAAATGTTTGCTAAATCACTTCAAATACAGTTGGTTATAGGAGCTCTTAAAAGACTTGAATTACTTAAAACTAAACCTGAATTAAAGAATAAACTTTGGGAAAATGTTAATATGCTTCAATCTGGTTTAAAGGAAAGAGGCTTTGATATTGGTTCAACTCAAAGTTGTGTGACTCCTGTTTATTTAGAAGGTAGTGTCCCGGAAGCTATGGCTCTTGTTAGAGATCTCCGAGAAAACTTTCAAATATTTTGTTCAATTGTTGTATATCCAGTTATTCCTAAAGGACTAATTCTTCTAAGACTTATCCCGACATCTTCTCATAATGAAAAAGATATTATAGAAACTCTTGATGCATTTGCATTAATTAGGGAAAAGTTAGAAGAAGGAATTTATAAAAAATCACCTGAAGGTGTTGAGAAATCAATTGATTAATCATTATCATTTAACATTACAGGCATAACTAGCATTGTAATGGTTTCCTTAGATTCACCACTCTCATTTAATGGTCTAATTATCCCCGCTCTATTAGGATGAGACATAGAAAGGGTGATCATGTCAGACTCTAAGTTGTTTAACATTTCAATCAAAAACTTTGAATTAAAACCAATTTGTATATCATCACCTGAATACTGACATTCTAAGTTTTCATCAGCTTTATTGCTAAAATCAAAATCTTCAGCACTTATGTTTAAAAGTGTACCAGCAAGTTTAAGTCTAATCTGATTAGTAGTTTTATTAGAAAAAATACTAACTCTTCTTACTGAATTAAGAAATAACTGCCTGTCTATTGTTAAAACATTAGGATTATCTTTTGGAATAACAGCTTCATAATTTGGAAATTTCCCATCAATTAATCTACAAATGATAGAAGATTTATCAAATACAAATTTTGCATTAGAGTCATTGTGTTGAATTGTTAGCTCTGAACTTTCTGTTTGGAGAATACCTTTCAAAATTTGAAGAGGTTTTTTAGGCATAATAAACTCTGAAACTTCATTAGCTGTATATTCTGAGGTCTCAAATTTAACTAGTTTGTGAGCATCGGTAGCTACAAATTTTAATGACTCACTATTAAACTGAAAGAAAACACCACTCATGACAGGCCTTAGATCATCTGTACCTGATGCAAAAATTGTAGAATTTATAGCATTCCAAAGATCTGAGCCTTTAATTCTGGTCTCATGTGCATCCAATATCTCAATTTGCTTAGGGAATTCATCTCCTTTAAGGTATGCTAATGAATACTTACCATTGCTAGCACTTATCTCTACAGTATTATTATCTTTTTTAATAAAGGTTAAAGGCTGTTCAGAGAAAGTTTTTAAAATATCTGTTAGCAGTTTTGCTGATATAGCAATTTTATCAGTAGAAGTTGACTCAATCTCAATTTCAGAAGTCATTGTTGACTCTAGATCTGAAGAGCTTATAACGAGTTTATTGTTATTTATTTCAAATAAAAAGTTGTCAAGAATTGGTAAAGTATTAGTTGAGTTAATAATACCCCCTAAGACTTGAATTTCTTTATATAATAAAGAAGATGAAACAATGAATTTCATATGTTTTTTTTCAAATATATTTAATTGAAACTATATTTCTTAGTATAATTAATAAAAGTTATCTACTAGATACAAACACTAAAAATAAACACTTACTACATCTCTATAGCTTAATCCAAAAAGTGAACTTGCACTTCCAACTGTCTGAGGATTACTTTTATATATGCTTAGCTGAAGGTAGCTAAGATTATTAAATAAAGCAATCTTTTTTCCATCCTCCTCTCTATCTTTTTTTTCTAAATTAAAATCAATTGCATCAGAGTAATTTTTATGAATTTTTGAAAACTTTATATTTCTAGCATTTATTGTGAATGGTCTAGTCTTAGATACTTCCTTAAACAGCTTCTCAGTAATATTAGTAACGACATTTCCATAGTTATCAATATATATTACACTTCCAATTATTTGACTTTCCTCTTTGTTTACCACAGGTCTTAAATTGGTTATTTCTTTAATACTATTTATTTCAGTGCCAACAACATTTAACGGCCCTGACCTATGAACATGGGCAGCTACTTTGACAAATAAGTCATCTGCTGAAATTTTGTGATTGTAATTGCTGTGTAAATTAATTTCAACAATTTGATCTGGTTTTTTATCTCTAAATATTAATGAAAAAACACCATTATCTGCACCTATAAAATAGCATCCATCATACATTATTGCTATATGTTTGTTTTCTGGAGTTAATTCTGAATCAACACTTAGAATATGAATAGTTCCCTTTGGAAAATTATTAAATGCTCCTTCAAGAACATAACCAGCTTCTGTAAGGTTGAAAGGGCTAATTTCATGTGAGATATCTACAATGTTTGTTATATCTATGTTGCTTATTAACTTAGCTTTTAAAGAGCTAACAAAATAGTCTTTATTTCCATAATCTGTTGTTAATGTTATGATAGACATTTGATTAATAAACTTTATAAAATTTATGTAAATTTGAATCAAATAATCTACTATAACAAATTTTTAAATATAATCTATTGAGTGATCTTCAATTTGAATTAACCGATGTTGACCCACAATACTTTTTTTCAAGAGATAATTTAAATTCTTTAAAATCAAGTTTCCCAAAAATTAAACTTATCCAGCGAGGACAGACAATTAAAGCACTAGGAGAAAAGAGTGAATTAAAGGAATTTGATAAAAAATTTAGAAGCTTATTAAATTATTATACAGAGTATAATTCAATAGATCCTAATGTTATAAATGATATAGTTGTTAAAGACGTTAAGTTTAACGGTGATAAACCTTCACTAATTTTACATGGCATTTCAGGTAAACCTATTCTAGCTAAAACTGTAAACCAAAAGAGACTTCATAATTCAATTACATCTAATGATCTGATTTTTGCTATTGGACCAGCTGGAACAGGTAAGACTTATACTGGAGTTGCTATGGCTGTTAAAGCTCTTAAGGAAAAAGAAATAAAAAAAATCATTTTAACTAGACCAGCTGTCGAAGCTGGAGAAAATTTGGGATATCTACCAGGTGATCTAAAAGAAAAATTAGATCCATATATGCAGCCTCTATATGATGCATTAACTGATATGATTCCATATAGCAAACTTGAAAAATTCCTAGAGGATAGAACTATTGAAATTGCTCCTCTTGCTTTCATGAGAGGTAGAACTCTTGATAATGCATTTGTTATTCTGGATGAAGCTCAAAATACAACTCCAGCTCAAATGAAAATGTTTCTAACTAGAATGGGTATGAATGCAAAATTTATGGTAACTGGTGATCCCGGTCAAGTTGATCTTCCTAGAAAAGAAAACTCTGGGCTGAAAGAAGCAATAAAAATACTTTCTAATAAAAGAGGAATTAAAATAATTTACCTAGATGATAAGGATGTAATTAGACATCCAATTGTTAAAAAAGTGATTGAGGCATATAATAAAGTTGAAAAAGATAATTAGTGAATAGTATTTATAAAACAGATTTTAATTTTCCAGGTCAAACATCAAAATACGAAGGCAAAGTAAGAGATGTATATACAATTGAAGATGATATATTAGTTGTTATAGCTTCTGATCGAATTTCTGCTTTTGACATTATAATGCCAAGACCAATCCCTAATAAAGGTCAAATTCTTAATCAAATATCTCTTGAGATGTTAAATTCTACTCAAGATATTATAGATAATTGGTTGATTTCATCTCCAGACCCTAATGTTTCAATTGGACGAAAGCTTAATCCAATCAAAATTGAAATGGTTATTAGAGGTTATTTAAGCGGACATTCTGATAGAGTTTATAAATCAGGCAAAAGGAGCATATGTGGCGTTAAATTATCAGATGGTCTTGTTTCAAATCAAAAATTTGATACACCAATTATTACTCCAAGTACTAAAGCTGACCAAGGTCATGATGAAGACATCTCTAAACTTCAAATATTAAAACAAAAAATTTTATCAATTGATCAGTATGAAGAAATTGAGCAGATTACATACAAACTATTTAAAAGAGGAACTGAAATAGCAAAAAAAAGAGGATTAATATTAGTAGATACTAAATATGAATTTGGATATGACAGTAACAATAAACTTTATTTAATTGATGAAATCCATACACCTGATTCATCTAGATATTTTTACATGGACAGTTATAATGAGTCTATTGATAATGGATTGTCACCAAAGCAGCTATCTAAAGAGTTTTTTAGACAATGGTTAATTGAGAATAACTTTCAAGGAAAAGAAAATCAAAATTTACCAAAAATAACAGATAAAATTGTTAATGATGTATCTAATAGATATATAGAACTTTACAATCAAATCCTAGGACTAAAGTTTAACAAATCAAATAACACAAACTCTATTAATCAAATTGAGAAAAACATAATTAAAGGACTAGAGACTCTCTAATTATCTACCTGTTCGGGAGATCCTCTAAAAGTATTCCTAAGTAAGCCTCAATTCCTCTTATATAGTTAGAGATTTTAATATTTTCATTTGGACTGTGTTGGTTATTGTCTTTATTAACTGTAGGAACAGATACAGCAGGGATACCTAATATTTTTACAAAAGGGGATATAGGAACTGAACCACCGCTAGTTCTTATCTTAACTGGTTCAACATTAAATGTTTTCTTTAGAGAAGCTATAAGCCATTCTCCAATAAAAGAATCAATTTCTGTTCTATATGCATCATAACTTATTGAAGAATTCATAGTAATAATTTTGTTATTCTTTAATCTTTCATCTTTAGAAGGTTTCCTGTCTAATACAAGATATCCTAAATCTTCAATATGATTTTTAATTAAATTAATAAGGATATTAGCATCTGATTCGAGTACTAATCTAACATCAATTTCTGCTACACATTCAGATGGAACAATTGTTCTTACTTCATCTCCAACCCATCCTGACTGTATTCCTCGAACATTAAGTGAAGGATATTGAATAGATTCTTGATAAGTAGAAGCAACATCATCTGGAGTTTTAAACTGCATTTTATCCTTCATTTTAAGTTCGTTATCAGGAACTTCTCTTAAAATTTTCAAAGTTTTATCGTCAATATCTATTCCATCATAAAAACCTTCAATTATAACTCTTCCATTTTTATCTTTCATTGAATTTAGTATCTCAGACATTCTAAATACAGGATTAGGAGCATAATTTCCAAAGTGACCACTATGTTGAGGAACCACAGGGCCATAAGATGTTAATGTAATTTGTGAAATTCCTCTTGCACCAAATTCTAAAGTAGGAAGGTTTGATGGATGTTCAGGACCATCATAAATTAACAGTGCATCGGTCTTAAGTTTATCTGAATATTTATTAACTGCATTAGTTATATTAGGTGAACCCAATTCTTCTTCAAAATCCATTATCACTTTAAGATTATACTTTAATTTTAAATCAGTTTCTTTCATTATCTCAAGAGCATTCAAAAGCATCAATACTGGACCTTTACCATCAGATGTAGATCTTGCAAAAATTCTAATATCTGAATCATTTATATTTTTTGTTGTAATATTTTCTAAAACATTCCAGCTAATTGATTTATATTCTCCATTTTCATAGATTTTTAATTCTGCCTTGTAAGGATTCTCTTGATTCCATTCTGACTCATCTACGGGTTGGCCATCAAATTGAAGATAAATAAGAATAGTCTTTGCACTTTTTGAGATAATTTTGCTAGCAAGTAATAGTGGTAATTCAGGAGTGTCTAATCTTTCAACTTTAAATCCATATTTTTCAAAATTATCAATACCCCATTGAATCAATGGCTCAAGTTCATTTTTATTATTTGCATCATTCTTTAATGATAAAAATTCTTTAAAATCTTTAATGCTCTCAATTCCAACTTCCAGGGCTTTTTCTTCATAAAGTCTTTGTGAAAAAGAATTTACGCTAAATATTAAACTTAAGATTGATATAGTAATTAATTTTTTCATTTTATAAATTTTTATAACTCATTAATAATTTTATCCACTTCTTGATTGCAATGTACTTTAATTGATTTCTTATATCTCTTCAACCATGTAACTTGTCTCTTTGCATAGTTTCTAGTATTCTGCTTTATCTTATCTAAAGTATCTAAATAGTTTGATTTACCTTCAAAATAGTTGAAAAACTCTTTATAACCAACGGTGTTCAACGTGTTTAAGTGTTTAAAATCTCTTAATTCTAACACCTCTTTCTCTAGACCTTTTTCTATCATATTATCAACTCTAGTATTAATTCTATTATAAAGTTTTTCTCTTTCACATTCCATAACTATTACTTGACTTTGAAAGACTCTCTCTTTCTGCTTTTTAGTTCTAAATAAAGAAAACTCCTTTCCTGTAAACTCAATTATCTCTAATGCTCTGATGATCCTATTCGAATTATTTAAATCAACTTCGTTGTAATATTTAATATCTAGCTTTTTAAGTTTATTTTGAATTAACTCCAAACCACTAGAATTATATTCATTTATAAAACTTTCTCTAATATTTGTAGGTATTTCAGGAAATTCATCAATTCCATACATAATTGAATCTGCGTATAATCCTGAGCCTCCTACTAATATTAAGACATCTTTATCTTCAAACAATTTATTTATTAATGTAATTGCCTCTTTTTCATAGTTACCTACATTATAAATATCATGAATACTTTTATTATGAATAAAATGATGTTTTACATCATTTAATTGAGAATAAGAGGGTGGGGAGGTTCCAATATTAAGTTCCTTATAAAACTGTCTAGAATCACAAGAAAGTATTTCTGAATTAAGTTTCTTTGCAATTTCTATACTTAGATTAGTTTTACCAATACCAGTAGGACCAGCAATATAAATTAAGTTTTTATTTTTCCTCATCTAGGTGTGAACCACATTTATGACAGTATACTGCTGCATCTTTATGCTTATCGTTCAGGCATTCTACACAAACTCTAGTAGTAACATCAATATCCTTTTTTCTTTGAGCCATTTCTGCAGAAATTATACCAGTTGGAACAGCTATAATTCCATATCCTAGAATCATCAATAAAGAAGCTATGAACTTACCCATTCCTGTCAAGGGGACTATATCACCATAGCCAACAGTAGAAATTGTACTAATACACCAATAAATACTTTCAGGAATATTATCAAAACCAGCTTCAGGCCCTTCTATTAAATACATAATAGTCCCAAAAAGAATACACATTATTAATACAAAAAGTAAAAATATTATAATTTTTGCTCTACTAACTAATAAAGACCTTACAAGGAAAGTAGATTCACCAATATATCTTGAAATGCGCAGGACACGAAATATTCTTAAAATTCTGAGAGCTCTAATAGCCATGATAGTTTCAATGTGTGCACCAACAAAAATTAAAGACACATACTTTGGTATAGTAGCAAGCAAATCAATTATTCCGTAAAAACTGAAAATATATTTCTTTGGATGATGAATAGATATAATCCTAAGTATATATTCTATAGTGAATAATATGGTAATAACCCACTCTGCAATATTAAAAATATTAGAGTATTTATCATTTATCCACCCAACAGTCTCTAATGCAACAAGGATTACACTAATAATTATCAGTATAATTAGTGATATATCAAATGCCTTACCTGCTGGAGTATCAGCCTCATAAATTATATCATGTATTTTTTGACGAGTCTTATTCAAGATCTGAAAATTTATAAATTTCCTTCAAAGTTAGTAGTTTTTTATATTTCTTTTGAGAAATTATCCTGTATACATAATTTTTTACTTTAGTAGACTCATCAACTTTCACAACTCTTGAATTTATTTTTTTTTCACTATTTATATTATTAAATAGGTCAAAGTAGCCGTAACCAATAAATATTTCATTTTTAAAATAAATAAAACTTTTATTATCTTCTTTTTTACCATTGAAAGTGATAATGAAATCTTTTAGATTGGTAATAATATCTGGCTTATCTATTTTACGAAATATTTTGGAATCAATATTGTTATTGATTTTTGGATTTAGAACTCTTATTTCGTGTAAAACCTTAAGAATACTAATACTAATACTTCCAGTACTATAAACTTTTATAGATTTGAAGTTATTCTGAACATATTTTGGAATAAATTTTTTACTTGTAAATAGTTTTACAACTTTATTTTTAATGTCCTTGCTATAATCAATATATATAAGTTTTTTATTTTCATTATATATATAAAATACACCTGTTTCATTTTTAAGACTCTGAATAGTATCTTTAAAAATTGAACTCATACTTTCACCAGCTAATTCAACTATACTTTTTTTAATTATTTCCTGTTTAATATCTTTATCCATTAAAATTTTGAATAGTTCAACCGTAGCAAGTGCATCACCACTAGCTCTATGTCTGTCTTTCAAAGGAATTCCCAGACTTCTTGAAAGCCTTCCTAATTTATAAGATTCTTGATCTGGAAGTAGTTCTTGAGATAGAATTACAGTACATAGTGATTTCATTGAAAATTCATACCCTAGTCTCTTAAATTCTAATTGTAGAATTCTATAATCAAATTGTGCATTATGAGCAACTAAAATAGAGTCTGATGTTATCTCTATAACTCTTTTAGCTATTTCATGGAATTTAGGAGCTGTTTTAACCATTTTTGATGTTATACCAGTAAGTTTTTCTACATAGGGGTGTATATCCCTTTGAGGATTAACTAGGCTAATAAATTGATCTGTTATAGAGGTTCCATTAAATTTATAAGCAGCAACTTCAATTATTGATTCTTCATTAAATTTTCCTCCAGTAGTTTCTAGATCAATGATTGTATACATTAATAATTTCTTTTACCAAAAATTTTACTTCCAACTCTTATCATATTAGAACCATTTTTAATAGCTAATTTATAATCATCACTCATTCCAATTGAAAGAATTTTAAAATTTGAATTGATAGTTTTCATCTTTTTAAATAATCTTTTCATTTCTTTAAACTCTTCAGCTATTAAATCTTGATCATTTGTAAAAGTAGCCATGGCCATCAATCCAACTATTTTTATATTTTTAAATTCTTTAAGATCATTATAAAATGAATCAAGTTCTATAGGATTTAATCCATATTTAGTCTCTTCCTTAGATATTTTAATTTGTATTAAACAGTCTAATGATCTATTCTGCTTTTCTGCATTTTTATCAATTTCTTTTGCTAATGACAATCTATCAAGTGAATGAATTAAAGAAATGAATTCAGAAATATATTTTACTTTATTTTTTTGAAGATGACCAATCATGTGCCATTCTATATCCTTTGGTAAAATATTGTGTTTCTCAACTATCTCATGAACTCTATTTTCGCCAAACTTTTTATGACCTTGATCATAAGCTTGGACTATTTCTTCAACACTTCTTGTCTTAGATACAACTATTAGTTCTGCATTATCTTTTATTTCGCCATTAATTATTGAAATTCTATTTTTTATACTCATAATTGACTCATTATCTCTTCTGCAACCTCAAGAGCCATAAGACCATCATTTAAACTTACTTTAGATTCTGATTTATTCTCAATTGAATCAAAGAAATCATTTAATTCAGCTTCGATAGAGTTAATTTCATTTATATCAGGATTTTCAAAGAAAATAACTTTTTCCTCACCTAAATTATTCTTTATTACTAATGAGTTTTCATTATCATCAGTGTTCTTGTCTCTTATTTTAACAACCTGAAAATCTTTTTCTAAAAAATTTATCGATATATATGCATCTTTTTGAAAGACTCGAATTTTTCTCATTTTTTTAAGTGAAATTCTACTTGAAGTTAGATTAGCAATACATCCATTTTCAAATTCTATCCTTGCATTGGCAATATCTGGGGTTGAACTAATAATTGAAACACCTGAAGCATCTATCTTTTTAACTTTTGATTTATTAATATTTAAGATAATATCTATATCATGTATCATTAAATCCATAATCACTGAAACATCAGTGCCTCTTGGATTAAAGTCTGATAATCTGTGAGACTCTATGAATTTAGGAGTATCAATAAATTCTCTACAAGAAATAAAAGCTTGATTATATCTTTCTACAAATCCAACTTGTCCAATAATATTTTTCTCTTTTGCCAGTTTGTTAATGATTCTAGCTTCTTTAGAATTTGTGGTTAATGGTTTTTCAATGAATATATGTTTACCATTTTCTATACATTTTTTTGCAATTTCAAAATGAGTAATTGTAGGGGAAACTATTACAGCAGCATCTATAGAGTCTATTAAGGAATCTATATTTTTAAAAAATTGATATCCTTTTTCAGAAGCTAATTTTTCTGAATTAGATACATCGGTATCATAAAAACCAATAAGGTTAAAATTTGAAGTGCTAAGTATATTAAGATGTATCTTCCCTAAATGACCAGCTCCTATTACACCAACCTTTATCATTTGCTAAAAATACAATCTTCTTTTGGAATTATCGAGTATTAATTTAATATTAGTAACTGTGGAAGATAACTTTAAGTTCAAAGGTAGAAGAAGAATACTTGCTCTAGAGCTCAAAAAAAAGGGTATAGTTAATCTTAGGATTTTAGATTCTATAAAGAATACTCCAAGACATTTATTTATTGATCCAGGACTTTCTGAACAAGCTTATTTAGATAAAGCTTTACCAATAGAAAACAATCAAACTATTTCACAACCATTTACAGTAGCTTTTCAAACTCAGCTTCTAGATCCAAAATCTGGTGATAGAATACTTGAAATTGGAACAGGTTCTGGATATCAGACTGCAATTTTAAATTATTTAAAACTTGAAATTTTTACGATTGAAAGGAATCATGATTTATTTAGAATTACATCTAAACTTTTTAAAAAGTTAAATATTAATCCAAAAAAAATTATTTATGGAGATGGTTTTAATGGGTTGATTGATAGTTCGCCTTTTGATGGAATAATAGTTACAGCTGGATCTCCAAGTATTCCAAAAAAATTATTATCACAACTTAAAGTGGGAGGAAAGATGATTATTCCTGTTGGTAAAGAAACTCAAGTTATGACTAAGATTACAAGAGTTGGTAAAACTGAATTTAAAAAAGAAACATTTGGTAATTTTAAGTTTGTGCCAATGTTGAAGGAGAAGGATTAATTATTAAAATTTTTCTTAATTCTCTTTAAACTTATTTTACTCTCTCTCTCTCTTATTAAATTTCTTTTATCAAATTCTCTTTTACCTTTAGCTATAGAAATGTTGAGTTTTGCGATACCTTTTTTAGTTATAAAGAGAGATGTAGCAACAACTGTAATACCAACATCTATAACTTGTTTTTGAATTTTTTTTAATTCTTGTCTGTTCAAAAGTAATTTTCTTCTTCTTTTTGGCTCATAGTTTAACTCACTTGAATTTTCATATTGATCAACATGCATGTTGATCACATAAAGCTCATCACCCTCAAATTCACAATATGAGTTATTTAAAGAAGCCTTGGAATTCTTAATAGATTTAATTTCATTACCATTTAAAACTATACCACAAGTATACTTATCCAATAAGGAATAATCATACTTTGCTTTCTTATTATTTATATTAACAGAGTTATTCACACTGTAAAATTACGAATTTGTTACTTTAGCACTTTAATTTTTATCAATGAATAATCAAGAACAAATATTTAATCTAATTTACGAGGAAAGAAATAGACAACTAGGAGGTCTAGAACTAATAGCTTCAGAAAACTTTACAAGTGAAAATGTAATGAAGGCTACTGGCTCAATATTAACAAATAAATATGCTGAAGGTTACCCAGGTAAAAGATACTATGGAGGATGTGAGATTGTAGATAAAATTGAAAATTTAGCTATAGATAGACTTAAAAAATTGTTCAACGTTGAATATGCTAATGTTCAACCTCATTCAGGATCTCAAGCTAACACAGCTGTATTTGATGCTTTTCTTAAACCAGGTGATAAGATTCTTGGCCTAGATTTATCTCATGGTGGACATTTAACACATGGATCTAGCGTTAATTTTTCTGGAAAAATATATAACTCTAATTTTTATGGAGTAACTAAAGAGGGAATCTTTGATTACAATGAAATTTTAAAAAGAGCAAAAGAAGTTAAGCCACATCTTATTATTGTTGGTGCATCTGCCTATTCAAGAGATATAGATTTTGAAAAGTTTAGAGAAATTGCTGATGAAGTTGGAGCCTTTCTACATGCAGATATTGCCCATCCTGCTGGTCTTATAGCCAAAGGTTTTTTAAGTGACCCTGTACCTCACTGTCATGTTATAACATCAACAACTCATAAGACCTTAAGAGGTCCTCGAGGTGGTGTATTGATGATGGGGAAAGATTTTGATAATCCATTTGGATTAAAATTAAAAAATGGAAATCTTAAAAAAATGTCTTCTCTTCTTGATTCTGCTATTTTCCCAGGAAATCAAGGTGGACCTCTTGAACATGTTATAGCAGCTAAAGCAATTGCCTTTGGAGAAGCTTTAGACCCACTTTTTGAGAAATATATTAGTCAAATAATAGTTAACGCAAAGAGATTATCTAAAGTCCTCTCTGATCTAGGATACAATATTATTTCAGGCGGAACAGATAATCATCTATTACTAATTGATTTAAGAAATAAAAATATAACTGGAAAAGATGCTGAAAGAGTTTTGGGATTATCTAAAATAACTGTAAATAAAAATATGGTTCCTTTTGATGACCAATCTCCTTTTGTTACAAGTGGAATTAGAATAGGCACACCAGCAATTACAACTAGAGGACTTATAGAGAATGATATGGATTTCGTTGCTGAGTCAATTGATTCATCTATTAAATCCCACCAAAATGACAATCTGTTAAGTGATATTGGAAAGAAAGTAGAATCTTATATGATAGAAAGACCTTTATTCTCTAATTCTTAGAATAAACTTTTACTTCAAAAACTTTATTCCAATTTTTACCTGTGACAAATATTTTCCCTCTGTTATAAGCTATTCCATTCATTACGTCAATATCTGGTGTTTGTAAGACTTTATCCCTTATACCACTGAAGTCAATTACTTTCTCAACTACTCCATTTGATGGATTTATAACTATTACTACATCACGATTAAATTGATATGTATTTGCATAAATTTTCCCATCTATAAATTCTAGCTCATTAATGTTCTTAATTCTAGATTTATCTGTCATCACATCAACAAAATCAATCTCTTCCAATGTATTCGGATTTAATCTCCATATTTTACTTGTTCCATCAGATTTATATAAATACTCTCCATCATTACATAACCCCCATCCTTCTTGACTATTTTTGTAGTTGAAGGTTGCAATTTTATTTAAGTCTAGATCATAAATGAAGCCAATTCTATTTTTCCAAGTTAATTGATATATTCTGTCATTTAATATAGTTAAGCCTTCTCCGAAATATTCATAATCAAGATTAATTATATCTAAAATTTCTCCACTTTTCATGTTTATCTTTCTTACTGATGATTTTCCATTTAATCCTGTACTTTCAAATAAAAAATTATTATAAATCTCAAGTCCTTGAGTATATGCTTCTTGGTCGTGCCTATATTCTTCAACAATTTCATATGTCATTAACTCTGGTTTAATATTAGAAAAGATGTCAAATTTTTTATTTAATGAAAACTTCTTTCCGTTTGAGTATATATCAACCTTAGCTAAGTTCTCTCCAACTTTATTGTCATTTAGTTTAATCTTATTGGTAGTCTTGATGTCATTTAAAAAATAATTTACTGAATCAATTACCTTATTGGTAGATGATTTAATATCTATAGTAATTTCATTATCCAATGAGATTGAACTATTAGAAGAGTTAATTAAAATTTTAAATCCACCAGTAATATCAGAGTTGCAATTTAATACTGATAAAAAAATCAAAAAAACAATAGTATGCTTCATTAATTAAATTTATTACTAATATATTTAATAAATAATGAGTAAGGTAATTTTAATTACAGGAACATCCTCCGGTTTTGGTAAATCAATTGCTGAGAAACTTCACTCCTCTGGACATATAGTAATTGGTACTTCAAGAAATGCAGATAATATAAAATCTGACTATTTAACAATGAGTCTTAATATAAATGACTACGAAATGACCAAGCAGCTTATTGGTGAAATCATTAACAACCATGGTAAAATAGATATATTAATAAATAATGCAGGAATTAATATTACAGGACCTTTAGAATCAATGGAGATTTCTGATATAAAGAAAGTCTTTGAAACTAATTTTTTTAGCCATTTGAATGTTATTCAATCCGTACTTCCAGGTATGAGACTAAATCGTTCAGGTTTAATAATTAATATAACTTCTATTGCTGGTTATCTTGGTTTACCATTTTGGGGAGCTTATTGTGCCTCCAAAGCTTCTTTTAATGTAATTGCAGAAAGTTTAAATATTGAATTAAAAAAATTTAATATTAATGTTGTAAATATTGCTCCTGGAGACTATAAAACAGAAATTTTAAGCAATAGGGTTGATTCTAGCATAGCTACTAGTTCTCCTTATCATAAAGAATATATTAAAGTCATTAATAGTGTTAATGGTAAAATGGAACATGGAAGAAATCCTAATGAAGTAGCTGATTTAGTGTTGAAAATTATTGAACAAAAGAATCCTAAAATTAATTACCTTGTCGGTGGTTTCCTCGAAAAGAAAATCATATTGAAAAGTTTATTTCCGGATAAATTTTTTCAAAAAATTATTATGAAACTTTACAATTAAAAACTTATGAAATTTTTTATAGATACTGCTAATTTAGATCAAATTAAAGATGCTCAAGACCTTGGTATTCTTGATGGAGTAACAACTAATCCTTCATTAATGGCTAAGGAAGGAATTACCGGAAGTAAAAATATAATTAATCATTACATGAAAATATGTGAAATTGTTGATGGTGATGTTTCAGCAGAAGTTATATCTGTAGATTATGATGGTATTATTAAGGAAGGAGAAGCACTTGCATCTCTTCATGATCAGATAGTAATAAAAGTACCAATGATAGAAGAAGGTGTCAAAGCAATAAGATATTTCAGTGATAAAGGACTTAAAACTAATTGTACACTTGTTTTTTCTTCTGGTCAAGCTCTTTTAGCTGCTAAAGCAGGAGCTACTTATGTTTCACCTTTTATTGGAAGACTAGATGATATTTCTACAGATGGTTTAGATCTAATATCTGATATTAGAGATATTTATGATAATTATGGATATGAAACACAGATTTTAGCTGCATCGATAAGACATACGATGCATATAATTGATTGTGCAAAGATTGGAGCAGATGTAATTACAAGTCCTTTATCTTCAATTAAGGGATTATTGAAACATCCTTTAACAGACAGTGGATTGGAGAAGTTTTTAAGTGATTACAAAAAAGGAAACTAAATTTTTAAATTATCAATTTGAAAGTTAGTATATAATATATATTGATTTTTATGATCAAAACTAATTTAATAGATAATTTAATTAAGTTTTCTAATTTAGCCAATAATATATAGGATATCTTATAAGACTAATTAGTTTCTAAAATTTTCTCAATATCATTAGTAAAAAGGTTACTAAAACCATCTATTATTATTACTTTTTCGTCAACAATAATAGTCTTATTAAGAAAGGTTAAAACCCAATCTTTACTTGAACTTTCAAAATCACTAAAAGAAAATTGATTTGATAAATCAAGGTTTAGTAGGTTTTGCGCTTGACTTACCATGTCTGTATATGGCTGAATACATATTCCAACAAACCTGTATTTTGGAAATTCTTGTTTAAGTTCTTCAACTCTTCTAATTGTTCTTCTATAGTGATCCATTTGGGTTTGTGACCAAAAATATATAAACGTTTTAGATCCTGTAAATTCAGTTTTACTTGAGATCTTATTACCATTAAAATTAAGAATATCTACTTCAGGTAGAATATTCCCTTTTTTCATTTTTTTTATGTCTTTATAAAGCTTTAAAATTTCATTTAAATATTTTTCAGAAGTATTTACATAAGTGTAGTAGTCTATAAAATTATCATGAAAATCATTATTTTTAAAATTTAAGATTTCTTCAATTGCAGTTGCTCTAGCTAGATTGTTTTTTAAATAAGATTCATTCACTTGAGAGTCAATTATCAATAATTTTTTTATATTAAAATCAGTTTTATTTTTTTCAAAAAAATAAACTTGTCCACTGTCTAATGTCTTTTCGTTAAAATAATTCATTAGATAAGTTATGTAAGGCTCAAATAGTGATAGCTCAGAATCATTTAAGTTAACTTCATTTCTGTAGCTGAAATAATCTTTTCTCTCACCTGCTGACCAATCTTTACCTCTTAAGAGAGCATATCTTTCAAGTTTATTGTAATAATTATACTTTATTGAAGCTTTAGTTATATTTTGAGAGAGACGTTTTTGATTTACACTTTTATTAAAAAGACTCCATATATTATTCTTTTCTTCCATAAGTGAATCAATAGCTTTTTTATAAATTTTACTTTCTTGGTTATATATTTGTGAAAGAAAATCATTTTCATAATCATTTAGATTAGATATATCAACTAAAAAATTATTTTTTGATGATCCTTTTCCACTAAAAGTTAATGACTCTTTAAAATCCTCAACATTAACTCTTATCCATAGACTATCTCCATTTTCAATAATCACATATTGATTCTCTGGAATATGTTCAATTCTGTAAATTCCAGGCTGTATGTTTTCAAGTTTTTTAAAAAATTTATTTTTAGAATCAAGTCTAATTGAATCAATTTTGATATTATTATAATAGAAATTAACATAATTAGAAGATGGGTTAATTATTTCACCTCCTAAGAAAAAATCATCACTTAAAGTATCATTATTACACGAGTTAGAAAAAAATAAAATTATAACAACTATAATTAGTTTTAGAAATTTCAACTTGTTATTTTTGCGCATATTTATGTTATCTGTTTCTAATTTATCGTTGCAATTTGGTAAGAGAATCCTCTTTGATGAGGTAAATATAACTTTTTCTCCTGGAAATTGTTATGGTATTATAGGTGCCAATGGTGCTGGTAAATCAACATTTCTTAAAATTTTATCTAAAGATTTAGAACCAAATACTGGATCTGTTTTTCTTGAACCAGGAAAGAGACTTTCAGTTCTTGAACAGAATCATAATAGTTATGATGATAATACTGTTATTGAAACTATAATACTTGGTAATCAAAAGTTGTTTGATTTGAAGAGTGAGATTGATTCAATTTATGCAAAAGAAGATTTTTCTGATAAAGATGCTGATAGAGTAGGGGAACTTCAAGCTTCTTTTGAGGAAATGAATGGTTGGAATGCTGATGCTGATGCTGCATACTTGCTTTCTAGCCTTGGAATAGGTGAAGCTATTCATCAAAATAAAATGAGTGATATTGATCAAAAAATAAAAGTTAAAGTTCTTCTAGCTCAATGTCTTTTTGGAAATCCAGATGTACTAATTATGGATGAGCCTACTAATGATCTTGATTACAATACAGTTGAATGGCTGACAAATTTTATTAAT
The DNA here is from genome assembly GCA_018646865.1 of Cryomorphaceae bacterium. Taxonomy (GTDB): domain Bacteria; phylum Bacteroidota; class Bacteroidia; order Flavobacteriales; family Flavobacteriaceae; genus Marisimplicoccus. The sequence goes on along the minus strand of JABGTW010000035.1, from coordinate 17,143 downwards.
GATTTTGAAAATACCGTAATTGTAGTTTCCCATGATAGATTCTTTCTAGATGCTGTATGTACCCACACCTCTGATATTGATTTTAGTAAAATAAATCATTTTTCTGGTAATTATTCTTTCTGGCAACAATCAAGTGAACTTGCAGCTAGACAAAAATTACAACAGAATAAGAAATCTGAGGAAAAGAAAAAAGAATTACAAGAATTTATCTCTAGATTCTCTGCTAATGTTGCTAAATCAAAACAAGCTACGGCTAGAAAGAAGATGATTCAAAAACTTAATATTGAAGAAATTAAACCATCTAGTAGGAGGTATCCTGCTATTATATTTGATCAAGAGAGGGAAGCTGGTGATCAAATTTTAGAACTTAAGTCTTTATCCTATGAAAAAGATGGTGAAATATATTTTAAAGATATAAGTTTCAACTTAAATAAAGGAGAGAAGGTTCTTGTCATATCCAAGAATTCAAGATCAATTAATTTATTTTATGATTGTATTTCTGGAACTCTAAATCAAACATCTGGTTCTTATGACTGGGGAGTTACTACCTCATCTGGATACCTCCCGATGGATAATCATTCTCATTTTGATAAAAACATTTCCTTAGTTGACTGGCTGAGACAGTGGTCAAATAATGATGAGGAAAGGGAAGAATTGTTTATTAGAAGTTTTCTTGGTAGAATGTTGTTTGGTGGTGATGAGGCACTTAAATCTTGTACTGTTTTATCAGGAGGAGAAAAAGTTCGATGTATGTTGTCAAAAATTATGATGGGTAAGCCTAATGTTTTACTTATAGATGAACCAACAAATCATCTTGATCTTGAATCAATTACAGCTTTCAATAATTCTCTGATAAACTTTAAAGGTACTGTTCTATTAAGCACTAATGATAGAGCTTTTGCTCAATCTGTTGCAAATAGAATTATTGAAATCACTCCTAATGGGATAATTGATAGTTATTTACCTTTTAATGAATATATTATTGATCAGAAAGTTCTATCCTTAAGAGAGAAACTTTATAGATAGTCTATTTATCTCTTAGAACTGCTCCAAGCTCTGTTATATATTTATCAGCCAACTTTACCATTACCTTATCAATGATTTTATCAGTTAATGTCTTTTTGGAGTCATTAAATGTAAAACTCACAGCGAAAGATTTCTTTTTATCTCCTATGTTTTTTTCTTTATATTCATCAAAAAGATTGACATTTTTTAAGATCTTATTTTCTAATTTAAATGCTAAATTTTTGATAGTCTCAAAAGTTATTTCATCATCTAAGATCATAGAAAGATCTCTTCTTGAAGATGGGAATTTAGATAATTCTTTATGTTTAATATTTATAGATCTTAACTTTATGTTGTCAAGGTCAAAATTAAGTATGTGTATTTTCTGTTCTAACGAAAATTCTTGAGTATAATCAGAATCTAATTCACCAATAAAACCAATATGTTTATTGTTGTTATATATATCAAGTTTATATTCAAATAGATCATCATTAATTATCTCGTATTTTACATTTATGATATTTAACTTTTTTAGTAAATTTTCAGAAACTCCCTTTAGATAATAGAAATTATTTTTTGAATATTTAGAAATCCAATTTTCATCAAATATTTCTCCAGTAACGGATATATTCAATCTTTTATTTTCAATATAAGTCTCACCTTTTAATGAGTATGTTTTTCCAATTTCAAATATCTTAAGATTTTTATTTTGTCTATTAGAATTATGTTTAATAGTTTCTAATGCATTAGGAATTAGAGAAGCTCTTAAGTTAGATAGTTCAATTCCTTTCGGATTTAAAAGGTTTACAGCTACATTGTTGAATTTTTCATTAATACTAGGAGAACAAATAGAGTTATTTATAATTTCATTAAACCCGATACCAACTAGATTATCACTAATAAGCGATTCAATTTTATTAATCTTATTTTGTCCTATCTCTGGAATTGCGATAGAAATTTTTGAATCAATAGGTATGTTATTGAATCCATAAACTCGAAGAATTTCTTCGATTACATCAATTTCTCTATAAACATCATGTCTATAGTTTGGAGAAACTATATTCAGTCCATCTTCGCTATGGTTTATAATTTCAAAGTCTAATGAACTAAGAATCTGAGTTATTATATCTTTATCTATCTTTTGACCTGTAATGCTGTCTATTTTATGATATCTCAGATATATATCCTTTCTTTTTAATTTTAAATTATCCTCTACTATAATTTCTGATACAGAAGAGTCTGGGTTTAATTCTTTTAATAGAATTGATGCTCTTTTGAGAGCATATATTACTTTATCAGGGTCAATTCCTCTTTCATACCTAAAAGAAGCATCAGTAAATAGCTGATGTCTTTTAGATGATTTTCTAATTGTTATAGGGTCAAAAATAGCAGATTCTAAAAATAAGTTTGTTGTTGAATTTGAAACTCCCGAATCATAACCACCATATACCCCTCCTAAACAAAGAGGTTTATTATTAGAACAAATCATTAAATCTTCTTTGTCTAATTCAATTATATTTTCATCTAGAGTTTTAAATTTTGTTCCTGATTTTAAGGACTTAACATTTATGTTTTCAAGCTTATCTAGATCAAATGCATGAAGAGGTTGACCAATTTCATGCATTACAAAATTTGTTATATCTACTATATTATTAATTGGTTTTAACCCAATAGATTTTAATTTGTTTTGTAATTCTTTTGATGAAGGACCAACTTTAATATTTTTTATTATTAACCCTGAATAGAAAGGACACCTATTAGTGTCTTCAACATTAATTTTAAAATCTTCCTCTAATTTTACTGAATTAAAACTACTAATGCTAGGAAGAACAATTTTACTTTTTAAAGATTTAAAGTCATAAAAAGCTTTTAAATCTCTTGCTACACCATAATGAGACATAGCGTCAGACCTATTGGGAGTTAGACCAATTTCAAGAATATTATCATTTTCAACATTAAATACTTCACTTATAGGTGTTCCTGGTTTAATATGATTATCAAGAACCATAATTCCTTCATGCGATTCCCCTAAACCAATTTCATCTTCAGCACAAACCATTCCATTGCTTACAACTCCTCGTATCTTTGATTTTTTAATTTTTATTTCAGTACTATCATTTGTGTATATTTTAGAACCAACTTTAGCAACTGGAACAATTTGTCCTTTTTTAATATTAGGAGCTCCGCATACAATTTCATAAATTTCATCATTACCTAAATCAATAGAAGTGATTTTTAATCTATCTGCATCAGGATGTTTTTCGCATTTTAAAACTTTTCCTGCTACCACACCTGTAAGTCCTCCTTTTACAGATTCAAAAGATGAAAGTTTTTCTACTTCAAGTCCTAGGTTAGTTAATATCTCAGATATTTCTTCAGGTTGGGAATTGATTTCCACGTAATCTTTAAGCCAATTAATTGATATTTTCACAGGTTTTATTTAATTAACAAATATACTTAATCAGCTAATATATCTCCATAAATTTTTTGAATTTGAAGAAGATGATATTTCATATCTAATAGGGTAATTCTCTTTTTTTGTAAGTCTTGGATCAGACTCTAATAATTTATATGCACATTTTCGTGCATTATTCAATATTTCTGTATCGTAAATAATATCTGCTAGTTTAAACTTAAGTATTCCACTTTGCTTAGTTCCCATCATATCACCTGGACCTCTTAATTTTAAATCTACTTCTGCTAATTTAAACCCATCACTAACCTTAACCATTGTATCTATTCTTATTTTTGAATCTTCAGATAGATTATCTTTGGTCATTAAAATACAGTAGCTCTCTTCATTTCCCCTTCCGACTCTTCCTCTTAACTGATGTAATTGAGATAGTCCGAATCTTTCAGCACTTTCAATCACCATTACAGATGCATTAGGCACATTTACACCAACCTCTATTACAGTTGTTGATACTAGAATCTGGGTTTCTTTATTGATGAATCTTCCCATTTCATAGTCTTTATCTTTTGAATTCATCTTTCCATGAACTATGCTAACCTGAAACTCTGGTCTAGAAAATTCTCTTACAATACTTTCATATCCATCCATAAGATCTTTATAATCAAGTTTTTCTGATTCATTAATTAATGGATAAACTAAATAAATTTGTCTTCCTTTTTTTATTTGTTCTCTTAAAAATTTAAAAACACTCAATCTATTTTTATCATATTTATGAGCAGTCTTTGTAGTAATTCTTCCAGGTGGCAATTCTTTTATTGAAGATATATCTAAATCACCATAAAGACTCATAGCTAGAGTTCTTGGTATTGGCGTAGCTGTCATTACAAGCACGTGTGGTGCTGGAGTATTCTTTTTCCAAAGTTTAGCTCTTTGAGCCACACCAAACCTATGCTGTTCATCAACAATACTAAGTCCAAGATTTTTAAATTGAACTATATCTTCTAGTATAGCATGAGTTCCAACTAATATTTTGGTTTCACCAGTTAATAAATCTTTATGAATTACTTTCCTGTCTTTTGTTTTAACCGAACCAGTTAATAGGTCTATTTTTATATCTAAATCAGATAACAGCACCTTTATTGATTTATAGTGTTGGTTTGCAAGTATTTCTGTTGGAGCTAGAATGCACGATTGAAAACCATTATCTATAGCAATTAACATTACCATTAATGAAACTATAGTCTTTCCAGACCCTACATCTCCTTGTAATAGTCTATTCATTTGTTTTCCATCTCTAAAATCATTTCTAATTTCTTTGATCACTTTTTTTTGATCACTAGTAAGTTCAAATGGAAGACTGTTTTTGTAAAACTCATTTAAATTATCACCAATTTTTTCAAATTTAAAACCATTTAATTTTTGAATTCTTTCATTTTTGCTTAACTGAAATCCAAGTTGATTAAAAAATAATTCCTCAAATTTTAATCTTTTAGTTGAATGGGAGAGTAGCTCTTGAGACTCAGGTAGGTGAATATTGATAATAGCCTTATATCTATCAATAAGATTATATTCATTTAAAATTGATGAAGATAGATTTTCTTTAATTTGATTTTGGAGACTATTTAATAGATTATAAATTATTTTAACAAAATATTTTTGAGTAACTCCCTCGTTTACAAGTTTTTCTGTTGAAGAGTATATTCCATGAAGTCTTCTTGGTATATTTCTGTTAAAACTGGATTTTGTTTTAATTTCAGGGTGAGCTATTGATGGATTACTTCCAAACCAACTGAGTTTTCCATAAATAACATATTCTTCATTAGTTTTTATAGACTCTTCAACCCAATTAAATCCTCTATACCATATTAAATCTACTTTTCCAGTAGAATCATAAAACTCACAATTCAGTCTATCTCTAAATCTTACTTTAGTTCTTTTTATAGATTTTATTTTACCAATTATTTGAACTTCTGATTGATTCTTAGGTAGTTCATTAATTTTAAAAAACTTTGATCTGTCTATATATCTATATGGATAAAAATCAATTAGATCTTTTATGGTTTTAAGGTTTAATTCTTCATTAAGCAACTTAGATCTAGTAGGACCTATACCTTTTATAAATTCAATAGATTGATTTAAGATATCACTATTCACTATCTAAAAAATCTAAAGCTAAATTAGTCATAACCTTAACGCCAAGAAGCATTGAACTGTCATCAATGAAGAAATCTGGAGTATGGTGAGGTGGAGCTTTTCTTTCTTCATTTATATTATACCCACCAAGCTCAAACATAAATCCTGGAATTTCATTTAAATAATAAGCATAGTCTTCAGCTATTGTTTTGGCACTGTTAAGTATTACATTATTATTTCCTGCAGAACTTTTTAATGAAGGAAGCATTTGTTCCATTAATTCAGGATCATTGTATGTTATATCAGCTCCATCAACTATATCAACAATTGCAGTTCCTCCATATGATTTTGCAATACCTTCCGCTAGCTCAATCATTCTTTGTTTAATATAATCTCTCATTTCATAGTCTAATGATCTAATAGTTCCAACTAGATTAACTTCATTAGGTATAATATTAAATCTATTTCCCCCTTCTATAATACCAAAAGATATAACGGCAGGTTCATTAGTTAAATTAGATTCTCTAGAAATAATTGTTTGAAAAGAATTTATTATTTGAGATGATATTACTATTGGATCAACTCCAAGCCAAGGTGTACCCCCATGAGATTGACTTCCAATTACCTTTACTGTAAACCTTGATGAAGAGGCAAAAAATCCTTTAGGTTTATAAAATACCTTATTCATGGGTAGCAATGAGCTAATATGAAGTCCAAAAATAGCATCTACTTCAGGATTTTCTAAAACACCTTCTTTAATCATCATTCTTGCCCCACCTTCCTCTCCTGGAGGTGGTCCTTCCTCTGCTCCTTGAAAAATAAACTTAACAGTTCCGTTAAAATCATTATTTTTTGAAAGTATTTCAGCTGTAGCCATAAGAATAGACATATGACTATCATGTCCACATGCATGCATAACTCCATCATTAACAGATTGATAATTAAGGTTATTATTTTCAGTTATAGGAAGAGCATCCATATCAGATCTTAAAGCAACAACTTTTCCTTTATTTTTTCCTTCAAGAATACCAACAACTCCATTTACCCCAACATTTCTTGTAACAGTAATTCCAAGAGATTCAAGATGTTTAGCTATAACTTCTGAAGTTCTAAATTCTCTATTAGAAACCTCAGGATATTTATGAAAATCATGTCTCCAAGAAATTAATTTATCCTCAATTTCATTGATTTGATTATCTAGGGTTTGGGAATGTGAAAATTGAGAAATTAGTACAAAAAATATAAATGATAAATTCTTCATAAGTATTGATTTAATTAATTATTAATGGGCAATTAAAATTCATTAATTACTTAAATTTATAACAATGTTAGAAGATAACAAATCTTACCTAAAAGATCTTAATGATGCTCAACTAAATGCAGTGATTAAAACTGATGGTCCATCTATGGTAATTGCTGGTGCAGGATCAGGTAAAACAAGAGTATTAACATATAAAATTGTCCATCTTGTAAATAATGATATAGATCCATTTGAAATATTAGCATTGACATTCACAAACAAAGCAGCAAGAGAGATGAAATTGAGAATTTCTGCTATGATTGGAGAGAGTGAATCAAAGAATATTTGGATGGGAACTTTTCATTCTGTTTTTGCAAAAATTTTAAGATTTGAAGCTCATAAGATAGGTTTTACATCAGATTTCACAATTTATGATGTTCAGGACTCAGAAAGACTTATTTCTTCAATAATTAAAGAAAAAACCTTAGATAAAGATGTATACAGAACTAAATCAATTAGAAATAGAATATCATCACTAAAAAACAATTTTATAACAGTAACAGGATATTTTTCTAATAATGAATTGGTTGAGTCTGACAAACTCTCAAGAAAGCCTGAAACTGGAAATATTTATAAAGAATATAATGAGAGGTTAATTAAATCTAATTCTATGGATTTTGATGATTTATTGATGAAAACCAATGAGCTGTTAAATAATCATCCAGAAGTCTTAGCTAAATATCAAGAAAAGTTTAAATATATTCTTGTTGATGAGTATCAAGACACCAATAATTCCCAGTACTTAATTGTTAAATCACTTTCAGATAAATATCAGAACATTTGTGTTGTGGGTGATGATGCTCAAAGTATTTACTCCTTCAGGGGTGCTAATATTAATAATATTATAAACTTTAGGAATGATTATGATAATGTTGAAATTTTTAGACTTGAACAAAATTACAGATCAACTAAAAATATTGTTAATGCTGCAAATTCAGTGATAGATCATAATAAGAATAAAATAGACAAGGAAGTTTGGACAGACAATGATTTTGGTGATAGAGTTGAAATTTACTCTAATCAATCTGATATTGCAGAAGCTAGGGGCTTATGTCAAAAAATCACTTCTCTTAATAATACGAGTTTTTCAGATATAGCAATTCTTTACAGAACAAATGCTCAATCAAGACCTATTGAAGATTCCTTAAGATTAAATAAAATACCGTATCAAATTTTTGGAGGAGTATCTTTTTATAATAGAAAAGAAATTAAGGACGTTTTAGCTTATTTAAGGGTAATAATTAATAGCAGTGATGAAGAAAGTCTAAAGAGAGTAATAAACTATCCTGCAAGAGGAATAGGTCAAGTCACAATTAATAAAATAATAATAGCTGCTCAAAAAAATAATTTAACACTATATGAGACTATTAAAAAACATAAGGAATTATCAATAGAATTTTCAAGTTCTGTATCATTAAAACTTCAAAATTTTATAGACTTAATAGATGTTTTAAAAATTGAAAATCAAAAACTAAATGCTTTTGACCTTACTAAAGAAGTTATTGATAAAGTAAGAATAATAGATGAACTAAAAAAAGATGAATCACCAGAAGGTATTTCAAGAATTGAAAATGTTCAAGAATTATTAAATGGTATAAGAGATTTCATAGAAGATCAGAAGGAAATTGTTGATTCCAATGATAACTTGTCTGAATTTTTATCAACTGTTTCATTATCAACAAATTTTGATCTCAATAATCCTGATGAAGATAAAGTTTCATTGATGACTCTTCATTTATCAAAAGGGTTAGAGTTTAAAAATGTTTTTATCGTTGGTCTAGAAGAAGATCTATTTCCTTCTGCACTAAGCTATAACACTAGATCTGAACTTGAAGAAGAAAGAAGACTATTTTATGTAGGGATTACTAGAGCTAAAGAGAATCTTTATTTATCATATGCTAATTCAAGATACAGATGGGGTAAGCTTATATATTGTGAAGAAAGTAGGTTTTTAAATGAAATTGACAAAGAGTTTGTTAAGATCATAAAGCCAAATAACTTTAAACCATCAATTTCTGATTATCCTAAAAAAAATATTATCTATAATACTAAACCTAATTTGAAGAGGTTATCTAAAAAAACCTCTATTGATTATAATGTAAAAATAAATATTTCTGCTGGAGACAATGTTAGTCATGAAAAATTTGGTTTAGGACAAGTAGTTAGAATTGAAGGAAATGGAAATGATGCAAAAGCTACTGTTGATTTTAAGAAGTTTGGAGAAAAAAACTTACTACTTAGGTTTGCTAAATTAAATAAAATATAAAAAAATAGCATGACCTAAGTCATGCTATTCTTTTTAACTAATCAATATTATTTTTTAATCAGGTTTATTTTCTGAGTTAATAGTATTGCTAGGTCCCGTTACAGGAACATTCATAGACATCCCTTCTTCAATCAAATTAGCAAACTGGTCTAATTTAGGAAGTACTATAATTCTAGTTCTTCTATTTCTTGCTCTAGTAACACTTGAATCATTATCGGCAATTGGCATGTGGAAACTTCTTCCTGCAGCAACTAATTTAGTTGGATCAACTCCATAATCATTCTGAAGAATTCTTACTACAGATGTAGCTCTTTTAACAGATAAATCCCAATTGTCAACAATACCAGGAATGGTTTCAGAAGCTTTTTCTTGATCTATAAGTAAATTGTCAGTATGACCCTCTACCATAAACTCAAGATCTGGCTTATCACTAATAACTTTAGCAATTTTTTCTAAAACGTTTCTTGCTCTTGTTGTAACTGTAAAGCTACCACTATTGAATAGTAACTTGTCTGAAATAGATACGTATACAACACCTTTTTCTACGTTAATTTGAATATCATCATCACTAAGTGTTCCTAATGAGCTTTTGAAACTTTGAACAAGTGCTAAGGTTACAGAATCTCTTCTAGTAACTGCATCTTGCATTCTAGTAATGACAAGGTCTTTTTCTTTAATGCTTTCAAGAGATTTTTCAAGGTTTTCAGCACCTTTTTGAGTAAGGGTAGTTAGATTACCAATGTTGTTAATCAAATCTTGATTATTAGCTCTTAAAAACTTATTTTGTTCAGATAAAGCAGATAATCTTTCAGATGAAGCAGAAAGTTGAGTTTCTGTTGTACCAAGTTTAGAAGTTGCGCTATCTAAAAGTTCTTTTGTGTTTTGTTGAAGACTTTCTAAATCAGAGTATCTCTTTTGAGAAACACATGAAGATAAAAGTAAACCTACAACACCTACAATTATTATATTTTTTTTCATTTCAAAAATAGTTGGTTATTAATTAGTCAGTTACAAACTTAATATTTTTATAGTAAATTATTGTATTACAGTTGAAAGAATTTTTTCTTACCTAAAAGAAAGTATTTATAAACTATACTATTGATTTTAAAATAATTAGCTTTTTTAGAAGCATTGTCTCTTTCTTTTAAAATGGATCTAAGTATAAAAAAATAATCAATATGTGCCTTGTATATTGCTATGAAAAAAGAAGTGTCACCTTGAATCAACAACTTAAAAGAAGAAATTATGTCTAAATTTAATCTTACGAATAGAGTAGACAAAAGATTTTTTAAAGGGAGATTTTTAGTCATCATTAGCAATGAGTTCCTATAGTTTAGGTATATTTTTTTGGAATTTTTCTTAATTGTTGCTGCTCCTACATGAAATACTTTAGATGAGGTTACAGAATAACAATCAAAACCTAGGTTGAATGCTCTCCAACACAAATCAATTTCTTCCATATGAGCAAAGAATCTTTTATCAAATCCTCCAATTTCATAAAAAACCTTTTTGGATATGAAGAAACATGCACCTGATGCCCAAAATATTTTAGAATCTGAGTATTGTTCATCATCTTTTTCTAACGTACCAAATATTCTTCCTCTACAATATGGATATCCATATTTATCAATAAAACCTCCTGAAGCACCTGCATATTCAAAATAATCAACATTGTTTATATCTAGTATATTTGGTTGAATAATAGATGTGGGATGTAGCTTTAGTTTTTCTCTTATTGGATTTAACCAGTCCTTTGTAACTAGAATATCATTATTTATTATGCAAACATATTCCTCCTTAACCTCCTTTAATCCTTTGTTATAGCCCTCTGCAAAACCATAGTTTTTATCTAAAGATATTACCTGTACTTTTTTGAAATTTTGCTTTACATAAAATATTGATTCATCTGATGAATTATTATCAATTATGTAAACAGAACAATTGTTAGAGTTTTCTATGATTACTTTTAGATATTTCTTTAAAAGATTTACACCATTCCAGTTTATAATAACAATTCCAATTTTCATTTTGAATAATTAAATAGATCTTTCTCTTGAATATATTCCTTATTTTTTTCGTTGAATTTAAAATAATAATTTTCAAGACCGTTAGTAACAATGATTCTTTTACTTTTTAATTTAATGTTGTATCTCATTACTTGATCAAAATGATCATTATTAATTTTAATATCTGGTGATTTACATTCAACTAATATTTCAACTTCACCAGATGAGTTGTATACTACTATATCATACCTTTTTTGAACTTTGTTAATATAGAATACTTTTTCACAGTTTATATGAGATGCTGGATATTTTTTTGAAATAATGTATTTGATAAAATTTTGTCTAATCCATTCCTCCGGTGTTAAAATTATCCACTTCTTTCTTATTTCATCAAAAATGATATTATTCTTGTTTTCTTTTTTAATTTTAAACTCGAATAATGGTAGATTAAGTTTTTTCATCAACTAAATAATGACAGAATATAATAAATTAATTAATGATATAAATAATGGTAAATTATCACCAGTTTATTTAATTCATGGTGAAGAGAGTTATTTTACAAATAATATTATAAAAAATATTACTGATTCCGTTATAAATGAGACCTCTGCTGATTTTGATCTAAAAAAAATATATGGTAAAAAAACAGATGAAACTCAGGAAAATGAGGTAATAGATTTTGTAAAAAGATTTCCATTAAGCGGGGATTATAATTTACTTATAGTCAAAGATTCAAAAAATTTATCTTCTGATTTCAAAAACATAATATCATACATTGAGAATATCAATTCTAAATCAATTTTAGTCTTGACTTTTAATAATAATGTAGACAAAAGAAAAAAAATATATAAATCATCCTTAAAATATGGAATTGTTTATGAGTCTAAAAAAATTTATGAAAATCACGTCTATACTTGGATAGAAAATCAATGTAAGTATAAGTCATTAAACCTTCATCCTAATTCAATTAAAATTATAGCTGATTTTACAGGAAATGACCTTTCACAAATTGATAATGAACTTGAAAAACTTAAGCTTAATTCAAGTAAAGATGAGATAATAAGACCTGAGGAAGTGGAAGATATAATAGGTTTTAGTAAAGAATACAACTTTTTTGAGTTAACTAAAGTAATCGGAAAAAATAATTACAATAAATCTCTTGAGCTTGTATCATACATGTCAAAAAATACAAAAAAATACCCTTTGCCTTTAATTATTGGTACAGTTTATTCTTTTTTTAATAAGTTGTTTATTTATCATTCTATTGAAAATAAGAATGAAGCATCTAAATTATTAGGAATAAACCCATATTTCATAAATGAGTATAGAGAAGCTTCAATTGTTTTTTCTATGAAACGTATATCAAGAATTTTTGGATACCTACTGGAAGCTGACAAAAGATCTAAAGGAATTGAGTTTGATAACACCAATCAAATAGGAATTCTTAATGATTTGATCTATAAAATATTTAAATCAAATTAACTTTAATTTATTTTTGAAAATTTATTATATCAATATTTTATAACTATAAACTTTTAAAGTAGACTCCAATCTGCTAAATATTAGATTTATATTCTCTTTAATCTGGTGAGTTTTTTATATTACAGTTCTTAAAAACTTTCTTTATGATAAAAAAATTAATTTTCACAGGCTCCCTCTTATTACTTTTATCTTCTTGTGCTTCTATTTTAACCGGTTCTAAAAGATCTGTTCTTTTTGAATCTAATCCTTCTGGTGCATTAGTATTTATTAATGGACTTGAACAAGGTAAAACTCCCACTACTTTAAGAGTAGAAGCAGACGATAGGGTAGACTTTAGGCTTGATAATTATCGAGAAAGAGTTGTTATAATGGATTCGGATTTTAACTTAGTAGCAATTATAAATGGATTCTCTTTAATTGGATGGGGTGTAGATGCCTTAACCGGTTCGTTAAAGAGAGTAAACACTAAATATGTTAAGGTTAGTTTAGAAAAATCTTCAGATGGAAATGCTTTTATAGATGATGCTATTAAAAATGGAAATATTACAGAAGTAAAAGTATATACTCATGAAAAACTAATAGAAACAACTATTGTTCTTAAATAAGATTAAAGAATATTTTTGTATTTACTAGGGTTAGCTTCATTCATAACAGTATAAATTTCTTCAAAAATATCTTCGAATGAAGGTTTACTAATATAGTCGCCATCAGATCCGTATGCTGGCCTATGCTCTTTAGCTGTCACTAAACATGGCTTACTATCTAAGTGCTCATAAACATCCTGATTATTTAATAATTCTTGTAGAATAAAACTAGATCCACCTCCTGGAACATCTTCATCAATTATCATCAATCTATTTGTTTTGATGACACTTTTAGAAATATTTTTAGATAAATCAAAGGGAATTAAACTTTGAACATCTATTACTTCACAATCTATATCAAACTTTTTAATTTCTTTAGCCACTTCATTGACTATATTTAAAGTTGACCCGTATGAAACTAGAGTAATATCTTTTCCTTCTTTAAGAATTTCTATTTCACCAATTGGAGTCTTAAATTCACCGTAATTTAATGGGAGTTGTTCTTTAGTTCTATAACCATTCAAGGGTTCTATCACAACTGCTGGTTGATCAATTTCTAACAAAGAGTTATAAAAACCTGCTGCTTGGATCATATTCCTCGGAGTAAGTATAAATATCCCTCTTAAAAAACCAAGCATACCTCCCAAAGGTGATCCAGAATGCCAAATACCTTCAAGTCTGTGTCCTCTAGTTCTAATAATTAATGGAGCTTTTTGACCACCATGAGTTCTAAAAGTTAATGTTGCTAAATCATCACTTAGAATCTGTAATGCGTATAAGATATAGTCTAAATATTGAATTTCTGCAATAGGTCTTAAACCCCTCATCGACATACCAATACCTTGTCCAATAATAGTAGACTCTCTGATACCAGTATCAAAAACTCTATTCTTACCGTATTTAATTTGTAAACCTTCTAGTCCTTGATTCACATCTCCAATCATACCAACATCTTCTCCAAAAATGAAAATTTTATTATTATTTTCAAGTAGTTTATCAAAATTATCTCTAATAATTATTCTACCATCAACCATATGATCATCATCAGAGTATGAAGGACTTGTTGTATCAAGATCTTTGAGAGTTTCTAAATTTAAGGAATAGAGATCAGTAGAGTATTTTTCTGAGAGAATATTAATATACTTATTCTTCCAATTAATTAAATCTCTTCTATCTTTTGAATCTCCTGGATCTAGTTCATATATTATCCTTCTACAAATTTTAATAATTTCAGAGAAATTGGAATCGTCTATATTATTAAACATTTCATTAATCTTCTCACTGTTTATTGAAATATTTAGAGTATTTATTGTTTCAATTAAATCAGATTTAGCATCTTTTATAGGTCTTTGATATAGATCCCATGCTAATTTTTTTTCATCTTTAACATAATTTGAAATCTCTTTCTTGATATTTTCTAGCTTCTTATTTGAGCATATTTTATTTTTAATAATCCATTCTTCAAATTTCTTATTACAATCATTCTGAGACTCCCACATAAGTCTTTCCTCAGTTTTATATCTTTCATGAGATCCTGATGAAGAATGACCAAGAGGTTGAGTTAATTCAGTTACATGAATTATTACGGGAATGTGATGATCTCTAGCTATTTTTTCTGCATATGAATATGTTTTTATTAATGATTGGTAGTCCCAACCTTTAACCTCAAGAATTTCAATTCCTGATGATTCAGATGTTACTTTAAAACCTGAAAGAGCTTTAGATATACTTTCTTTAGTTGTATGATCTTTATTATTAACTGATATTCCGTAGTCATCATCCCAGACACTTATAATAGCTGGAATTTGAAGAACTCCACATGCATTAACTGCTTCGAAAAATACACCTTCACTTGTACTGGCATTTCCAATGGTACCCCATACAATCTCATTACCATTATTTGAAAATTTTTCAGAATTATTAACTTTATTATTTCTGTAAATTTTTGAGGCTAGACCTAATCCAACAAGTCTAGACATTTGAGTAGCTAGTGGCGAAACATCTGAAATATGATTTTTTTTCTTTGTTTGGTCGATCCAATTACCTTCTTCATCTACAATATTTGTTAAAAAGTGACCTGACATTTGTCGACCACCTGACATTCTCTCGTACACTTTATCAGGATGTCCATATACTGCTGCAAAAATCTCTCTTGCTGAAAGTAAATCTTGAGATATTAATATTGTTTGATCTCTATAATAACCTGATCTATAGTCACCTTTTTTAAAGAAATGACTCATTACAATTTGAGGTAATTCTTTTCCGTCACCAAAAATTCCAAATTTACCTTTTCCAAGAAGAACTTCTCTTCTACCTTGGACACTTATTTCACGACTCAAGGATATTGTCCTGAAATCATTTATTACTTTTTCCTTAAATTTTTTTAAGCTAATCTCCTCTTTTGTAGAACTAGATATACTCATAGGGATTGCAAACTTACAAATAATTAAATGAAACTAATTACAACCACCTTCTAGAGAAAAGTCTACTCAACGATTCCAAGTTGTATGAAACTATAAATCTAATTTTATTATTATATCTAAAATCATTAAGCTCAAATCCATTACTAGAACTTATAGGAAAGTAAAGTTCAAAGAAATCTGGTAGAAGATTAAGTCTTAACCCTGTTCCATAATAATACCTAGAATCTTCACCACTATCTTTAAGAATACCTATATCAAGGTAACCTTCTATCCATTTCCAGATACCGACATTTAAGTTACTTGTAAGTATAAAGTTGTTTGTGGTAGGATCATTAAAAAAGGATTTAAAACCTCCACCTGCCATTATAAATTGCTGGCTTAATAAACCTGTTCTTTCAGATCTCCCTAGATAATTTTGAGAAAACAAATACCCACTAGATCTTTCGAGATTATAATTAAAATTATCAAACTGATCATTATTCCAGAAAAACTTTCCAAGATATACTCTAGCTTGAAATTGTCTATTACTTTTAAGAAGTTTTCTGTAATCAAATACAAGATTAATTTTACTGAAATTATCTGAGAACTCTGTATTTATAGAGCTTTTAAGATATCTAATGATCCCTATGTCGGAATAATAATAGCCTAAATTATATATAGAATAATTATCTAGTGAATTATTGCTTTGTACATAAGTGTCTTTGTTTACATTAAATAGAGATAATGTAAATGATTTCTTGATTTTAGATCTCAAGTTTTTGTTATCTCTAAAATTTACTCTTATGGAAGGAGAAAAAACCTGATATCTTAAGTTTTCATCAAAATGATTAGTCGTATAGAATAAATTAAATACAGTTGAATAGTTATTTTTAACTTCATTATTGATTTGATATTTAAAGTTTAGTGACCCAACTAGAGTTTCTTCTTTAGATGCATACTGGGTAAACACCTCATAACTGAAAGGCTTATTTTTTAAACCCTTATTTAAAATATTAAAACCTGGTGAGATTCCATCATATAAATTGTAAGTAACTTCAGGTCTCAAATAAAGGGCTTTATATTTAGGATTTTCAAGGTCACCTATTAACTTTATTCTTAAAGGTTTCAAGTTACTCTTGGACTTATTGTAAACCCAGTTATTACTCTTGTTTGACTCAGGAAGTGATACTATAGGATTTATGACTATGTAGTCAAAATCGATATTGGGTACTTCAATTTTATTATAGTCTTCAAAATTATTTTTTTGAATTATTGAATCATTTTTTAAGAAACCAATAGAGTAGGGTATGGAGATATTATTCTTCTCTTCGACTTGTAGTTCATTCTTATTGAATCTTTTAAACTTCAGGTCAAGAGATTGTCTTTTACCAATATAATCATCAATAAACCAACTTAGATCAGCCTTATTGTAATTTAAAAAGAGACTATTCAATTCTTTCCTTGTATTTATATTATTAATCTTTTCTATTAAATTCCTGAAGTCTTTTTCCCCAATAAGATTCTCTACATATATTAGTCCAACTCCAGAGTG
>JABGTW010000029.1 GCA_018646865.1 Cryomorphaceae bacterium | reverse complement strand
TGAAAATGATGAAGATAAAAAAAATTCAATAGAAAGATCTTTAAAATATATGGGCTTAAAACCAGATATGGCTGCTAAGGATATTAAGATAGATAAAGTGTTTATTGGAAGCTGCACTAATGGAAGAATAGAAGATTTAAGAGAAGCTGCTAAAATCTTAAAAGATAAGAAAATATCATCACACGTTAATGCAATGGTTGTTCCAGGATCTGGTTTAGTAAAAGAACAAGCAGAACAAGAGGGGTTAGATAAAATATTTGTTAATTCTGGTTTTGAGTGGAGAGAACCAGGTTGCTCAATGTGTTTAGCAATGAATGCAGATAAATTAAAACCTGAAGAAAGATGTGCATCTACTTCAAACAGAAATTTTGAAGGAAGACAGGGAAGAGGTGGAAGAACACATTTAGTAAGCCCTGGTATGGCAGCCGCAGCTGCAATAGCTGGAAATCTAGACGATGTTAGAAAGTATCAAAACTAAATGCAAAAATTTAATAAATTAAAAAGTATTCCAGCTTACCTGCCAATAGTTAATATCGATACGGATATGATTATTCCAAAACAATTTTTAAAAACTATTAAAAGAACAGGCCTTGGAAAAAACTTATTTTTTGAAATGAGATATGATGATCAAGGAAAAGAGATCAGTGATTTTGCATTAAATCTAAGTCCCTTTAAAAGCTCAAAAATTTTAATTGCTGGTAAAAATTTTGGATGTGGGTCTTCAAGAGAGCACGCACCCTGGGCATTATTAGATTTTGGAATAACTTGTGTTATTAGTTCGAGTTATGCAGACATCTTTTATAGTAACTGTTTTAAGAATGGAATTTTACCAATAATACTTGAAGAAGAAAAAATTAAAGAATTATCAGAATATGCTAATAGAAAAGAAGAAATTTCAGTTGATTTAGAGGAAGAAAAAATTGTTTATGGAAATAATGAAATTAAATTTCAAGTAGATCCATTTAAGAAAAAATGTTTGCTTGAAGGATTAGACGATATTGCTCTATCTTTAAAAAAATCAGACAAAATTGAAGATTTCGAAACTAGTTTAAAAAATAAAAAACCATGGGTTTTTAATGATTAAAGTAAAAAAAAGAAAAATACTTTTATTACCAGGTGATGGTATTGGTCCAGAAGTTATTGGTGAAGTAAAAAAAATTATCAATTGGTTTAATGATAAAAAGTCATTAGATTTTGAGATGGACGAAGATCTTGCTGGCGGATGTTCATATGATAAGCATGGAACCCCAATTACTGATGAAGTATTTTATAAAGCATTAGAGAGTGAAGTTGTAATGTTAGGTGCTGTTGGAGGACCTAAATGGGATAATTTAGAGTTTTCAAAGAAACCTGAAAGAGCATTATTAAAATTAAGGAAAGAATTAAAGTTATTTGCAAATTTAAGACCTGCAATCTGTTTTGAACAATTAGTGGATGCTTCAACACTTAAACCTGAAATAGTGTCAGGTTTGGATATAATGATAGTTAGAGAATTAACGGGTGGAATTTACTTTGGCGAACCAAGAGGAATTAAACCAATAGAAAATGGTGAGAGAAAAGGAATTAATACCCACACGTATACTACTAGCGAAATAACTAGAGTAGCCAGAATTGCTTTTGATTTAGCTAAAAAAAGATCAAATAAAGTTACATCTTGTGAAAAATCAAATGTTATGGAAGCAGGACAGCTTTGGAAAGAAGAAGTCCAGGAACTGCATGATAAAGAATATAAAGATGTCGAATTAAGTCATATGTTAGCTGACAATTGTGCAATGCAGCTTTTAAGAAACCCAAAACAATTCGATGTGATAGTAACTGATAATTTATTTGGTGATATGCTTTCAGATCAAGCCTCGATGTTAACCGGATCTTTAGGACTTTTGCCATCTGCTTCTCTAGGAGCCAAAAACAAAGATGGTGAAATGAGAGCGATGTATGAACCTATTCATGGATCAGCACCTGATATTGCTGGCAAAGGAATTGCTAATCCAATTGCATCAATATTAAGTTTTGCAATGGCTCTTAGATACTCATTAGATTTAGATAATGAGGCGGATGCTTTGGAAAAAGCAGTTCAAGACGTATTAAATGATGGCCTAAGAACAAAAGACATTCTGTCAGAGGGTATGAAAGAGACATCAACTTCTGAAATGGGCGATGCGATAATTTCAAAATTGCAATAATTCTAGAATTATTCTAAGCTTTATCTATGCCAAGTTATACTGCTCCAGTAGATGATATGCTGTTTCTCTTTGAAAAATTGAGAGATAATAAAAATTATAATGATTTAAAGAAATATGATGAAGTCAGTTTAGATTTAGTAAAAGATATTTTAGAAGAAGCGGCAAAAATTAATCAAAACTTAATCTTACCGTTAGCAAAGATAGGTGATGAAAATCCTGCTGTCTTAGAAAATGGAGTAGTAAGAACACCTCCAGGATATAAAGAAGCTTACCAAAAATATATTGAAGATGGTTGGACATCACTATCTTGTGATTCTAAATATGGTGGCCAAGGTATGCCTAAAACAGTAAGTGGATTTTTTGATGAAATGCTTTCGTCAGCAAGTCTCTCATTTAAATTATATAGCGAATTAAGTATTGGTGCATACAATTGTATTAATCATCATGCACCAGAAGAAATTAAAGAGAAATACTTACCAAAAATAGTTGAAGGAAAATGGAGTGGCACAATGTGTTTAACAGAACCTGTCTGTGGAACAGATTTAGGTTTATTAAAAACAAAAGCTGCTCAACAAACTGATGGTACTTATAAAATTAGTGGTCAAAAAATTTTTATTACATCAGGTGATCATGATTTAACAGAAAATATAATCCATTTGGTTTTAGCTAGATCAACAGATTCTCCAGCAGGAACGAAAGGTATAAGTTTATTTTTAGTTCCAAAATTTATTGTAAATGAAGATGGAACAGTAGGACAAAGGAATGGAATATCGACAGGATCAATTGAAAGTAAAATGGGCATTAAAGGTTCTGCTACATGTGTTTTGAATTTTGATGATGCAATTGGTTTTATGATTGGATCAAAAGACAAGGGCTTGAACGCTATGTTTACTATGATGAATTTAGAGAGAATTGTTGTTGGTATTCAAGGTTTAGGTATTTCAGAAATAGCATATCAAAATTCACTGGCTTACGCTAAAGAAAGAAAGCAAGGTAAATCTAATAATACAAAATCAATAAATGGTGCAGATTTTATAATTGAACATGCGGATATAAGAAAATCATTATTAAATATGAAATCTATAATTGAGGGAGAAAGAGCTCTATGTTTTTGGCTCTCTCAACAAACGGAAGTTAGTCTTTATCATCCAGATGATAAGATTAAACAAGAGGCTTCCGATTATGTTTCGTTAATGACCCCTGTAGTGAAGTCATTATTTACTGATTTAGCAATGGAAATTACTAATGATGCGATGCAAATTCATGGAGGTTATGGGTACACAAAAGATCAAGGGATTGAACAATTATATAGAGATAATAGAATTACGCCAATTTATGAAGGGACAAATTCAGTTCAAGCAACCGATCTAGTTTTTAGAAAACTTTCAAACAAAAATGGAAATATTATTAAAAAATTTTTAGACATGGTTAAAAGTGAGTGTGATAGCAACAACGAAAAAGTAAAATCATATTCTAAAGAATTAAATTATTACTTAGATATATTGTATAAATTTACTGGCTGGATTGATGATAAAACTAAAATTGAAAAAGATGATGTTAGTGCTGCTGCAAATGATTATTTAAAAACACTTGGCTATGTATCAATAGCTTATTCGTGGATTAAGGTATTAGAAGTAAGTTTTAGTGATTATGAGTCTAATAAGAAGTTTTACGAAGATAAAATAAATACAGCTAAATTTTATTTTGACAAAGTTTTACCAAGAGCTGAATTTCATTATAAGTCTGCAATATCAGGAAGTTCTAATATAATGAATTTTAAGTTTAATTAATTATGAGTAGTTACGATACAAGTTTAGATAAGAATAAAGCAAATCATGTTCCTCTTTCTCCGTTAACATTTTTAGAAAGAGCTAAAGATGTTTATCCTAATTATGAAGCAGTAGTTTATGAGGATAGAAAATATACTTGGTCAGAAGTTTATAAAAGGTCAGTAAAATTTGCGAG
>JABGTW010000031.1 GCA_018646865.1 Cryomorphaceae bacterium | reverse complement strand
TATGAAGGTCTATTTCCTTTTTTTGTTAATGCCATTAAAGTAAATTGAGATATAATTAAAATTTCACCCTTAATATCAATTAATGAATCATTCATAATACCATCTTTATCATTAAATATTCTAAGATTAAGTATTTTATTTACTAACCATTCAACATCATTTTTTTTATCATCCTCACAAATTCCAACCAAAACTAAAAGTCCTCTTTCAACTTCACTTTTTATCTTTTGGTCAATTCGTACACTTGAACTGTTAACTCTCTGTATGACTACTTTCATCTGATTTTCTATAAATATTTTGATCCTTCAACATATCTAAATATGTAAGATATCTACTTTCAAATATTTCACCATTTCCAATTTTCTTTTTTACATTACAATCAGGTTCATCAAGATGAAGACAATTATTAAATTTGCATTTTTCTTTTGCACTAAAAAATTCTGGAAAAAAATCTCCTAGCTCATACTTTGATATATCAACTAATCCAAACCCTCTAATTCCAGGTGTATCAATAACTCTAATATTTGCATCTAAATCAAACATTTCAGCATAAGTTGT
This sequence comes from Cryomorphaceae bacterium, assembly GCA_018646865.1. Lineage (GTDB taxonomy): Bacteria > Bacteroidota > Bacteroidia > Flavobacteriales > Flavobacteriaceae > Marisimplicoccus. The sequence goes on along the minus strand of JABGTW010000031.1, from coordinate 72,080 downwards.
TGTATGTTTTCCTTGATTATGAGATGATGAAATCTCTTTTGTCTTTAGTTTTAATTTTGGAGATATAGAATTTATAAGGGTAGATTTTCCAACTCCACTATGTCCAGAAATAATACAAGTTTTATTTTTCATTAACTCTATTACTCCATCTATTCCATTTCCATATTTAGCAGAAATTAACTCACAACTATATCCAATCTTTTTATATATTTTGATCATTCTTTCAGATTCATCATTATCTCCTCCTTTATAAGTATCAATTTTGTTAAAAGCAATTATTACCGGAATACCATAAGCTTCACAGCTTACAAGAAACCTATCAATGAAGTTCCTAGAAGTGGTAGGGTTATTCAAAGTCACAACTAAAACTGAAATATCAATATTAGATGCAATTATATGGTGTTGTTTAGATAAATTGACTGATTTTCTAATAATATAATTTGTTCTTGAAAGTATGTCAGATATGATACCTTTTCCGTCATTTTCTAATTCAAAGGTTACAAGGTCACCAACAGCAATTGGATTTGTAGTAGAAATATCTTTAAGTCTAATCTTACCTTTTATTCTACACTCAAAAAAATTATCTTGAGCTTTTACTAAATACCAACTACCTGTTGATTTATATACAGTTCCTTGAATCATAATTTAATAACAATATATTTTTTCCTATTCATATTAACAAATCTACTTGATGATATTTGTATATTTGAATAAAAAATTGATTAAGAAAGTTTTACTTCTAATTCTTGATGGGTGGGGTATTGCCAACAATAAAGAAGTCTCTGCTCCCGATAAAGCTAACACACCTAACTATAATAATCTTTTAAAGGAGTATCCTAGTAATTATTTAATTACTCATGGAGAAAAGGTAGGTCTTCCTATAGGACAAATGGGAAATAGTGAAGTTGGTCATATGAATATTGGATCTGGAAGAATAGTTTTACAGGATCTCTTAAAGATTAATGAATCTATTGAAACAGGTGAATTTCATAACAAAGAACAATTTGAAGAAATAATATCATATTCAAAAAAAAATTCATCCAATATTCATTTAGTTGGACTTGTTTCAGATGGTGGAGTTCACTCACACATTGATCATCTTAAAGAAATTATAGTTTCTCTTTCAGATGTTAAAGAAAAGATATTCATTCATGCATTTACAGATGGAAGAGATGTTGATCCAAAATCTGGTATTAATTATATTGAAACATTGGAGACTTTCTGTAAAGAAAAGGGCGGAAACCTTGCCACTGTTATTGGTCGATACTTCTCTATGGATAGAGATAATAGATGGGAAAGAATTTATAAAGCTTACGATTTAATCTGTAATGGAAATGGTAAAAAAACTAAAAATTTTATTAATGAGTTAAAAGACTCATATAGTAAAAATATAACTGATGAATTTATTGAACCTATAATTAAAACTGATAAAAACGGGAATACAGTTCATCAGCTAAAACAAAACGATACAATCATATTTTTTAATTATAGATCAGATAGAGGAAGACAACTGACTTCTGTTTTATGTGAAAAAAATAAAAGTGAATTAGGTATGAAATCTGTGATTAATAATTTTTATACTCTTACAGAATATGATGAGAGTTTTAAAATAGCAAAACCTATTTTTAAAAATAAAAAATTAAAGAATACTCTTGGTGAAGTTATATCAAAAAATAATATCTCTCAACTAAGAATTGCAGAAACGGAGAAATACCCGCATGTTACATTCTTTTTTAATGGTGGTTATGAAGAACCATTTAAGAAAGAAGAAAGAATTCTGTGCCCTTCTCCTAAAGTGGCTACGTATGACCTTAAACCTGAAATGAGCGCTGGCGATGTTTCAGAGAATGTTATAACAGAGATTAAGAAAGAAAAATATGGCTTTATATGTTTAAATTTTGCTAACCCAGATATGGTTGGTCATACAGGTGATTTTAAGGCTGCTATAAAAGCTTGTGAATCAGTTGATAAATACCTAGGCGAAATAGTTAAAATAGCAAATCAATATAATTATACTTCTATAATTATTGCTGATCATGGTAATTGTGAAAAAATGATGAATAGTGATGGTTCTCAAAATACATCACATACAATAAATCCAGTACCGATAATAATTGTAAACTCAGATTCTAAAGAAATAGAAAATGGGATTTTAGCAGATATTGCTCCAACTATTTTAGATATCATTGGAATTAAGAAGCCAAAGGAGATGAACGGAAAAAGTCTTTTATTATGAAAAAAACTATATTTCTAATATCATTATTTTTTCTAGGGTGTTCTTCAAATAATAAGTACTCAACTAATGAAGGGCTTGTTAATATAGATTACCTATTTAATTCTCCACAGACAGAATGGTTTAAAAATAATTATGATTCTTATGTTCTAGATACTAATACACTTAATAATGATTTTTCTAATATTCATGAACTTCAAATAGAAATTTATATGAATACTAAATGTCATGATAGCGAAAGAGAGGTTCCAAGATTGATAAAAATTTTAAACGAAATAGACTTTTCTGAGGAAAACTTAAAAATAGTTCTACTAAATTCTGAAAAAAAATCATCTACTGGCTATGAGAACGGAAAAAATATAACTAATACACCTACTATTATTTTTTTCAATGGATCTATTGAACAAAATAGAATAGTTGAATTTCCTTATGAGAATTTAGAAAAAGATATACTCAATATTATTAATAATAAAGATTATAAACACGTTTACTATTCAGAATGATACTCAAAGAAATAGACGAAATAAAAAAAATTCGAAAGAGTGCACAATTAGTCTCTAAAACTCTTGGCATTATGGCTAAAGAGATTAAACCTGGAATAACTTCCTTATATCTTGATAAAATTGCAGAAGAATTTATTCTAGATAATAATGCAATTCCAGGCTTTAAAGGCTATAATAATTTTCCTAATACTTTATGTATTAGTGTGAATAATCAAGTAGTTCATGGCATTCCATGTGATAAACCTTTAAATGAGGGAGATATAATTTCTATTGATTGCGGAGTAATAAATGACGGATATTTTGGAGATCACGCATATACTTTTAAAGTAGGAGAAGTAACTAAAGAAATTAATAAGCTATTAGATGTTACAAAGAATTCTCTTTATGAAGGAATTGATGCTATGATAGAAAATAATAGAATTGGTGATATTGGAAGTGCAATTCAAAGGTATATTAATTTACATGGATATGGTATCGTTAAAGAACTTGTTGGACATGGATTAGGCGAGAATTTACATGAGGAACCTGAAGTTCCAAATTATGGTAGAAAGGGTACAGGAAAAATTATTAAAAATGGATTAGTTCTTGCTATTGAGCCTATGATAAATCTAGGAACAGAAAAAATTAGTCTTGATGATGATGAATGGACAATTGTTACTTTGGATGGTCTATATAGTGCCCATTTTGAACATAATATTGCATTAATTAATGGAAAGCCAGAAATTCTTTCAACTTTTGATTTTATATATGATGCTTTAGGTATAAAATCAGATGAAGAAAAAAGATTTAAAAATTTCTTTGATTGATGAAATATATATTGAAGTTTCTACCAAGAAAATTATTAATTAAATATAGTTTTTATTTAACACCTTTACTAAGAGTATTGTTTAAAGGAAATAAGTTTATTGATCCTATAGATGGAAGTAGTTACTCAAAATTTTTATCCTATGGATATAGGTCTATCAGAAAAAATGCTTTATGTCCTGGAACTTTATCTTTAGAAAGGCACAGACTTCTATGGCTTTATCTTGATAATGAAACAAACATTTTAAAATCAAATTTAAAAGTACTCCATGTAGCTCCAGAACAAATATTTTTTAAAAAATTTAAGAAGTTTAATCATTGGAATTATTTAACATTTGATATTAATTCACCAATCGCAGATATAAAAGGAGATTTAAAATCAATGAAATTTAAAGATGAATCATTTGACCTTGTAATATGCAATCATGTTCTTGAGCATATTGAAGATGACAAGATGGCTTTAGAAGAAATTTATAGGGTTTTAAACATAAATGGAATAGCTATACTTCAAGTTCCAATTAATGTGAATAGAGAAAAAACATTTGAAGATTCTAAAATAACATCACAATATGATAGAGAAAAATATTTTGGTCAATATGATCATGTAAGAGAATATGGAATTGATTACAAAGAGCGGATTGAACAAGTAGGATTTCAAGTTGAGATGATTAATTATTCAGATAATTTCTCTGAAGAAATGATAATTAGGTATGGTCTGTTAAAAAATGATTTAATTCCAATTGCAAAAAAAATCATTTAGTAACTGAATCCCAACCTTTAGATTTGATTGGAAAAATTTCATTGTTTTTTGAGGTTAACAATAATATTTCTGTGCCATCAATTTTATCGATTAATTCTAAAGCATTAATTGGATTCATAACCATTAATGCAGTTGCCCATGCATCAGCTTCAATACAAGTATCTGAAATAACTGAAGCACTTAGAATATTATTAGATAGAGGGTCGCCTGTTAGTGGATTAATTATATGGACATATTTTTCTCCAGTTACAGGATCAATTCTAAATTTTCTATAGTTTCCTGAAGTTGCTAATGACTTATCTGTCAGAAAAATTTGATTATAGTAAGTATTCATTTCAATCGGATTTTGAATTGCAACTTTCCATTTTCTATTATTTTCAGCATTTCCTTTAGAACTTAACTCACCTCCTACTTCAATAAGGAAGTTCTTAAGAAAATTTTCCTCAAATAAATCCTTAATTAAATCAACTGAGTAACCTTTAGCTATAGCATTGAAGTCAATAAAAATATTTTTATTATTCTTAATAATTTTATTTTCATTACTTAGATAGACTTTGTCAAATCCCACAATTTTAATTATACTATCTATTTTAGATTTATCTATCTTTTTACTAATAATTTCAGGGCCTAATCCATATAAATTAACAAAAGAACCAGCTGTCGGATCAAAAGCACCTTTTGATAAAGACCAAATTTCTTTTGACTTATTAAAAACTTTTATAAAATGGTAATCAACACTAACTGGTTTATCAGATAAATTTACTTTTGATATTATTGAAGTATCTATGTAAGTTGACATAGAGTTATTTACAACTTCAAAGATAGAGTCAATCTTTTGTTTGATTATACTCTCTTTAATTTCAGTGTCGACAATTATGCTATATGTTGTACCAAGTGCATTTCCTCTAATACGCTTATAATCATTTACATCATTATTACAACTAGTAATAATCAACAATAAAAAAAATGAAACTATTTTTCTAAAGGATAACATTAGCCACCGAAGTCATCAAATCTAACATTCTCAGGAGGAACTCCGAAGTCTTCAGCCATTTTTGCAATAGCTATATTCATCAATGGAGGACCACAGAAGTAAACTTCTATATCTTCAGGAGAATCATGTTTTGACAAATAATTGTCGATTACTACTTGATGAATAAATCCTGTAAAACCATCCCCCTCAGCATCTAGAGAATTTTTTACTTTCCAATTATCTTCTTCTAAAGGTTCAGATAAAGCAATATAAAACTTGAAGTTTGGGTAATCTTTTTCTAAAGCTCTAAATTGATCAACATAGAATAGTTCTCTTTTTGATCTTCCTCCATACCAAAAAGTAACTTTTCTTCCAGTTTTAATAGTTCTGAATAATTCATATAAATGAGATCTCATAGGAGCCATTCCTGCTCCACCTCCAACATATAACATTTCAGCATCAGATTCATTTATAAAAAACTCACCATATGGACCAGAAATTGTAACAGTATCACCAGGTTTTTTTGAGAAAATATATGATGAGGCAATACCGGGGTTTACTGTCATCCATTTATTTTTTTTACCGTCCCATGGTGGAGTAGCTATTCTCACATTTAACATAACTTCTTTTCCTTCTGCCGGGTAGGAAGCCATTGAATACGCTCGTTCAACAGTTTCATTATTTTTCATATTTAAAGGCCATAGATGAAACTTATCCCATTCAAGTTTAAATTTTTGAGGATCATCTGGATGTTCTTTAGGATGAGATGTAATATCCATATCCTCATAATTTATATCACACTCTGGAATCTCGATTTGAATATACCCACCTGCTTTGTAATTCATTTCTTCTGGAATTTCAATTACAAATTCTTTGATGAAAGATGCAACATTGTAATTACTTTTAACTTTAGCTTCCCATTTTTTGATACCGAAAACCTCCTCAGGAACTTCAATTTTCATGTCTTGTTTAACTTTAACTTGACAACCCAGTCTCCACCCTTCAGAAATTTCTTTTCTTGTAAAATGAGGCTCTTCTGTAGGAAGAATTTCTCCTCCACCTTCAACAACTTGACACTTACATTGGATACAAGTTCCTCCTCCACCACACGCTGATGGTAGAAATATTTTATTATTTCCTAGTGTTGTTAATAAGGTATCCCCTGAATTAACCTCGACATCCTTTTCTCCATTGATTATTAATTTTACTGGACCTGATGGTAGAAGTCTTGATTTTGCAAACAAAAGCATTGTCACTAATAATAGTGTTATTACAAAAAGGCCTACAGTACTAGCAATTATTACATTAATGTCCATCTCTTATAATTTAATTCCCATAAAACTCATAAAACCAAAAGCCATTAATCCAGTAATTATGAAAGTTATACCAAGTCCTTTTAAAGGTTCGGGAATATTTGAGTAAGTTATTTTTTCTCTTATTGCAGCTATTGCAACAATAGCAAGAAACCATCCAATACCAGATCCTAAACCGTATATTGCAGATTCCAACGTATTTATAAAATCTTTTTGTTGCATAAATAAAGATCCTCCTAGAATTGCACAGTTTACAGCAATAAGTGGAAGAAATATACCAAGTGAACCGTATAAACTTGGTGAAACTTTTTCCACAATCATTTCAACCAGCTGAACCATTGATGCAATTACAGCTATGAACATTATGAAAGTTAAAAATGATAAATCAATATCTGCAAATTGAGGACCAATCCATGTAAGAGCTCCTGGAGCTAATAAATATGAATTTATTAAATAGTTTATTGGTACTGTAATGGTTAAAACAAAGATTACTGCATAACCAAGTCCAACTGCAGTTTTTACTGTTTTTGAAACTGCTAAATAAGAACACATTCCAAGAAAATATGCAAAGACCATATTCTCTATGAAAATACTTTTTATAAATAAGTTAACTAGATCTTCCATTTAGTCTTTTTCAATTAATTTTCTGTTATAATATCTTTGTATCCATATATAAACTCCAACAATAATTAGTGCCATAGGAGATAATAGCATAAGGCCATTATCAGTATATCCTAAATCATAAATAAATTGAGGAATTACAGGAATACCCCATAACTCACCAGATCCAAATAATTCTCTTATAAAAGCAACAATAATTAGAATCCAGCCATATCCAGCAGCATTTCCAACACCATCTAAAAATGATTTCCAAACACCATTTCCTAAAGCAAACGCCTCAAGTCTTCCCATCACTATACAATTTGTAATTATAAGCCCTATAAAAATTGCTAATTGTTTACTAACATCATATGCATATGCTTTTAGAAACTGATCAACAAGTGCTACAAGAGATGCTACAACGACTAATTGAACAATGATTCTTATTCTTGTTGGAATAATATTTCTAAGTATTGAGACAATAACATTACTTGAAGCCATAACAAATATTACAGATAGTGTCATGACAACAGCAGGCTCAAGCTTAACAGTAATAGCAAGTGCTGAACAAATACCTAAAACTTGAACGGTAATTGGGTTATCATCATCTAAAGGGTCTGTTAATAATGCCCTATTCTTCTTAGAAAATAATGGTTCTTTTTCCTTATTCATTACTTATTTTATTAAAATATGGAAGATAGTTTTGAATTCTCTCTTTTATCATATCAGATACCCCATCACCAGTAATAGTTGCACCAGAAATAGCATCTATTTCATTATCCATTTTATCATTATTGTCAGGATCATTGTTTGATTTTGATACATATATACCAACAAATTCTCCTTGGATGTCTTTTATCTTTTCATCATTGAAACTATTAATAAACCAGTCTTCGGTAATTTCAGCTCCTAGTCCTGCAGTTTCACTTTTATGATCAAATGATACGCCTTTAATTGTATTAATATCATCCCTTAATGCAATATAACCCCAAATCTCTGCCCATAATCCAGCTCCTCGCAGAGGAATAACATAAAATTTTTCGTTTTTAACGTTTGCAATATATAATGGGTATCTCTGAATATCTGAATCTTTCTTAACTTCTAATGCTAGGTTTATATTAAAGGCATTAATTACATTATCAATTGTTCCATCAGATTTTAAAGAAAGTTCTTCGGAGATGTAATCCTTATAAAGAGATTCAGATTCATCTCTACTCACATTAATCCCAACCGTTGAAAGAATATTTTGCATTTTCTCTTTTTTTACATTAGCATTTTGTAATTCTTTAAGTGACTCAGAAGTAAATGATAATACAAAGGCTACTGAGATAACCATTAAGGCAGCAAAGATGTATGTATGTCTATTAGAGTCTCTATTCATTATGAAGTTTTTAATTTAATACTAGCCCATCTTTTTCTTCTTTTAGAAACATTTGCTTCAATCACATAGTGATCAATTAGTGGAGCGAAGACATTCATCAGCAGTATTGCTAACATAACTCCCTCAGGATAAGCAGGATTAAATACTCTAATTAAAATACAGAAAACCCCAACTAAAAATCCATATATCCACTTGCCTTTTGTTGTCTGAGCAGCTGAGACAGGGTCGGTAGCCATAAAGACAATTCCAAATGCAAAACCACCAACTAAAAGATGATTATACCAATCAAAACTCATCAAAGAATTAGCACCCCAAAAATTAAACAAGACTCCTACTAATGAAGCGCCAAGAATTCCACTTATAATTATTCTCCAGCTACCTACTCCAGTTGAGATTAAGATTAAGGCTCCTATTAGCACAAAAAATACTGAAGTTTCAGCAACAGATCCTGGAATAGCTCCCATAAACATATTTAAAGATGAATATGTTACATCTCCATTGGCTGCAAGAGCTCCAAGTATAGTTTCACCAGATATTGCATCTACATTACTTGCTTCTGAAACCCATACTTTATCTCCCGACATAAAAGTGGGATATGCAAAAAATGCAAAAGCTCTAGCAGTTAGGGCTGGATTAAGTATATTCATTCCTGTTCCACCAAAAGCTTCTTTGGCAATTAATACAGCAAAAACAACAGAGATTGCTAACATCCATAATGGCATATCTATTGGCATTATCATTGGAATAAGAAGACCTGTTACTAGGTATCCTTCGTTAACTGGGTGATTTCTATAAACTGCAAATGCAAACTCAATTGCTAAACCAACTGCATATGAAACTGCAATCATTGGAAAAATTTTGTAAGCCCCATGAAGAACTGCATCTAAAAATGTAAAATCAAGACCAGTTTGAATAAAGTATTGATAACCTGTATTATATATTCCATAAAATAATGCTGGTAAAAGAGCAATTATAACCGTTATCATTGTTCTTTTTAAATCAACTCCATCACGAATATGAGATCCTTTTGAAGTAGTATGGTCAGGAACAAAAAGCATAGTTTCAAATGCATTAAAAGCAGGATATAACATTTCTAATTTTCCCCCTTTAAGGAATGGTTTTTTTAATACATCTACCTGTTTTCTAATAAAATTCATTATCCTACTTCTTTTAACATTATTTCTATTCCACTTTTAATTATTTCTTGAGCTTCAATTTTTGATGTACAAGAAAAATCAACTAAACCAAAATCTTCTGGAATAACTTCATAGATACCCAAAGATTCCATTTTTTCAATATCACCTCTCATACATGCTTTTATCAATTGCATTGGAAATATATCCATTGGGAAATATTTTTCCATTTCTCCTGTTACAACAATAGCTCTCTCTTCACCATTAAGATTTGTATTAACTTTTTTTGCCCCCCCTAATAACCATGAAAATGAAGTTTTTGAAAAACTAGGAACAGAGTTATACATGAAAGGGAGCCATCCAAGCATTCTATACTGATTTCCTTCTTCAATTACACTTAGAGAGTTGTTGTAAAATCCTAAGAATTCTGAATATTCAACTTTTGATCCACTCAAAGGATCACCATTTATAAATCTATAATTCTTAATATCATTCATGTCATCACTATTAATTAATGATGAAATTGAAGCTCCAATAACAGTACTGTAATATTTTGGTGATTTTAATGAATCTCCTGAAATGGCTACAGTTCTTGATGAAGAGAAAACACCAGTTCTAAAAAAAGCTCCAATATTTGAGAGGTCTTCAGGTTTAATTACCCAAATAGTTTCTCCAAAATTCAGAGGGTCAATTTTATTTATTTGAAAACTTTCATTTCCAGAAGGATGAACACCTTTGATGTTGTAGATTTCAACATTATTTAAGTTTTTAAAACCACTATCTTTTTTATGTGTAATTGAAAAATTGATTGGTTTATCAATTATTGCACTCATAATGTCAATACCAGTTTGCAAATCATCAACTCTATTACTCATTAAAAAATCATAGTCAACATCAAATGGAGCAGTAGAATGAGTTGATACAAAGATTGATTTTGGTAACTTATTAGTCTTTGCTATTATATTATAAGGTCTTTGTCTTATATAAGCTAATGAGCCTGACTCACTAAGAAGTTCAATTATTTGTTCTTTAGTGATTTTTTGTAACTCAGGAATATCAAATTTTATAACATCATCGCCTTCAGCCTTAATTATAACATATAATATTTTTCTCTTTGCACCTCTTCTAATTTCTTTAACTTTTCCGCTAACTGGAGAAACAATTTTTATTGTTTCATCATTTTTATCATGGAAAATTGGTTGACCTTTAGAAACTTTATCTCCTTCTTTAACAAGCATACGTGGAACTAGAGAAAAAAAGTTGTCGGGGTTTATAGCGTAGGTTAAGCTTTTTTTTGCAACTTCAAGTTCTTTTGAAGCTAGCCCTTTTAGATATAAATTAGCACCGTTTTTAATGCTTATGTCTTTAGACATGAAATATTAGTAATTTGTGACTGCAAATTTACTATAAACACTTTAAGAAAAAAAAGTATTTTTATTAAAATTATTATCAATTTAATTTAAATTTGATAAGCAAAATTTATGTTATGAATAACTCTATTGTTAATGTACCAAATCCAGTCAATGAACCTATAAAGGAATATAAGCCAGGGAGTCCAGAAAAAGAATCAGTACTTGCAACTTATAAAAAACTTAAAGATTCTACAACAGATGTAAAAATGTGGATTGGTGGTAAATTTATTGAAAGTTCTCAAACCTCAAATATGTCACCCCCTCATGATCATAAACATATTCTTGGTAAATATTATTTAGCAGAAAAAAAACATGTTGAACTAGCAATAAAATCTGCCTTAGATGCGAAAGATGAATGGGCAAATATGAAGTGGGAAGAAAGAGCAGCCATTTTTTTAAAAGCAGCAGAGCTTGTAGCAGGTCCTTACAGAGATAGAATTAATGCCGCTACGATGTTAGCTCAATCTAAAACAATTTTCCAAGCTGAAATTGATGCAGCATGTGAGTTGGTTGATTTTTTAAAGTTTAATGTTTATAGTATGCAACATATATATAGCCAACAACCAAAATCAGATCCAGGGGTTTGGAATAGACTTGGGTATAGACCTCTTGAGGGTTTTGTTTATGCAATAACTCCATTTAATTTTACCGCAATATCTGGTAATCTTCCTGGCAGTGCTGCAATGATGGGAAATACTGTTGTTTGGAAACCTAGTGATCATCAGATTTTTTCTGCAAAGATTGTTATTGATGTATTCAGAGAAGCTGGTCTTCCAGATGGAGTTATAAATGCAGTTTACGGAGATCCAGAGATGATTACAAATACAGTGTTAGATTCAAAGGATTTTGCTGGAATTCATTTTACTGGATCTACATCAGTTTTTAAAGGTTTATGGAAAAAAATTGGAACTAATATTGAGAATTATAATTCATATCCCAGAATTGTTGGTGAAACAGGAGGTAAAGATTTTATTTTAGCTCATAACTCTGCAGACACTGAAGAATTAGCTACTGCAGTTATTAGAGGCGCATTTGAATTTCAAGGCCAAAAATGTTCTGCTGCATCAAGAGTTTATATCCCTAAATCAATATCGAAAGAGTTTTTTGAAAAATTAAAATCTGGTATTAGTAAAATAAAAATGGGAAGTCCTGAAGATTTTAAAAATTTTATGACCGCTGTTATTCATGAAAGTTCATTTGATAAATTAGTTAATGCAATTGAAAAGGCTAAGGTTGATAAAGATGCAGAAATTTCAATTGGCGGCGGATATGATAAATCTAAAGGGTATTTTATAGAACCTACAGTTATTAAGACATCCAACCCAAATTATTATTCAATGGAAACTGAATTATTTGGACCAGTAGTTACTATTTATGAATATGAAGATGATCAATGGGAAGAAACACTAAAAACTGTTGATGAAACTTCTGAATATGCATTAACTGGGGCAGTTTTCTGTGAAGACAGGTATATACTTAGCGATGCTGTAGATAAGCTTCAAAATTGTGCAGGTAATTTTTATATAAATGACAAGTGTACTGGTGCAGTTGTAGGTCAACAACCATTTGGTGGAGCGAGAGGATCTGGAACTAATGATAAAGCAGGTTCTTACCTTAATCTCTTGAGATGGGCATCTCCTAGATTAATTAAAGAAACTTTCCTACCAGCTAAAGATTTTACATACCCATTTATGGGCTAGATAATTAATTATCATTTATAATTAAAACTTTATTTATGTAAACATTATTTAATGGCCAATCTCTATTATCGGTTGGTAAATTAGCTATTTTATCTACTGTTTCCATTCCATCTATTACTTTTCCAAAAATTGTATAATTTCCGTCTAGGTGATGAGCTCCATCTTTTTTTTGTACTATAAAAAACTCAAAAGGAGAAGCCATTTTATAGGGATTATCTACTGAACTACTTGGCATGCTAACTATTCCTCTTTTGTGCGTATGGCCTTTGTCAAAATCATTTGGTAAAAGATATTTTCCAATCACTTTTCTTTTTTTGGAAACCTTTATATTATCACTATTTCCTGCTTGGATTACAAAATCATTAATTACTCTGTAAAATTGTGTCCCATCAAAGTATTTTTTTTTTGTTAAGTAAATAAAATTTGATCTGTGATAAGGAGTGTTAGCGTAAAGCAATATATCTATATTACCGAATGTTGTATGAATTCTAACATGATTTTCTTTATTATTTTTTTCATATTCAAATAAAAAATCAATTACATTATCATCTGTCAATGTAAATTTATCATTCTCTTTTTTGGGGGCCTGATTTAGTTCTTTCTTTTCAAATACCTTTGCATCTTGATTTGGTTTTGATGTTTTATCAAAATTTTTAGATTTAGAATTACAGCCAAATGTTAATATAATTAGTACAACTATAAAAATTTGTTTAGAGAAATTCATCAGTGTTAATATCTAATTTGAGTAAGGTATATAAACAATTTTTTTTGTTTCAAAAAAGTCGTAAGAAAAGAATTCTGAGATTTCATAAATCTGATTATTTTTAAATTCTTTTAATTCATTTTCAAGATCTCCACCTTTTAAAGAGACAATCCCATTCGGTAATTTATTCAAGGATTTTGAATTTATATTTTTACTAACCATAGAATAAAATTTATTCATTCTTGATACAGCCCTTGAAACTATAAATTCATATTTATCAAAATGATTTTCTACTCTATCATTAACTGTTCTGACATTTTTAAGTGATAAATCATTAGATATTGATTCTACAACTTTGATTTTTTTACCTATACTATCTAATAATGTAAAATTGACATTTGGAAAAAAAATAGATAAAGGAATACCTGGAAAACCACCTCCAGTTCCTACATCAAGAACATTTGATCCATCTTCAAAATTAATGATTTTTACAATTGCTAGAGAATGGAGAATATGGTTGATAAATAAATTATCAATATCTCTTCTTGATATTAAATTCACTTTTGAATTCCAATAAGTATATAAGGGTATTAACTTATTAAGTTTTTCTATTTGTTCTTTAGATAAATTTGGAAAATATTTTTCTATTTCATTCAAGATAAAAGATCTTTAATTCTTCTTATCGCTTCCTCTATTTGTTCTTTAGATGCTGAATATGAAATTCTTATGCAATTTGGATAACCAAATGCGTCACCAGGGACAGTAGCAACATGAGCTTTTTCTAAAATTAGCATTGACAAATCATTTGCAGTATTTACAGTTTGGCCACTAAATGTTTTTCCAAATAAATTTGAGATTTCTGGAAAAATATAGAATGCTCCAGATGGAGGATGCTTGATTTTAAATCCATTAATCTGATTGACTAGATCAATTATTAAATCTCTTCTAATTTTAAATTCATCAACCATATATTTAATCCTTTCCGGAGATTCTTCCAATGCTTTAATTGCAGCTCTTTGTGCAATACAATTAGCACCACTTGTAATTTGGCCCTGCATTTTATTGCATGCTTTTGCTAAAAATTTTGGAGCTGCTAGATACCCTATTCTCCAACCTGTCATTGCAAATGCTTTAGATATTCCATTTACAGTTACAGTTCTTTCATACATTCCAGGTAGACTTGCAAAACTTACACTTTTAGAACCATAATTTATATGTTCGTATATTTCGTCTGATACAACAATTACATCAGGGTATTTTTGTAAAACTTTTGAGAATTCCAAATATTCTTCTTGACTAAATACCGAACCACTTGGGTTATTCGGCGAATTAAGCATTATCATTTTTGTTTTTTCAGTAATTGCAGACTCAAGCTGTTCTGCAGTTACTTTATAATTTGCATCCTCATCTGGATGAACAAATACTGGTATTCCATCTGCAAGAGATACCATAGCACTATAACTTACCCAATAGGGAGTTGGAATCACTACCTCATCACCTTTATTTATAAGAGACATACATACATTAGCAATAGATTGTTTAGCTCCAGTAGATACAACAATTTGATCAGTTTCATAATCAAGATTATTGTCTCTTTTAAATTTTTTACAAATTGCTTTTTTAAGATCTAAAAATCCATCAACTGGAGAATATTTATGATAATTTTCATTTATAGCCGCGATGGCTGCTTCCTTTATATAATCAGGTATATTAAAGTCAGGTTCACCTGCGCTTAAAGTAATAACGTCTACACCTTGATTCTTTAAGTCATGAGCTTTAGCAGTCATTGCTACAGTTTGCGAAATTGGTAATGAATTGATTTTATCTGATAACATTTTTTTGATTATTTATTTAAAATTTTCTTTTGGTTATTAATAGATTCTTGATGTATTGCTTTAAAAAATCTTAGTATAAATTCTTCACTTAATCCATGGTCTTCTCCATCTAAAATCATCTTACCTAATATCTCATTCCATCTTTTATTTTGAAGTATTGCGACATTATTATCTGACTTTAGTTTCCCGATATTTTTTGCAACTTTCATTCTTTTACCTAGCGTTGTCAATAAATTTTGATCTGCAACATCAATTTGAGATCTCAAATTATTTAATTGATTTTGATAATCTTCTCCCTGAGAAGTCTTCTCTCTTATTTTAAGATCTTTCATTATTTGAATTAAACTTTTAGGCGTAACCTGTTGTGCAGCATCACTCCATGCATTGTCAGGATCCCAATGAGATTCAATCATTAAACCATCATAATTTAGATCCAGTGATGTTTGGCTTAAATCATATATTAAATCTCTTTTACCTGCTATGTGAGAAGGATCACATATCAGAGGAATATCTGGAAAATTATTTTGAAATTCAACAGCAATTTGCCATTCAGGATTATTTCTATATTTAGACTTATCATATGAAGAGAAACCTCTATGAATAACCCCAATATTCTTTATGTCTGCACTATAAATTCTTTCTACACCACCCATCCAAAGAGATAAATCAGGATTAACAGGATTTTTTATTAAAACTGTCTTGTCTGTTCCCTTTAATGCATCTGCAATTTCTTGAACAATAAATGGACTTACAGTTGATCTTGCTCCAATCCATAATATATCAACATCATGTTTTAGTGCTAGATCAACATGAACAGAATTTGCAACCTCTGTTGCAATTAATAAGCCTGTTTCTTTTTTTACTTTTTCTAACCACTTCAATCCAATTGCACCTACTCCTTCAAACATTCCTGGTCTTGTTCTTGGTTTCCAAATACCAGCTCTATACGCACTTACATCAGTATCTTTTAACTCATGTGCAATTTTTAAAACTTGTTCTTCAGTTTCCGCACTACATGGCCCAGCAATAACAAGAGGATGATCCAAATTCATCTTATTAAGCCAATTCCTATACTCTTTTTTATTTTCCATAATTTTCTAGTTAATTCCTTTTAAAATTCCTTTAATTCCATTGATTTTTTTCATCTCAGCATTAAGATTCTCTTGATCACTACTTTCAATTAACTTTTTAAAATTATTAATATTTAATATGTATTCCTCAAGAGATTCAATAATATTTTTTTTGTTTTCAATAAAAATTGAAGACCACATTTCAGGAGAACTTTTTGCTAATCTGACAGTTGATTCAAACCCACTTCCTGCCATATCATAAATTGTCTGTTCATTGTCCTCTTTATCCATTACTGTTTTACCTAACATAAAAGATGAAATATGAGACAAATGAGATACATAGGCAATATGTTTATCATGATCTATTGAATCCATTGTCTTAATACTCATTCCTAAAGTTTTAAAGATTTTAATTGCGCCTGAAAGTAAAATAGAGTTTGTGTTTTCAGTTTCACACAAAATCATAACCTTATTGTCAAATAAATCTTTTTTTGCTGCAACATGACCTGAAAATTCTGTACCAGCTATAGGGTGGGCTGCTAAAAAGTTTTCTCTTTTATTATGATTTTTTATAGAGTTACAAATTTCATATTTTGTTGAACCTAAATCAATTACTAAAGTTTTTTCAGATATTTTATCTAGAATACTTTTTAGTTGTTTTTTAATTGATTCAACTGGTATTGCAAGAAATAAATAATCAAAGTCTAATAATGAGTCAGGATCAAACTTTTTATCAATAATTTCATTTTTCAATGAAAAGTCGAGTGAACGATTATTTTGATCAAAACCATAAATAGTAATATTATTATTTACTTCCTTTAATTTTAAAGCAACAGATCCACCTATTAAACCTAAACCTACTATACCAACTTTCATGATTTTTGATATTTATACTCACCTAGAATTTTAAATTCTTGAGCCATTAATTCAATAATTTTAACTGCTTTTTGGTAATTTTCAATTGATTTGAAAGTAATGTCAACAAAAAATGCATATTTGCCAGGAGTTTGAATAACTGGTAAAGATTGAATCTTTGTAAGATTTAAACTACAATCACTCATCATATTCAATACTGTGGCTAAACTTCCTCTTTTATGATCAAGAATAAATTTAAGAGCAGCTTTATCATAGTCCATTTTATTATTTTTATTCTTTTCAAGAATTACAAATCGCGTTTTATTATTTTTGATAGTTTGAATAGAAGATTCCAAAATTTGCAAAGTATATATTTTAGATGCATCTAAACTTGCAATTGCTCCTACACCACTGATCTTATTATCTCTTATATTTTTAGCATATAAAGCGGTATCCTCAGTTTCAATTAATTTAATATGAGGGTAATTACTAAAGAACTTAGAACATTGTAATAACGCCATTGGATGAGAGTGAACTTCTTTAATTTCAGTAATATTTTGATTTGGAAGACACATTAAATTATGATCTATACTTAAACTGTATTCTCCAATAATTGAAAGATTATACTCATCTATAAGAGCATAGTTAGGGAGTATAGAACCTGCAATTGAATTTTCTATAGCCATTATTCCATACTCTGATTCATTATTAACTACTGATTTAACAAGGCTCTCAAAAGTCAAACACTCATTTAACTCAAATGAATCAAAATAATGATTTGCCACCATATGGTGAAATGATCCTTTAATTCCTTGAATTGATACTTTCATATAAAAAAAAAGTCCTGATTTGACAGGACTAGTATATTTAATTTCTTTTTATAACATAGTTATCCTTTCTTCTGATTAAAGAAGTAATAATAGTTATAATAAAAATTAAAATTATTTGTCATTATTAAACAAAAGTATAATAGGTATACATAAAAACAAATTTTTTAGTCTATTTTTTAATTATAGATCCATTTAGATAAATAGAATGCTCTATTGAAGTAGACTTCTCAAGATTCTTTGAAACTGAGCAATACTTATCAAAACTTAATGCTGCTGCTCGAATTATCTTTTCACCAGGAATATCACCATCGATGTAAAGCTTTACATGAATTTTTTTATAGGGTTCACCAGGAATTGATTCTCTTTCTCCTTCAACTTCCATTTTATATGAAACAGGATTCAGTTTTTGTTTTTCTAAAATAGATATAATATCTATACTACTGCATCCTGCAACACCCATTAATAATAACTCCATTGGACTCACTCCTTTAACATTATAATCAGGAGAATATTTCCTGTCTAGAAAAACTTGATGTCCATTTTTATTGGTTAACTCAAATAAATATTTGTCATTAACTCTGTCTAAGTAAACTGCCATTTTTAAAATATTTTTATAAAGATATCTGAAATTTGTTTTGTTTCAATCAAAAAAGAATCATGACCATGAATAGAGTTAACAATATGATTCTTAATATTAATATTATTTTTTCTAGCTATAGTATATGTTTCATTGTCCTCTTCAGGTAAAAAGAAAATATCTGAATCGACAGATATTATATGAATTGAAGATGTTATTTTAGAAATTTTAGTTTCAAAACTCTCACCATCACGAGTAATGTCAGTGGAACTCAAAAGTTTATTCATAAACAAATATGATTCAAGACTAAATCTTTGACGAAGTTTTTTACCATGGTGACTAAGCCATGATTCTACATTAAACATTTTTTTATCTAAATTTTTTGTTCTGCTAAATCTTGTATTTAAAGATTTTGGAGTTCTGTAAAATGTCATTGCATGTATTCGAGCATCACTTACAGGGTCTCTGGAGTTTTTTAGGATTCTGTCTTGAAGGAAAGTATTTGCTAAAAGCCAATCATTTGCTTTCCAATCTGCAGCAACTGGAATTATTAATGATGCTAAATCATTTTTTAATGCTATCATTTCCCAAGTTAAACATCCTCCAATTGAACCTCCAATAATGGCATGAAGCTTTGGAAGATTAAGCTCATCAATGGCTTTAATAAATAATAATGCTATATCACCAAGATTAAAGTCTAAGTCATAATCAAAATTATTTTCATTGAAACCATTACCTGGAATATTAAAACATAAAATTGAGTACTTATTTGTATTAATTGGTTTTTCATTTCCTATTATCTCACTCCACCACCCATTTATTCCAGAAACAAGAGAATTCCCAGTTAATGCATGATTAACAAGAATAACTGGAGCACTCCCTAATTTCTTTCCAAAGACCTGGTAGCTAAGATTAATCTTATTAACCTTTGTTCCAGATAAAGTTTCAAAATTCTCTAGTAGTATATATTTTAATTCTTCTTCCAATATTATATTGAGCCCAAAGCATCTTTAAGGTCATTAATTAAATCAATAGGATCTTCAAGACCAATACTAAGTCTCACAAGATCTGCTGTAGCACCTGTCGATTTTTGTTGTTCCTCATTTAATTGTTGATGAGTAGTACTTGATGGATGAATTATTAAAGATTTTGAATCTCCAAAATTTGCTAGTAATGAAAATATCTTTGTACTATCAGTTAATTTTTTAGCAGACTCAAAACCACCTTTTAAACCAAAAGTAACAATCCCACTTTGCCCATCTTTTAAATATTTTTTTGATAAATTATGATATTTAGAAGACTTTAAACCTGGATAATTAACCCAAGCTACCTCATCTTGATTTTCAAGCCATTCCGCAATTTTTAATGCATTTTCAGAGTGTTTCTTTATTCTAATTGATAAAGTTTCAAGACCTTGAATAGTTTGAAAACAATTAAATGGACTTGGAGCACTACCTAGATCTCTCAATCCCTCTATTCTGACTTTAGCTATAAATGCAGCTGGTCCTAGTGCTTCATGATATACTAATCCATGATATCCTGCAGATGGTTCTGTAAATTCATCAAATAGGCCACTACTCCAATCAAAGTTTCCAGCATCAATTATTACACCTCCAATTGAAGTTCCATTTCCAGTAATATATTTTGTTGTAGAGTGAATAACTATATCTGCTCCATAACTTATTGGTTTTAATAGATATGGCGTAGCAACAGTGTTATCAACAATTAATGGAAGTTTTGATGCTTTTGCAATTTTTGAAATAGATTCTATGTCTAGAATATCAAGTTTAGGATTACCTATACTCTCTATATAGACAACTCTAGTATTCTTATTGATTGCTTTTGAAAAATTTTCAATGTCATCAGGATCAACAAAAGTAGTTGTAATACCATATCTTGGTAAAGTAACATTTAGCAAGTTATAAGTCCCCCCATATAAACTATTTGAAGCAACAATATGATCTCCTGTTTTTAAAAGTGTCAAAAGAGTTGTAGCTAGTGCAGCTGATCCAGATGAAGTTGCAACTGCAGCAATACCCCCTTCTAAAGAAGCTAATCTTTGTTCAAGGACATCTGCTGTTGGATTATTTAATCTTGTATATATATACCCAGGTTCAGCCAAAGAAAATAAATTAGCTGCATGGTCAGTATTATCAAAAACATATGATGTTGTTTGATATATAGGAACTGCTCTAGTTCCTTCAGTTTTAGTTGTGTTATGCCCAGCATGTAATGCTAGGGTTTGATCATTATGATTCATGTTTTAAGTGTTTTAATTAATTGGTTAACATATTCTAACTTTTCCCAAGGAAAAAGCTCAACCTCAATTTTCTTAACTCCAGAATATTTTGAGTTAAATGTTTTGGTTTTTTTTTCAGATTTTCTGCCCATATGTCCATATGAAGCTGTTTCAAGATAAATAGGATCTCTTAATTTAAATCTTGATTCTATCGAATGAGGTTTTAAGTCAAACATTTCGTTGACTATTTTCGATAGTTTTGAATCTGAAATACTTAGTTTAGACTTCCCACAAGTGTTTACATTAAGTGATACTGGTTCTGCAACACCTATAGCATATCCAACTTGAATTAATATTTCGTCAGAGACTCCTGCCTTTACTAAATTTTTAGAGATGTGTCTTGCAGCATATGCAGCACTTCTATCTACTTTACTTGAATCTTTACCGCTAAAAGCACCTCCGCCATGAGCTCCTCTTCCCCCATATGTGTCTATTATTATTTTACGCCCAGTTAAACCAGTATCACCATGAGGGCCTCCAATAACAAATTTACCAGTAGGATTAATATGATATTTAATATTTTTATTAAATAATTTTTTAATTTCAGAAGAATAACCATTCTTTACGATTGGAATTAAAACCTCAATTATATCTTTTCTAATTTTATCTAGCATTCTCTCATCATCACTATCAAATTCATCATGTTGTGTTGAAACTACTATTGTATCAATCCTTAATGGATTATCATTTTCATCATATTCAACAGTTACTTGAGACTTAGAGTCTGGCCTTAAGTATGGAATTTTTTTAGATTTCCTAAGATTTGAAAGTTCTAATAACAATCTATTGGCAATATCTAAAGTTAATGGAATGGAGTCATCAGTTTCGTTACACGCATAACCAAACATTATTCCTTGATCTCCAGCACCTTGATCTTCTTTTTTATTTCTTTCTACTCCTCTTAAAATATCTTCTGATTGTTCATGTATTAATGACATAACAGCGCAAGATTCCCCAGAAAATTTATATTGGTCATTATTATAACCTATGTCCTTTATCACATCTCTGGCAATATCTTGAACATCAATGTAAGTAGAACTAGACACCTCTCCTGAGAGTATCACTTGTCCAGTTGTTACAAGAGTTTCACAAGCCACCTTACTATTAGGGTCAAAAGCTAAAAAATTGTCTAATATACCATCGCTAATTTGATCCGATACCTTATCTGGGTGTCCTTCACTAACTGATTCGGACGTAAATAAATACGACATAAAATAAATTTGTGAGAAATAGAATGAAAGATTGCGAGTAAAAAGAATTACTGCTTTAGCAATTTTTTTAAGAGGTTGCAATCAGTCAAATCCTTCCTCTGTTCTATACAAAAGTATAAAAAAAATATATATTTCAAATTATTCTTCTTTTTTCTTTAAAAAAAACCTCCTACTTTGGCTAAAATTATGAGAATAGCTATAGCAGGAAATATTGGTGCTGGAAAAACCAGTCTAACTAAACAACTTTCAAAAAGTTTAAAATACAAACCATATTATGAAGATGTAATTGCCAATCCATATCTAGATGATTTTTACAATCATATGGAAAGGTGGTCGTTTAATCTCCAAATATATTTTTTAAACAGTCGTTTTAAACAGTTAGTTGCAATTGATAAAGTAAATGAAAATGTAATTCAAGATAGAACCATTTATGAAGATGCATTTATTTTTGCTCCTAACCTAAATTCAATGGGATTAATGACTCAGAGAGACTATGATAATTATTTGTCTTTGTTTGACACTATGTTAAATCTAGTTAAACCACCAGATCTATTAGTATATCTTCAAAGTAGTATTCCTAACTTAGTTAATAAAATTCACAAACGTGGGAGAGATTACGAAAAGACAATTAGTATTGAGTATTTGAGTAGGCTTAATGAGAGATATGAAGCATGGATTACGAACTATAATAGCGGTAATCTCCTAAAGGTTAATGTAGATGATCTAGATTTTGTCGAAAATAAGACTGATTATGAAACTATCCTTGAACTCATTAAAAAGGAACTTTAGTTACATCTTTCTCAATATTTTTGCTCACCATTTTTATCATTGTATTATATTTGAAAAAAATTTAAAAAATGGACTACATATATCTTATCCCCACAGCTGGAATTCTAGCTTTAATTTTTGTTTTTATTAAAAACTTATCAATTTCTAAAAAAGAAGTTGGAAATGCTAAGATGGCAGAAATTGCAAAAAATATTGCTGATGGCGCTATGGCCTTTCTTAAAGCTGAATATAAAATACTATCAGTATTTGTTATAATAACTGCTGTATTACTAGCATTTAAAGGAATAAACGAAGGTAGTAGCTGGTTAGTTGCTGTATCGTTTGTTGTTGGTGCTTTTTGTTCTGGATTAGCTGGATTTATAGGTATGCAAGTTGCAACCAAAGCTAATGTAAGAACAACAAATGCTGCTCAAGAATCTATTGGAAAAGCACTTGAAATTGCTTTTTCTGGTGGATCTGTAATGGGTATGGGTGTTGTAGGACTTGGTGTTCTTGGACTTGGATCTTTGTTTATAATTTATAGACCAATGTTTACTGACATAAATACTGTAATTCAAGTATTATCAGGATTTTCATTAGGTGCGTCTTCAATTGCCTTATTTGCTAGAGTTGGTGGTGGAATTTACACTAAAGCTGCTGACGTTGGTGCTGATCTTGTTGGAAAAGTTGAAGCAGGTATTCCTGAGGATCATCCTTTGAACCCTGCAACAATTGCAGATAATGTTGGAGATAATGTTGGAGATGTTGCTGGAATGGGTGCAGATTTATTTGAATCATTTGTTGGTTCTATTATTGGTGCAATGGTTTTAGGAGCTGCCTATGTTGGTTTATCTGAATTTTCTGGAATTGAAATAAATGCTGTATTACTTCCACTTTACATAGCTGCTGCTGGAATTATAATGTCTATAATTGGTACTTTCTTTGTTAGAGTTAAAGAAGGTGGTGATCCACATAAAGCTCTTAATACAGGAGAGTTTCTATCAGCAGGATTAATGATTGTTGTTACATATTTTTTAATACAAAATTTACTTCCTGAATCATGGGTATTTAATGAGATTGTATATACTTCAAATGGTGTTTTTGGTGCAACAATAAGTGGTTTGTTAGCAGGACTTGCAGTTGGAAAAGTAACCGAATATTATACAGCAACTGGTAAAAAGCCTGTTCTTTCAATCGTAGAGCAATCTGAAACTGGTGCTGCAACTACTATTATTGCAGGATTAGGTGTTGGTATGATTTCAACGGCTTTACCAATTATTTTTATCTGTGCTGCGATTCTTCTTTCATATGAGTTTGCTGGATTGTATGGTATTGCAATTGCTGCAGTTGGAATGCTTGCTAATACTGGTATACAATTAGCAGTAGATGCATATGGTCCAATTTCAGATAACGCTGGAGGGATTGCAGAAATGGCTGATTTAGATCCTAAAGTAAGGGAAAGAACAGATAAACTTGACGCTGTAGGAAATACAACTGCAGCTATTGGTAAGGGTTTTGCAATTGCATCAGCAGCATTAACTGCTTTAGCATTGTTTGCAGCTTTTATGCAGACCGCAGAAATTACTTCAATAGATATTTCAAAGCCAATTGTAATGACCGGATTACTTCTAGGAGCAATGTTACCTTTTGTTTTTTCTGCTCTTTCAATGAAAGCAGTTGGTAAAGCAGCGATGAGTATGATCGAAGAAGTTAGAAGACAATTTAGAGATCTTCCTAAACTTAAAGCAGCTCTTGAAATTATGAGAAAGTATGATTCAGATCTTTCAAAGGCAACAAAAGAAGATTTAAAGATTTTTAATGAAGCTGATGGTGTAGCAGAATATAGTAAATGTGTGGAAATTTCCACACAAGCTGCATTAAGAGAAATGGTATTACCTGGATTAATGGCAATTTCTGTTCCAGTAATAATTGGTTTTGCTGGAGGAGCTGAAATGTTAGGAGGTCTTCTTGCTGGTGTTACTTCATGTGGAGTTTTGATGGCTATTTTTCAATCAAATGCTGGAGGAGCATGGGATAATGCAAAAAAAATGATTGAAGAGGATGGTAGAAAAGGATCTGATGCTCACAAAGCTGCAGTGGTTGGGGACACAGTTGGTGATCCATTTAAAGATACATCTGGACCTTCGCTTAATATTCTATTGAAATTAATTGCAGTAGTTGCTCTAGTTATAGCTCCATTACTTTAAAGGTAAAGTACTTTTTTAACTGCTTTAATTACTTCTTCACTATTTGGAAGCCACTCTTCTAAGAGAACGGGAGAATATGGAGTAGGAGTATCAGCATTATTTACCTTTTCAACAGGCGCATCTAGATAATCGAAAATATCATTTTGAACTTTATGTGAAATATCTGTAGAAATATTTCCAAATGGCCAGGCTTCTTCCAGAATAACAAGTCTGTTAGTCTTTTTAACAGAATCAATAACAGTGTCATAATCAATTGGCCTAAGTGTTCTAAGATCAATAATTTCACACTCAATACCTTCTTTTTCAAGAGCTTCAGCTGCCTTATAGGCCTCTTTAATAATCTTTCCAAAAGATACAACAGTCACATCTTTTCCTTTTCTTTTAATATCAGCAACTCCAATAGGAAGTGTATATTCACCCTCTGGAATCTCTCCTTTATCACCATACATTTGTTCTGACTCCATAAAAATTACAGGGTCGTCATCTCTTATTGCAGATTTAAGTAAGCCTTTAGCATCATATGGATTTGATGGAACAATTACTTTTAAGCCAGGACAGTTAGCAAACCAGCTTTCAAAAGCCTGAGAGTGAGTTGCACCAAGTTGACCTGCAGATGCAGTTGGTCCTCTAAAAACAATTGGACAAGGAAACTGACCTCCTGACATTTGTCTTATTTTTGCAGCATTATTAATTATTTGATCTATTCCAACTAATGCAAAATTAAAAGTCATAAATTCTATTATAGGTCTTGCTCCAACCATAGTTGAACCAACTCCAACACCAGAAAAACCTGCCTCTGATATTGGTGTATCAATCACTCTTAAATCTCCAAATTCATCTAACATCCCTTTTGATGCTTTGTAAGCACCATTATATTCAGCAACTTCTTCACCCATAAGATAGATAGTTTCATCTCTTCTCATTTCTTCTGACATCGCTTCACAAATTGCTTGTCTAAACTGGACTGTCTTCATACTTAATAATTTTATGCGAATTTAATCATAAAAAAAATATTTCCTATTGTGCTCTGATGAGATTTAAATTTTATTTAATTAATTTGTGCAATTATATTTTTAAATGGAATTGGTAGAATTAAAAATTCAAGGAATATCATACAGCGATAATACTTCTGGAGCTTTTGCTCTAATTCTTGATGAGATAAATGGAAATAAAAAGTTGCCAATTGTAATTGGCGGATTTGAAGCTCAGGCTATTGCAATAGCACTTGAAAAAAAAATTAAGACCTCTAGACCTTTAACTCATGAATTATTTAAAGGATTTGCAGATAAATTTGACATTAAACTTAATCATGTTTTAATACACAAATTAATTGATGGTGTGTTTTTTTCAAATATAGTATGTGAAAAGGATAATGAAATAATTAAAATTGATTCTAGGACATCAGACGCTATTGCATTATCTATTAGATTTAGTGCTCCTATATTTATTGATAAAGAAATTTTAGATCAAGCTGGATTTGAAGATAATGAAAGATATCCTGAAGAAATTAATTTTATAGATGATAGTTTTTTTAAAACTGATACACCTGATAAAACTATTAAAGAATCAAAAGACATAAAAAAAATATCTTCAAATAAAATTAAAAAAATGCTTGAAAAAAGTATTCAAAGTGAAGATTATGAACTGGCTGCAAAACTAAGAGATGAGTTAAATACTAGAAAAAGTATAAAATGAAACAATATATTGATTTACTGAAGCATATAAATGATAATGGTGTAGAGAAGAAAGACAGAACTGGTACAGGAACTATTAGTGTATTCGGTTATCAAATGAGATTCAATCTACAAAATGGGTTTCCACTTGTAACCACAAAAAAATTACATTTAAGATCTATAATTCACGAACTAATTTGGTTTATTAACGGTGAAACAAATATTAAATATTTAAAGGATAACGGTGTTACAATTTGGGATGAGTGGGCAGATAATAAAGGTAATCTTGGCCCAATTTATGGTCATCAATGGAGAAACTGGAATAGTGATGGAATAGATCAACTAAAGGATGTAATTAACTCTCTTAAAACTAATCCTTCAAGTAGGAGAATGATAGTAACTGCATGGAATCCAAATATAATTCCAGATAGCAAAAAATCTTTTAGTGAAAATGTAAAAGATGGTAAGGCTGCATTACCACCCTGTCATGCTTTTTTTCAATTTTATGTTGCAGATAATAAGCTATCATGCCAAATGTATCAGAGAAGTGCAGATGTATTTTTAGGTGTTCCATTTAATATAGCTTCTTATTCCTTACTTACTCATATGATAGCTCAAGTATGTGGATATGAGGTTGGTGATTTTGTTCACACTTTTGGAGATACACATATTTACCTTAACCATCTTGAGCAGGTTAAACTTCAATTATCAAGAGCTCCTATGCCACTTCCTAAATTAAAGCTTAATCAAAGAGTTAAAAATATAGAAGATTTCAAATTTGAAGATATAGAAATATTAAATTATAATTCTCATCCCTCGATAAAGGGTAAGATTTCAGTTTAGAAATATGATAAAAAATGGACTTACCATAATTGCTGCAGCATCAACAAACAATGTTATTGGGCTTGATAATAGACTGATATGGGATATTCCCAAAGACTTAAAAAGGTTTAAAGAACTAACCCAGGGTCACTCTGTCATAATGGGACGAAAGACCTTTGAATCATTACCCAATCCTCTGCCTAATAGAGTAAATATTGTTGTTACGAGAAATACCGAATATCAACATGATGAAGTAATAGTCTGTAAAAGTATTAATGAAGCATTAGATCATTGCAAAAATGACCCTCAACCTTTTGTGATCGGTGGAGGTGAAATATATTCTCAAACTATAAATATTGTAGAGAAGATTGAACTAACAAGAGTCTTTAAAGATTATGAAGGAGATGCATACTTTCCTGATGTTCCTCTTGATAAATTCAAATTAGTTAGTGAAGAAGCTTATGAACTTAAAGGTGTTGAAAATATTAAATATTCTTTTTTAACTTATATAAAGAAATAATATGAAAGCATATGTGTTTCCTGGTCAAGGATCTCAGAAACCTGGCATGGGTCAAGAAATATTTAATGAGGTCTCTGAATCTAGAGATCTTTTTAAAAAAGCTAATAAAATTTTAAACTTTAATATCACTGAGTTAATGTTTGAAGGCTCTAGTGAAGACTTATCACAAACAAAAGTTACTCAACCTGCTATTTTTATTCATTCTGTTATCTCAGCATTAACATCAAAAAGTTTTGAACCTAATGTATGTGCTGGTCATTCTCTAGGTGAATTTTCTGCTCTTGTTGTATCTAATTCAATTAGTTTTGAAGATGGACTTAAGTTAGTTTCTATCAGAGCTAACGCAATGCAAAAAGCATGTCAAGAAACTAACGGAACTATGGCTGCAATACTTGGCTTAGCAGATAATATTGTTGAGTCAACATGTAATGAAATTGAAGGGATTGTTAACCCAGCAAATTACAACTGTCCGGGTCAATTAGTTATTTCAGGAGAAGTTAAAGCAGTTAAAGAAGCCTGTGAATTACTTAAAGAAAAGGGAGCGAAAAGAGCATTAATTCTTTCTGTTGGTGGTGCTTTTCACTCTGAATTAATGAGCTCTGCTGCAGATGAATTAAAAAAAGGTATTGAAAAAACTGAGTTTAAAACCCCTAATTGTCCTATTTATCAGAATTTTACTTCAGATCCTGTGAAAAATCCATCTATTATTAAATCAAATCTACTAAGTCAATTAACGGGTGCAGTTCTTTGGACACAGAGTGTAAATAAAATGATAAATGATGGGGTTAAAGAATTTTATGAAGTTGGTCCTGGCAATATTCTTCAAGGTTTGATAAGAAAAATAGATAATGACATAACAGTTGGCAAAATCTAGGTTTACTTTTTATAAACCTCACCATTTTTCATTACAAAAATCACATTTTTTAAAGTAGAGATATCTTCAGTTGGACTTTTATCTGTAGCAATAATATCGGCAAAAAAACCTTTCTTGATTTGACCAATCAAATTCTCCATATTTAAAAGTTTGGCATTTGTAATTGTTGCAGATTTAATTGAGTATTCTGCTGGTATACCTATTTCATCCATATATAAAAACTCACCTGCATTGTCTCCATGTGGATAAACTCCTGCATCTGTTCCAAAAGCAATAGGAACTCCCATTTGAAAAGCTTTCTTTGTTGTTGCTTTATTTTGGACTCCAACTTCAATAGCTTTAGGAATTATTATATCTGGATAATAACCTGGTATTTTTGCCATTTTTGCAACATGTTCTCCAGCGCTAATTGTCGGTACTAGATAAGCGTTCTTTTCTCGCATAAGTTTCATTGTTCTCTCTTTCATTATTGAACCATGCTCAATAGTTTTTACTCCAGATTTAACTGCCCTATACATGCCTTCATCACCATGAGCATGAGCTGCTACATGCATTCCATAATCTTTAGCCGTACTAACCACAGCATTAATAACCTCTTCAGTGAATTGAGGGTTTTGACCATTTTTTGCCATACTCATTACACCACCAGTTGCAGTAATTTTAATTAAATCCGCACCGTTTTTATATCTATACCTTACAGCTTTTCTTGCATCACTGATAGAGTTTACTACTCCATCTTTTGGTCCTGGATCATCAATCAATCCTTCTTTATAACCATTAGTTGGATCACCATGACCTCCTGTAGTAGCAATGGTTTTTCCTGATGTAAATATTCGAGGTCCAATAACTACTCCATTGTTTATTGCATTTCTAAGTGAAATATTAACTCCTGAACCTCCCACATCTCTTACGGTTGTAAAGCCAGCTAAAAGTGTTTTTTTTGCAACAAGAGTTGATTTAAATGCAACATCTGCTTTATTCTCTTGAAATCTATTTATATATCTATCTTTTCCTCCTGATTCACTTTCCATGTGAACATGAAAGTCTATAAGTCCTGGGAGTATAACCTTAGACTTAAGGTCATAAATAAGTATTTTTTCATTTTTTGGTTCTATAAAACCATCTTCTATTGAACTAATAATATTTCCAGAAATAATTATGGTTTTATTTAAGTGATATTTACCAGATGAAGAATCATAGATTTTACCTGCATGAATATACTTGTCTTGAGACATCAAAGTAGTTGTCATCAATAAAAAGATTAATAAATTTTTCATGATTGTTTTTTACTAAAGTAATTTAAAAGACTAATTATTCAAAAAAACTAATAATTGTATTTGTTATAAACTTAATCTGTTTTTTTGTAAGCTCAGTATGCATCGGCAAAGAGATAACCTCACCCTTTACTTTATTTGTTTCAGGAAAGTCATTATCAGATATAAATTCTTGTTTATATGCCTTTTGCTCATGGAAACCAAGCGGATAATAGATTCCAAATGGAATATTATTTTTTTGTAAATGGTCGGCTAATTCATCTCGTTTTCCATTGTTAATTTTTAATGTGTATTGATGATATACATGCGAATCAACATCTGATTCAACAAATGGCACTTCAATTTCATCTATTCCCTCAAAACTCTTATTATACAGATTAGCAGCTTCCTGTCTACTTATATTATATTTATTTAGGTACTTTAACTTAACATTCAATATTGCTGCTTGAATAGAATCTAGACGAGAATTTACTCCAATTTCATCATGATAGTACCTTTCATACATTCCGTGATTGACAATACCTCTCATCTTGTAGGCTAGAGTATCTGAATTTGTAAAAATAGCACCTCCATCTCCATAACAACCAAGATTTTTTGATGGGAAAAAGGATGTTGTTGCAATATCTCCAATAGCTCCAGCCATTTGCTTATGAGAATTTGAAAATTTGTATTTAGACCCTAGTGCTTGAGCATTATCTTCTATTACTTGAAGATTATTTTTGTTTGCTATTTCTAATATTTCCTCCATTCTACAAGATTGACCAAATAAGTGTACAGGAATTATAGCTCTCGTTCTATCAGTAATTTTATCTTGTATTAAACTTGGGTTTAT
Source organism: Cryomorphaceae bacterium (assembly GCA_018646865.1). GTDB lineage: Bacteria > Bacteroidota > Bacteroidia > Flavobacteriales > Flavobacteriaceae > Marisimplicoccus. The sequence goes on along the minus strand of JABGTW010000031.1, from coordinate 40,918 downwards.
ATTGAAAGTTCTTGAATCTATGTCAACTACAACTGGTTTTAGACCTAGTAAAAGTATAACCTCAATAGTTGAAGCAAAAGAAAAGTTGGTTGTGATAACCTCATCACCTCTTTTTAAATCAAGAGCCATAAGAGCAATTTGAAGAGCATCGGTACCGTTAGCACAAGGAATAACATGTTTTACATCTAGATATTGCTGTAAATTATTTTGGAATTCCTTTACAACTGGACCATTAATGAATGATGATGAATTAATCACTTTTTTCATCTCTCTATTAACTTGCCATCTAATTTTTCGGTATTGACCATTTAGGTCAACCATATTAATTTTTTTCATCGAAAACAAAATTAAAAAAGTATTTTTGGAAAAAAGGATCTAGTGAAATTTATTTATGAAATATTTATAATCCTAGCTTATTTGCTATCTCAACCTTTTAGAGTTTTCTCATCTAAAACAAATCTATTTTTTAAAGGGAGAAAGGATTCTTTTAAAATTCTAAGAAAAGAGGTAAGTCCTTCTGATAAAAATATATGGTTTCATGTAGCATCTTTGGGAGAATTTGAAATAGCGAAACCAATAATTGAGTCATTAAAATCAAACGTAGCTGATATTAAGATTATAGTTACTTTTTTTTCTCCATCTGGGCTAGAAAATTCAAAAGATTACACAATTGCTGATTCAATGGTTTATCTCCCACTTGATTTATCATTAAATGCGAAAAAATTTGTAAAAATAGTCAATCCAAAAGTTGCAGTTTTTATAAAAAATGATATTTGGTCTAATTATTTAACTTACTTAAAGCAAAATAATTCTTTAATTTATTCAGTATCCTCAAAGTTCGATGAATCACAGTTTTATTTTAAATTTTATGGTAATTGGTTTCTAAAAAAATTAAAAAATATAGATTTCTTTTATATCCAGGATTTTAATTCAGAAAGTATACTAAAAAAGTACTCATTAAAAAATATAAATATTTCAGGAGATTCAAGATTCACATCAGTTATTAAAACACTTGAAGAGAATAATCAAATAAATTACATTGAGAAATTCATTGATAATCAAAAATGTCTTATCGCTGGAAGTGTTTGGGAAAAAGATATCAGTATAATTGATAAAGTTGTACAAAAAAATAATATTAAATCTATAATTGCACCACATAACATCTCTTCTAATTTTATCAAAAAATTAGAGAATTTATATGGAGATAAAGCCGTCAAATATTCATGTTTAAAATCTGAAGGTGATTTTGATAAAAAAATATTAATTATTGATTCAATAGGAAGTTTAAAATATATTTATAAATACGGACATGTCTCATATATTGGAGGAGGGATGTCTAATAATGGTCTTCATAATATTTTGGAACCTGCAGTTTTTTCTTGTCCAGTTATTATCGGTCAAAATTATAAAGGTTTTAGTGAGGCTGAACAGTTACTAGAACTTGGGGGGGTCTACTCCGTTAAAAATCCTGATGAATTCTCTAAAGTATTTTCTTTGTTAGATGATATAGACTTAAGAAATAAATCTGGAAAAATAAATTTCGATTATATTTTAAAAAATGTAGAAAAGAATTCAAAAATCATCAATTCTCTCATTAAAAATTTACAATAATTAAATTATAAATTTAAATTTACAGTATGTCTCAAAAGCTTATCCTTATATTAATTTTATGTTCAACAGTAAATATCTTTGGGCAAGATTCTAAGCCTCCAAATATTGTAATGATGATTGGTGATGGTATGGGGCTTTCAGCCATCTCATCAGGAATGTATTCAAATAACAATTATACTTCTCTTGAAAGGTCTGAATATATTGGTTTATCTAAGACTCATTCATTTGATGATTTAGTAACTGATTCTGCCGCAAGTGCAACAGCTATGTCTTCAGGAGTAAAAACAAATAATAAAGTTATTGGTCTTGATTCTAATGATAATTCGGTTGAAACTATTTTGGAAATGTGTATTAAATTAGGTTACTCAACTGCTATTGTTGTTACATCTAGTATAGTTCATGCCTCTCCAGCATCTTATTATGCTCATGTAGAGAATAGATATGAATATGACAAGATTGCTAATCAATTATCAAAAAGCAAAGTTGATTTCTTTATTGGTGGGGGTGAGAAATATTTTATAAATAGATCTGACAAAAGGAATCTTATAAAAGAAATGAACAAATATTATTTCCCTAAAAATCTTGATGAATATCAAAAGTCAAACTCAAAAAAAATTGGTTTTTTAACTGCTTATGAAGAACCTATTGAAAAATTTAAAAATAGAGAGCCTTCATTAGATAAAGCAGTTGAGATTACAATTCAAAAACTAGTTGATTTAGATAAACCTTTTTTCCTTTTAGTAGAAGGTTCTCAAATTGATTGGGGGTCTCATGATAAAGATCAAAAACATATGATTAGTGAGTTTATTGAATTTGATAAAACAATTGAAAATGTTTTAGACTATGCAGAAAAAGACAAAAACACATTAGTTGTAGTAACTGCAGACCATGAAACGGGTGGCGTTGCTATTGTAAATGGTAATCTAGAAAATTCTAAAGTAATAAATAAATATGTTTCAGGTAACCATACAGCTACAATGGTACCAGTATTTAGTTTTGGCAAATATTCATCCATTTTCACAGGTATTTATGATAATACTGAAATTTTTGATAAATTAGAAGGAATCATAAAAAAATGAAAAAATTACTTTTTGCTTTTGTAATATTTGTATTGTCCTGTGATAATGACCCTTTAAATATAGATGTTTTAATTAAGGGTGGAACTATTCATGATGGTTCTGGAATGAACGGATACGTTGGCAATGTTGCAATAAAAAATGATACTATTTTTTATGTAGGGAAAAAAGGGAATTTTATAGCTAATAAAACTATAGATGCTTCTGGTAAAATAGTCTCTCCTGGATTTATAAATATGCTCAGCTGGGGTTATAGTACTTTAATGCAAGATGGGAGATCGCTTAGTGATCTTAAACAAGGAGTAACTCTCGAAGTTTTTGGTGAGGGAACTTCACCAGGACCATATGGTTCAGTAGAAAACAATAATTATGTATCCTTTGGTGAAGCAATGGAAAAACTAGAAGCGAGTGGTGTCTCAACTAATATAGCATCTTATTTAGGAGCAACTACAGTAAGGATTCAGGAAATTGGATATGCTAATAGAAAAGCTACTAGTGATGAGATGGAATCAATGAGAAATATTGTTAAACTTGCAATGATGCAAGGTGCAATTGGAATTGGATCCTCTCTGATCTATGCACCTGCTGATTATGCTGATACAGATGAGTTAGTTGAATTATCAAAAGTTGCATCTTTTTATGGAGGTAAGTATATATCTCATATGAGAAATGAAGATTCTAGGGTCCTTCAAGCAGTTGATGAATTAATTGAAATTGCAGAAAGAGCCAATATACCATCACAGATTTATCATTTAAAATCATCTAGGAAAGCCAATTGGCATCTTCTAGATTCAGTTATTCAGAAAGTTGAAAATGCTAGGAAAAAAGGATTAAAAATAACTGCAGACATGTATACTTATCCTGCATCTTCTACTGGTTTAACTGGAGTAATACCTACTTGGGTTCAAGAAGGTGGACGACAGGCATGGATAAACAGAATGAAGAAGCCAGATGTTAGGGAAAGATTATTTAAAGATATTAGAAAAGAACTTTCTGAACAGCCTCCAGAAGATATTTTAATGGTTGGATTTAATAAAGCATCTATGTCTAAAAAATATAGAGGTATGACAATTGCCGAAGCAGCAAAAATTAGAAATGAATCTCCTGAAGAAGCAATAGTAAATCTAATAATTGAAGATGAAAGTAGAATTCAATGTATTTACTTTAGTATGTCTGAAGAAAATATTCGAAAAAAAATAATGTTGCCTTGGGTTTCATTTGATTCTGACGCTGGATCTTATTCTGATATTTCAAAAGATTTTATTACTCATCCTAGAGCATTTGGAAGCTTTGTTAGAGTTCTTGGTAAATACGTTAGAGATGAAAAATTAATTTCAATGGAAGATGCTATAAGAAGACTTTCTGGCTTTCCGGCTGATAATCTTGGCATTAATAATAGAGGTTATTTAAAACCTGGTTATTATGCTGATATTGTGGTTTTTGATCCTGATCTTATTGATGACAAAGCAACTTTTGAAAAACCTCTTCAATTTGCTGTTGGAGTTGAACAAGTTTTTGTTAATGGAGTTCAAGTGATTTCTAAAGGTGAACATACTGATAAATTTCCTGGAAGATTTGTTAAAGGGTCTGGCTTTATCACCTCTAATTAATGTTTAATAAACTTTTCAATTCAGATAAATATATTAGAATCAGTCTAACAATAATTGCTTCATGCATCTTTCTAATTTGCTTCACAGTTACAGTGTTACTTTCTTTTGCAATTATTTCTGACTTAAATTCAGACTCTCAAGAAATTTCTCCAACTGAAAAACATAGAATTCAACACCAACAAGAAGCTGAAAAGCTTGATCAGATAATAAAATTATTAAAAGAGATTAATCAGGCATGAATTTAATCAAGTTCTATAATTCTAAAAATTATATAAAAATCTTACTTACTTTTATATCAGTAATTGTATCGATTTTTACTATTGTATTTATTACAGTCTTTAGTTTAGGATTCTTTATTTTTGGACCTATGGAAGATATCGAACAAGAACGTTATAGAAAAGAAAATCATTATCTGTCACATAATCACCAAATGAATCAAATGGATAGTATAATAAAAGAATTGAAAAAATTAAAAGAAAAATAGTGCGGGTGAAGGGACTCGAACCCCCAAGCTGTTAGGCACTAGATCCTAAGTCTAGCGTGTCTACCAATTTCACCACACCCGCAAAAGGTGAACAAATATAAATAAGTTTTTAAAAATAGATCAACTATGAGTACATTATCTGAAAAGGAAAAAGAGAAATATTTAAATGAGTTATTCGAGTTTTTAAAACTCCCATCAATTAGTGCTGATTCTAGGTATAAGGAAAGTATGATTAAAACAGCTGAATGGCTCTCAAATGAACTTGTTAAATCTGGATGTGAATCATCAAATGTTTATGAAACAGATGGACATCCTATAGTTTATGGAGAGAAATTTATAGATGAATCATTTCCAACAATTTTAGTTTATGGTCATTATGATGTTCAACCTCCTGATCCAATTGAACTTTGGACTAACCCACCTTTTGAACCAGTAATTAAAAATACAGATATTCATCCAGAAGGTGCCATTTTTGCTAGAGGTGCTTGTGATGACAAAGGTCAAGTCTTTATGCATGTTAAGGCTTTTGAACAGCTTATAAAAAAAGATAAATTAAATTGTAATGTAAAATTTATGATTGAGGGAGAAGAAGAGGTTGGAAGTGATAATCTTGAAAAATTCCTTTTAGAAAATAAAGCTAAACTTAATGCTGATGTTATATTAATATCAGATACTGGATTAAGCAATCTTAACAAGCCCACCTTTACAGTAGGACTTAGGGGTTTATCATACATGGAAATTAAGATAACTGGTCCCAATAGAGACCTTCACTCTGGAATTTATGGAGGAGCTTTAGCTAATCCTATAAATATTTTATCAGACATGATAAGTTCACTTATAGATAGTGAAGGTAGAATAACAATACCTGGGTTTTACGATGATGTTTTAGAAATAGATAAATCTAAAAGGGAATCTATAGAAGAAATGTCAAAATTTGATAATGATAATTTTAAAAACTCTATTGGTCTTAAAGAAACAAAAGGAGAGAAAGGGTATTCAACACTAGAAAGATTATCAATCCGACCTACCCTTGATGTAAATGGTATTTGGGGTGGTTATACAGGAGAAGGGTCCAAAACTGTAATACCAAGTGAAGCATGTGCAAAAATTTCTATGAGATTAGTGCCAAATCAAAATTGGGAAAAGGTAAGTGAATTATTTACAAATCATATTAAGAGTATTACTCCTAATTCTGTGTCAATTGAAGTAACTACTCATCATGGAGGAAATCCTTACATAACTCCAGAGGGTTTTAAAGGTTATGAATCTGCTATGAATGCTTATAAGGATAGTTTTGGAATAGACCCCATACCTCAAAAAGACGGTGGAAGTATTCCTATAGTTCCAATGTTTGAGAGTATTCTTGGTATAAAAACAGTTTTAATGGGATTTGGACTTGATAGTGATGCTATTCATTCACCTGATGAAAACTATGGGGTAAAGAACTTTTTTATTGGCATTGAAACTATTCAAAACTTTTATAAGCATTTTAGTGGTTAAACAATTTTGTCAGGATTTTTATTAATAAAACTTGACCAATTAGAATATTTTTTTTTCTGTTTATCATTATCAAAATTAAAAAAATGACATACTGCTGCTGCCAATCCATCAGTTGAATCTAAGTTCTTAGGTAGCTCTTTGATTTTAAGCATACTTTTGAGCATTTTTGCAACTTGTTCTTTACTGGAGTTACCATTCCCAGTAATTGCCATTTTTATTTTTTTAGGTGAATATTCTGTAATAGGAATATCAGAATTAAGGGCTGCAGCAATTGAAACACCTTGAGCTCTTCCCAACTTCAACATTGACTGAACATTTTTACCAAAAAAAGGAGCTTCTATTGCAATTAAATCTGGACTATAGGATTTAATTAATTCAGATGTTTTTTTAAATATTTTTGACAACTTAACACTATGATCATCTTTAGTTGGTAATTTATATTCAACTAGATCAATTAACTGCATATTATTTCCATGGATTTTAATTATACCAAATCCCATTATGTTTGTTCCAGGATCAATTCCCATTATTATTGAATTGTCAGGTATATTATTACTCATAGTTAAGTTTAAAGGGCAGATTAAATTTTACTTCAACAAATTCACCAACGTTTGTTTTAATTGCAGGTAAGGCTTTAGGTAACTGTTCTATTGCCTGTTGAATTATTAAAACTGATTTCTGATCTAGTTTATTTTGAGGTAAAAGTTTATCCAAACTAAAGTTTCCATTAATATCAATTTTCAATGTAAGAGTATACTCTGTGGTGTCTAGTGGAAAAACTTTCTTATCAAGAAAATTATTCATTTCAATTTCAATTTTATTTCTAAAACATATTAATTGATCATCAATTATTAAATTTTCACATTCAGGAAATGATGGAGGTTGATCATTAATTGTCCAAGAAGATGCAGATTCAATTTCAGATTCTGGTACTTTTAAAAAGTTAGAATCACAAGAAACTAATGTGATTACAAGTAGCAACCACTTTGAATAAAACTTAATATTATAATTCTTAATTAAGTTAAGCACAACTAAAATTACGATTTTTTTATAGCTTTGTCCAATGGAGATATTTCTAATCTCAGTCTGCTTGATTGCCATTGCATTTTTAGGAATCGCAATTAAATTGATTTTAAAAAAAAATGGAGAATTTTCTGGTACTTGTGCTAGTCAGAGCCCCTTCTTAAACAAGTCAGGTGAACCCTGTGGTATTTGCGGAAAAATTCCAACAAGTTCAGAATGTGCTAATGATGTTAAATGATTAAAATAATTTCCAAACTTGGACCAGGTTTACTTTTTGCAGGAGCTGCAATTGGAGTATCCCACCTAGTTCAATCAACTCGAGCGGGAGCTGACTTTGGTTGGGGTTTAATTTGGGCTTTAATACTAGTTAATATTTTTAAATATCCTTTTTTTCAATATGGCCCCAGATATGCTATGGCAACTGGTGAAAGTTTACTTGATGGATATTACAAGGTTGGTAAAGTGTTTTTAATTACTTACTTCATTTTAAATTTAGCAACAATGTTTACTATTCAAACAGCGGTTACAATAGTAACAGCTGGGCTTGCTTCCAGTCTTTTTGGAGTAACTGACAATATGGTTATTTGGAGTCTTATAATTACCATTATTTGCTATGGGATATTATTACTTGGCAAATACAAGGTTTTAGATAAAATGATAAAAGTCATAATCTTAATTTTAGCAATTAGCACACTATTTTCAACTGGAGTTGCGTCAATAAATGCTCAGGAGGTTTATAGCTTTAAACAAATATTTCCAACAGGAAGTGGTTTGGTTTTTTTAGTAGCATTTATGGGATGGATGCCTGCCCCCCTTGATATTTCAATTTGGCATTCTTTATGGACTCTTGAGAAAAAAAAGAATCAAAAAATAACTCCAAAAGAAAGTTTATTTGATTTCAATGTAGGATATTTTGCAACTGTTATTTTAGGTGTTTGTTTTGTTAGTTTAGGTGCACTAGTAATGTATAACTCTGGCATAAGTTTTTCAAATAGTGGAGGTATTTTTGCTAATCAACTTATTGAATTATATACATCTAACTTGGGTGATAGTTTTTATTTAATAATTTCAATTTGTGCATTTACTACAATGCTAAGCACAACCATCACATGCCTAGATGCATCGCCAAGGACAATGTCTAGAGCTACACAACTATTAACGAATAATAACAAAAATTATTATTTTCAGTGGATATCTGCTTTGGCAGTAGGTACAATGTTAATATTTTATTTTTTACTCTCTGAAATGGGAGCATTAGTTGAATTAGCTACTATATTATCTTTTATAACAGCCCCTTTTTATGCAATTTTAAATTATAAATTGATAATGAGTAAAAATATGCCTGAATCACATAAACCCTCCAAAGCTCTGAGAATTCTGAGTATAATAGGTATTTTATTTCTTACCTTTTTTGCACTTGGGTATATTTTGACTAGGTTTATTTAGTTTGTATCTTTGTTGAGTATGTCGGAGACAAAAACAGTAAATCAGGGTTGGGTAAAGCTTAATATTTCCAAAAAAGAATCCAATACAAAAATTAGAATTAAGAAACCTGATTGGATTAGAGTTAAACTTCCTATTGGAAAAAAATATACGCAACTTCGATCAACTGTTGAAAAAAATAATCTTCACACAATATGTGTTTCTGGGAATTGTCCTAATATGGGAGAATGTTGGACAGAAGGAACGGCGACTTTTATGATTCTTGGTAATATTTGTACTAGATCATGTGGTTTTTGTAATGTTCAAACTGGAAGCCCTTTACCTGCGGATGAGTTGGAACCTTTCAAAGTAGCTAGGTCTATAAGTATTATGGGAGTTAAACATGCCGTAATAACTTCAGTAGATAGAGATGATTTAAAAGATGGAGGATCAATTATTTGGGCAGAGACAGTTAATGCTGTTAGAGATTTAAATCCTAAAACTACAATTGAGACTTTAATACCTGATTTTAAAGGTGAAACTGAAAATATAGATAGAATTATAGAAGTTGCTCCTGAAGTAGTTTCTCATAATCTTGAAACTGTTAGAAGGCTTACTCGTGAAGTTAGAATTCAAGCTAAATATGACAGGAGTTTAGAAGTATTAAAATATTTAAAGGATAATGGTATTAATAGAACTAAATCAGGTATAATGCTTGGTCTTGGTGAAATAAAAGAAGAAGTATTAGAAACAATGAAAGAGCTGCGTAATATAGGAGTTGACATTGTAACTTTAGGTCAATATCTTCAACCATCAAAAAAACATTTACCAGTTAAAGATTTTATAACTCCTGAAGAGTTCAAAGAATATGAGATAATTGGTAAAGAAATGGGGTTTAGACATGTTGAAAGTGGACCGTTAGTTAGATCTTCTTATAAAGCTCATAAACATATTCATTAATCTCTTTTTAAGTACCCCTCTAAATAACTATCAAAATCATCTTCATTTATTTCGTTAGGAAATTTCAGTCCTACCTCAATATAAAATATATCTCGATTATTTATTTTTGGATTGAGTCTACCAAAATCTTTTTCAGTAGTTAGAATTTTTTTATTTAATGATAATTCAGATATTTTATCTATTGATGATTTGTTAAAGTTATAGTGATCTGAGTATCTAAGATGTTTAAACTTTAAATCTTTAAGTTTTAAAAAATTTACCAGATAGGAAGAGTCTGCTATACCTGTGACTAAAATAAAATTATCATCTTTTAAGACATCAATATCAATTTCTTCAGATTGTGATTTAATTTTTTGCAAATACGTCAAAGAGCTAAAGAATACTTTTTGATTTTCAACAGGATTTAATGATTGAATAAACAAGTTTTTATCCTTTTTAGATAAATTATCAGGGCATTTTGTAACAACAATAAAATCAGCTCTTTTAGCAGAGCTTTTATTTTCTCTTAGATTTCCAATTGGAAGAATTTCATCTTTATAAAAAGGATATTGAAAAGTTGTAGTTAGTATCATTAAACCAGGTTTTACAAATCTATGTTGAAAAACATCATCCCAGATACAAAAATCAGTATTAGGTAAGTTCTTTAAAATAATATTCATTCCTTTTCTTCTATCTTCACATACAACTACATTAATTTCTGGATGCTTAGAATAAAATTGAAATGGTTCGTCGCCAATCTCATAAGCAGTTGATTTTTTTGATGCTTGAATAAATCCCTTAGTATTTCGATTATAACCTCTACTTAAAGTTGTAATCTTGTTTTTATGTTTATGTTTTTCTATAATGTAATCAACTACAATTGATTTTCCTGTTCCACCTGTAGACAGATTTCCAACCCCTATAGTAGGAATTTTATAAACAATTGAATCAATTATACCAAGATCAAAAAGAAAGTTTCGAAAAGATGTATATAGTCCATATATGAGTGATAAAGGATATAATAAAAATTTCAATTTTTTCACTAGAGGAAAGATAATATTATATTTGCTATGAATCTATACTTATATGAAAGTTAGTGAAATTACAGAAATTCTAGATAAATGGATGCCAAGATCAATTGCAGAAGATTTTGATAATGTTGGATTACTGATAGGTGATTCTAATTCCGAGGTGAAAAATATTTTGGTAACTCTTGATACAACTTCAAATGTAATAGATGAAGCTTTAGATAAAAATTGTAATTTAATTATAAGCTATCATCCTATAATTTTTAATGATTTAAAAAAAGTTACTTCAGACGCTGGATACGTTCAGAAATCTATAATTAAAGCAGTAAAAAATAATATTTCAGTTTATGCTATTCATACATCTTTAGATAATCACCCAGAAGGAATTAGTTATTTTTTATCTAAAAAAATAGGTTTAAAAAACACCTCTACTCTAATTACAAAAAAAATTGATAATAGTAATCTAAAAATAGGAATGGGTATTAAAGGAGAGCTAAAAGAACCTTTGCAAGAAGATGATTTCTTTAATTTACTTAAAGATAAATTAGACTTGAAATATCTTAGACACTCTGTGAAAATTGATAAAAAAATATCAACAGTGTCAATAGTTGTTGGTTCTGGAAGTTTTGCTATTAAAAATTCTTTAGAATGTAATGTAGATGCATTTATTACTTCAGATTTAAAGTATCATAATTTTTTTGAAGCAGATAATCAGGCTGTATTGATAGATATCGGTCATTATGAGAGTGAAAACCATATAAAATTGATAATTAAGGAATTTCTTAATAAAAAATTACCTAATTTTACGATCCTTTTATCCAAGCAAAATATAAACCCTGTAAACTATTACTAAAATGGCAAAAAAAGTTGAAATATCAGTTGAAGAAAAACTAAGAGCTCTCTTTGATCTTCAGTTAATTGATTCAAGAATCGATCAAATTAGAAGTATAAGAGGTGAACTTCCTCTAGAAGTTGAAGATCTTGAAAATGAAATAGAGGGATTAAATAAAAGACTTGAGAGTTTTGAGAATGAAATTAAAGAAAGTGAAGATGGAATCAAATTTGAAGAAAACTCAATTTCTACCTCTAAAGAAAATCATAAAAAATATGAAGGTGATTTAAAGAAGGTTAGAAACAACAGAGAGTATAATGCTATTGTTAAAGAACAAGAGTTTCAGGAATTAGAAATAAAACTTTCTGAAAAAAAAATATCTCAGTATAAGGAGATAATTGAAAACAAAACAGTTGTTCTTGACGAGCAGAAAAATAAAATTAAAGATAGAAAATCACATCTTAAAGCAAAAAACTCTGAACTAGGAGAAATTCTTAAAGAAACTGATAAAGAAGAAAAAACTCTATTAAGTAAGTCTAAGGAATTTGAAAAAAAGATTGAAGACAAATTAATAGATGCCTATAAAAGAATTAGATCTAATGTTAGAAATGGTCTTGCTGTTGTTCCTATTGAAAGAAATGCCTCAGGTGGTTCTTATTTTACAATACCTCCGCAAGTTCAAATGGAAATTGCTTCTAGACAGAAAATTATTACAGATGAATACAGTGGTAGAATCCTTGTTGATCCAAAATTAGCAGAGGAAGAAATGGATAAAATGAAATCTATTTTCTCATAAGTTACAGAGCTGATCCTGTTTTAATTTCTTCGTTTTTTCCATTAACATAATCCATATAAGTAAAGCCTGGTTCGATGCTGAAAGATCCTACCTCTCCATTTTTATTCATAGCGATATATGCAACTTGAAATTTATTTTTCTGAGAATTTGAGGAAACAATTCTATTAACGGCATTTTCACAAGCTTCCTGTGGGGACATACCCTGTCTCATTAATTCAACAACTAGGAATGATCCAACTGTTTTTACAACTTCCTCTCCTAAACCAGTTGCAACTGCACCACCAATCTTATTATCAATAAATAAACCAGAACCAATAATTGGAGAGTCGCCTACTCTACCTTTCATCTTATATGCAAGCCCGCTTGTCGTGCATGCTCCTGACATATTATTATCTTTATCAAGACATAACATGCCTATTGTATCATGATTTTCAATATTAATTAATGGTTTGTATTCCTCGTTTTCTAGCCACTTTTTCCATTCATTTTTGGAAGCTTCAGTTAGAAGATTAATTTTTTCATAACCTTCAGAAACACCAAATTCCTCTGCTCCTTTTCCAGCCAACATAACGTGTGGTGTTTTTTCCATCACATCTCTAGCAAGTTTAGCAACATTGACAATATTTTCTACAGCAACTACTGAGCCGCAGTCTCCAAGATGATTCATAACACATGCATCAAGAGTTACACTACCTGTTCTATCTGGAGCACCACCAAATCCAACAGTAGTATTTTTAGGGTTTTCTTCTTCAATTGCAACACCTGCAACAGCGGCAGTTAACCCATCAATTCCTTGATCAAGCATTACTCCAGCCTTAAGATTAGCTTCAGTGGTTTTCCAAGTTGAAATAGATCTTACCATAGGGGTAATATTAAAAGTTTTTGCTTTAAGTCTTGTTGTTAAGGAAGACATTAATCCAATACTAAATATATCAAAAATAAAATTTCGTCTTTTCATATTATTTATTTAAAGCTCTTAACCTCTCAATTAATGGAGGATGAGAATAGTGAAAAAATACATATAATGGGTGTGGGTAAATATTTGATAAACTGTCTACTGATAATTTTTTTAATGCCAATGATAAATCCTCTCCATTAAATGTTTCTTTAGCATAAGCGTCCGCTTCAAATTCATTTTTTCTACTTATAAAATTCATCCATATGCTGGAAATCATTGATATTGGTGAGAAAATTATAGTAAACCCAATTAAACCAAGGTGAAAACTACTATCTGATCCTCCTAATGCCATTGAAATTTCTGGTAGTTTCAAACATAATTCAAAGAAAAAAGTCATTACCCCTATTTGAATAACTGACATTATTAAACCTGAAAAGATATGTTTTTTCTTAAAATGCCCAACCTCATGAGCCAAAACAGCTACTAATTCATTTTCTGTATGCTTTTCAATTAAAGTATCATAAAGTGCAATTGTTTTTCTAGGGCCTAAACCACTAAAGAAAGCATTTGCTTTTGTTGATCTTTTTGATCCATCTATTACATATATATTCTTTAAGAGATACCCAACTTTTTTTGAATACTTTTCAATTTTTTGTCTTAATTCACCATCATTTAAAGGAGTTAGTTTATTAAAAATTGGTACAATTAAATCTGCGTAGAACATATTTAAGACAATCATTAGTGATGAAAGCCCTATCCATAACCATAGCCAAAATCCATCATTGATATTATCATATATGTATAGCGCGGCTAACAGAAGAATTCCGCCAATTAAAATTGACAGTATTGAAGATTTAACTATATCAAGAAAGAATGTAGCTTTAGAAGTCTTGTTAAATCCATATTTTTCCTCAATAACAAAAGTGTTATAATATGAAAAGGGGATTGATATTAAAGAATTTAAAACAAATAGAATTAGAAAAAACATTCCTGATTTAGCAAAATTTGAATTAATTTCAAAAGGTAAAAATAAATTCAAACTATCAGAATTAACTAATTGATCAAGAAAGCCATAACCATCAAAAACTAAAAGTGAACTAACAAATAAAAAACTTGTGGTAGAAGAAAGTAATCCAATTTTATTTTTACTTATTGCATATAGCTTTGCTTTTTTATATTTTTCTATGTCATAGAAATTCTTTAATTCTAATGGAATTTCATCTTTCCAGTTTTTATGATTCAGATAACCTAAAATATTTGAGAATAGAAAATTAAAAATTACAAGGCATATAATTACTACAAACCATACTTCACTTGTCATAAGATTGAATTTATTAAATTTAGAATTAAATGTAATAAAAGATGATTAATAAGTATACAATTATAGGAACTTTAGGAATATTAACTTTTAGTTCAGGATTATGTTTGTTAGGAGAAGCAATAATTAGAAAGTCTCAAGGTTTAGATTTTTTCTTGATAGGAACTTTATCACTAATTTTTGTTAATGCAGGAGTATGTGTAATGATAAATACAAGAAAACTATCTAGTTAGAATCATGATTGTCATAAAGATATAAAGGCAATGCTAAAGAAAATCCTACTAAAAACATTGGAACTAAATATCTAAAAATTTTCAAAGGAGATTTTCTGTTTTTATAAATTAAGAAAATTAAAAAAGAGCTAGCAGCTACAGTTAAATCCATTGACAACATTGATACAGCATAATTTTCATATAAAAGACTGAAAAAACCATCCATTGACCAATTATTAACTTTAAGAAAATTGATCAAATTGTAATAAGGTAACGCAATTCCTAAAACGCATAATATAAAATATATAATTCTCATAACTTGTTTTTTTTAATATACCTTTTTTTAAGATATGATGATTATTATCATCTTTCATCTTAGTCTTTAAGCATAATTTTATTCATTATAAAGTCAATAAAAATGAATAAGAAATGTAAGTCCTGTTCTTCAGGCAAAAAATGCAAAGACAAATCTTTAGATAAGAAACACAAAACATGTTCTTCAGTTAAAAAACATAATAATAAAAATTGTGATGATTAATAAATATAATAGTGTCAAGTTAGCTTTCAGAGATAATTATAGATTTAATTCTTCTATAGGTATTGTGATTTCAACTCTAGTGGGATCAATTGCTGTTATGGTGATAATGATGAATGGATATAATTTAATTAATTGGATTCAAATAGGAATTGCAGTATTTATATGTAGTATTTATAATGCTGCTGTATTATCAGTTCAATCTTATAAAATAATTTTCAATTTAATTATAACTAGCCTAGTTTATAATATTATTGTAATTATATTAAATCTTGCCATTTAGAAATCTTTATTCTCAATTCTTCTAATTAAAAGTGTCAAAGGGATGAATAACCAAATTAAAAGGGATATTGTGCAAATAATAATTCCATAAAATGTTCCAAAAAATAATTTAAAACTTGCTCCTGTATATCCCAAAAGTGCAGATAAATCTAGATTAATTATCAATACTGTTCTTGCTAAATCTATTGGGTTAAGTAGCATAGCAATTAATGAAGGATTCGTTAAGGGATATTCTCTAAATATCATTAACAAAATCATTATTAATCCATCATAAACAACTGCCATAATTAGCCATACAACAACAGTTAATCCAAACCCCCTTAGTTTATTGTTGTTTAAAATACCTATGTAGAATGATATACAAGAGAATATAAATGTCAAAACTGAAGATATTCCCAGTAATAATATAAACTCATATAAATTTTGTGAACTTAAAATACCGAAAAGGATAAAAGGGATTGATAAACCTAAAATCAAACTCAATGATAAAGAAAATGATACTCCCAGGTATTGTGCAATAAAAATCTTTTTTCTATCAATTGGTTGAGCTAATAATAGTTGAGTGAAGTTTTTAGAATTATAAAAATATGTTATGCCAAATACAGATGAAATTAAAGGAGATAAAACAATTATAATATTTAATAAAGTAATAATTGTATTTGAAAAACTTGTATTTATGAGTAATAATCCAAATCCAATAAGAAGATAAAACAAAAAATAAAAAAGTATCCAATGACTTCTCATCAAATCAGATAAACAATATTTTAGAATTTTAAACATTTTTTTCATCAATTATTTTTGTTAATGCATATTCTAAATCAGTTAAATAAGATTTTTTATTATTCCTGTTCTTTACAATATTTTTTTTCAATTTTTTAATTGATCCATTATAAAAAATCTGACCCTCAGATAGCAAAATTATCTCACTAGAAACCTCATCAATAAAACTCATGATATGCGATGTAATAAGAATTGTTTTACCTTTTTTCTTTTCAATATCTATTAGTTCTTTTAATTTAATTACTGAAATTGGATCAAGACCAGCAGTAGGCTCGTCTAAAATAATAATTGGGCAATCAAACATAAAAGTAATTACTAGATTGATTTTTTGTCTAGTTCCTTTAGATAAAGTTGAAGTTCTATGTTGTAAATATTGTTTTAAATTAAAATGATTGACTAATGAAAGATAACTAATGTCATTATTTCTTAAATTTTTTATCATGTCAAGAAGTTCATGAACCTTTAGATTTGGAGGAAAGCTTTCAACTTGAGGTAAATAAGTAATATAGTTTCTATATGTGTGAGACTTGGAAATATTTATATTATCTATATAAATTTTCCCTCTTTTAGGGATTAGCATTCCCAGAATACATTTAATGATTGTTGTTTTACCTGATCCATTAGGTCCAACTATTGTAGTAACATTATTAGGTTTAACTTTTAAATCTATATCATTTAGGACTATGTTTTCCTTAAAATTTTTATGTAAGTTTTCTATACGTATCATCTTATAATATTCATTAGAGGATTTTGATCTAGTAATTTTTTTGGAGTAAACACAGGAGAAACTTTTTCGGAAAAATTAATTATATGTACAAATAAACCTCTTAGAAGAACTACAGTTTCGGGTACAGTATTAACTATATAAGTAAATAATTTGACTGGTCTGTATGGAACATCTCCATATCCATCATTATCTAGGTCATATCCATTATAGCTACTCCAATAATTATTTTCAAAAATATTATCGTTAACTGAACTATTATAAGAAAGATCAAACGAATTAAAAATAAAATTATTATAAGTAAAATTATTAGCGTAACACGCACCTCTTACCTTAATTGCCCAACCATTATTAGTGAAGTTATTATGCTTAAAAATTAATCTATTGGATCCCTCTATATTTACTGCTGTAGTATTTTTATCAAAAATATTATTTGTGATATTTGAATCATTTATTTCTTTAAGCAGTAAACCATAAGATGCTGTACCCCAATTATCTTTAAATAAATTATCATTCATGTTAATTTGTTTTGAAAACATAACAGCAACACCCGCTCCATTATCCACGAAACTATTTTTCTCATATATGTCATTATCTGAAAACATAAAGTGTAATCCATACCTTAAATTATTATGACTAGTATTTGAAATAATCTTACAGTTATCTGAAAACTCAAGATAAATTCCATCTCTTACTCCAGTAACATAATTATTTGAAACCAAGATGTCGTTTGAGTACCACAATTGTATTCCATTTCCTGAACTATACTCTTCTTTTGAATTACCATAAATTTTATTATTATAAATGACTCCATGACTTGATTTTTCAATATAAATTCCAAAAAAAAGATTATCAAAAATATTATCAGAAATATTAAAGTTTTTAGCTTTTATTACTCTGATTGCAGCATAATCTTTTATGTAGCTTTTACCAACATTGACTATTTTAAGTCCTTTAATTATAACATCGTCTGATTTTATATTAAAAATCTCTCCTTCATATTCACCATCTATTATTGGACGGTCATTTCCAATAATAATTAGTGGTTTATTAATTTCAATATCAGACTCTTTATATGTTCCTTTTTGTATAAATATTGTATCATTTATACTTGAAAACTTAATTGCTTTCTTAATTGTTTTGAAATTACAAGTCTTACAAACATCAATAGTTTGCGAGTTGATAAAACAGCTCCATAAAAGTATTAGAAATAATAATTTAGACTTCGATATTATAACTTCATTAAGTACCATTAATTTAATTTTGAATTAAATTTCTAAAGTTCTCAACTAGAGTATTCCAGTCTAATATTTGAGCATTATTGTCTATTTCTAAAATTTCTTTAATTGAAGTGAAAGCTGATAAATTTGCTCCCATAGGACTTGATATTTTTTCACTTATGAGGAATTTTGCATTTGTAACATTGAGCATACTCCCCGGCGAATTAAAATTACTGACTAATATTAAAGTTTTATCAGGTTTTTGAACATAATCAGTATCATGATTTTCATGTAAGTAATTTACCATACATTCTATTGAATCAAACTTATAAGATTTACCTTTATTTGTAAAAATCTCCGAAGAATGAGCGTTATCAACTATAATCATTTTACAATAATTACATTCATCTACCCCATAATTTATAGGTTCTGGTGAAAAGTTACACGAGATAAATAAAAAAATTAAACCAATTAAATGGAGTTTATTTAACATCTAATTTTAGATTTTTAGAAAGTTTAAATGCGTAAAGTGATAGAATAATTCCAAATCCTAAAAAATATGCTCCTAATCTTGGATATGAATGAACTGTAAAATTTAATACTTGTTTTGTTCCAAACACAGGAGGTTGATATGCCAAAGCTGTTCCATCTGCATTTGTAAATTTAAGTATAGCCTTTGAGTCTAGGTTATATCCATAATCATGTTCCCACAGGTAGAAATCAAACAGACCTGCTGCACTCAATAAGCACATTAAAATAAACCAGTATAAAAAGTATTTATTTTCAAATTTTAGAGAAATGACAATACCTAAAATTGATGTCAAGATTATTCCCCATGGAAAAATTTTAAATTCTGGAATCGCATCTGGAATATACTTCATTCCAATATAATGATTCAAAAGATTTATGTTTTTTATATCATGTGGATTTACATCAGAAAAATCATTTATATGAATATTTATACCTAAGGGTGTTGGGTATTGCGGTGCCTCAAGTGTTACATTCCAGATAGGAAATATAAAAACAGCTAGCGGTAAAACTGCAGCAATAAACATAATTACTCTAGCATTATGAAAAAAAGCTCTCATTTTAATATTTTTTAGATTAATCTAGTGACCAAGAAAGTTTTATACTTGAATTTTTAGGTGAAACCCTAACATATCCTTGCATTTCTTGATGAAGTGCAGAACAAAAGTCAGTACAATAAAAAGGCCATACACCTACTTTTTTTGGCTCCCAAATAAATGTTTCAGTTTGACCGGGCATAATTAAAACTTCCGAAGTATTTGCTCCTATCATTGCAACTCCATGGGGAACGTCATAGTCCTGTTCGAGGTTGGTGATATGGAAATAAACTTTGTCTCCCACCTTTATTCCCTCAATATTATCAGGTGAAAAATGACTTCTAATAGTGGTCATATAAATATGAACTTCTTTTCCGTTTCTCACTACTTTAGTGTCTCTTTCGGAGAGTGTTGCATATTCATGTTTATTATCTTCAAGTTTAAATATTTTTTTTGATCTTGGCTTAACAAGTTCTGCAGGAATTCCAGCAGCATAATGAGGTTCACCTACAGTTGGAAAATCTAGCAAAAGTTCCATTTTACTTCCTGTAATGTCATATAGCTGTGCAGACTGAGTTACCTCAGGTCCTGTTGGCAAATATCTATCTTTAGTAATTTTATTCATTGCTAAAGCATATTTTCCAAAAGGTTCACCAGAATTACCGCCAGGAATCATTAGATGTCCTACTGAATAAAATGATGGTTTTCTGTCTAATACCTCCCATGTCCCTAATTTCCATTTAACTACCTCTGATGAAATAAAGAAAGAGGTATATGCATTACCCTTGTTATCAAATTCTGTATGTAAGGGGCCTAGACCAGACTGCTTAACACTTCCAGCATGAACTGCTTCAAAATTTAAAATAGGAATTCCATAAGCTTCACCAGAAAAATTTTCTTCTTCAATAGCATTTATCATTTTAGAAAAAGAGTGAACTGTTACATCTGATGATAGCTTACCACTTCCAACAATATATTCTCCTGATGGATCTACATCACAACCATGAGGAGATTTTGGAGTTGGTAAAAAATATACAAGACCTGGTAATTCAGCAGGATCAAGTACTTTAACTTCTTTTACCCACTCTGTCTTAGCTGTATGAGTAGATTCATCATATTTATTATGGGCATAATTAGTCTTCATTGTTTTAAACTTACCCTGCTTTATGTATTCTTCTGCTTTTTTCCAATTAACTGCCGCAATAAAATCTTTATCATTTTGAGATGCATTCACTTCAAGTAATGAATTTGCTTCCTCGGTATTATAAGTTGTATAGAAAAACCAGCCATGAGATTTACCTCTTCCAGGATGTGCCTTATCATAATTAAATCCTGGCATCATTATTTGAAAAGACAAGTCCATTTCACCATCTTCTGAATCAACTTCTAGAAATGACAATACACCTTTGAAGTTTCCTTTGTACTCATCAATTGGCATATCTCTTTGAGGAACTGGAATAGAAAACCTGGTTCCTGCGATAACATATTCTGTGTTTTCTGTAACATATGAGGAGCTATGATTACCAGCTGTATTTGGAATTTCAATAGTCTCTGTTGTCTCAAAAACTGATAAATCAATTTTACCGATTCTAGGTGTATTATTTTCATTAATAAAAATCCATCTTCCGTCTAACTTACCATTTGTTTGAGATATATCTGGATGATGAGAATCTCCCCATGGTATTCTACCAAATGAAGTATTTAACAAGTCTTTAGTTTCTTCATTGAATCCATATCCCTTTTCAGCATCGACGGAAAAAACAGGAATTATTTTAAATAATCTTCCAGAGGGCAAACCATAAACTGATAATTGACCACTAAACCCGCCTGATAAAAAAGCATAAAATTCATCATGTTCTCCTGGTGGAACATACACTTTTTCTGCGGCACTTGATGGTAGAGTACTTTCATTTATTGATAAATTATTACAAGCCGAAAAAACTAACATCGATAAGAAAATTAATAATGATTTTTTAATATAATGTTTCATAAGATTTACTTTAAGTTTGAAAAATATTTTTTTACACTTTCTGTTGATTCTTTAAGAGCTTTTTTGCCTAAAATCCAATTAGCTGGACACACTTCTCCATTTAAATCATGATGAATTTTAGCATCTATGATTCTTAAAAGCTCATCTATATTTCTTCCTATTGACATTTCATTAATAGATTCATAATAAACTAAGTTGTTTTCGTCAATAAGATAAGTTGCTCGGTACGTAACATTATCTTTGCCCAAAATTTTGAGTTTTTTAGATAACGTTCTTCTTGGATCTGAAATTAAGGGAAATGTAATACCCTCTATACCTGCATTTTTTTTTGAAGTTTTTAGCCATTCTAAATGAATCTGTATTGTATCACACGAGGCTCCTATAACACGGTAACCTCTTTTTATAAACTCAGATAATTTTTCTTGAAAAGCATGAATTTCAGTAGGACAAACAAATGTAAAGTCTTTAGGATACCAGAACAGTAAAGTTTTAATATTATTATTTGAAAAATTAAAAATTTCCTCCTCTGATTTATGATTTACAGAGTTAATATTAATATCTGGAAGTATACCACCTATATAACTCATTATGGAAGAATAACTTTATCTACTATGTGAACTGTGCCATTAGAGGCTTTAACGGATGCAATAATTTTGGCTCCCCCTATATAAACGTCATCTCCTTTAACCTCAACAGGTACATTTTCATTACTTGCTTGTCCAAGTTTTTTAAATTTTTTAATGAAATCCTTAGAGTAATTTCCAGGTGTTACATGGTGCTTTAATATAAATGCTAGTTTATCTATGTTTTCTCTTTCTAACAAACTAGAAACTGTATTAGGTGGAAGTTCATCAAAAGCTTCATTAGTTGGAGCAAAAACAGTTAAAGGGCCAGCATTTACCAAAGAGTTTTCAAGTTCAGCAGCTTGAACAGCTAGAACTAAAGTGGAATGATCTTTGGAATTAATAGCGACATGGAGTACAGTATTCATTTCCGAAGAATCTTCGATAAATGCTTGCCCATTAACACCTTCAGCAATTATTTTATCTGAATCTGTAGTTGATATTTTATTTTCATTATTTATTTTTTCATTTGTTCTCATTAAGTAAATACTTAATACAGCTACGGTGAAGAAAAAAATTAGAATAAAAGAAATTGATTTACCTTTCATATATAATTAATTTAATGTTCTGAAATACTCAACAACTGCTCTAGCTTCATCCTCTGTTAAATTTTGATTTGCCATTGGAGCACCATTAAATTCAACAAGTAATTTTTTTGCAATAGGATCATTATTGACCATTTCTTCAGGATTTAATATCATATTCATTACCCATTCTGGAGTTCTTCTATCAAAAATTTTATTTGGCTTTGGACCAATAAATTTTTTACCTACTTTATGACAAGCAGAACACATCTTACTAAAAATTTCCTCTCCAGAACTTACCAATTGTGGATTTATTTCATTATCAAAACTTATTTCTTTAATGGGTCCAACACCTTTATTTACAAGGTCTACCATAACAGAAGCTTTAATATCATGATTATCATGATTGACAACAACATTTTCTTTTTTATCTTTTTTTGTTCTTTCATATGAGAACTTTTCCTTTTCATTTGACTGGCTATTTCCACAACCAACAAATAGCAATAAGCATACTAATAATTTTAAAGATTTGATCATAATTTAGATTTGTTTATGAATTTTATAAGACAAAATTAAAGTATGATTTTAATTTAAAAGATGATAAAAATCATACTTTGAAAATTTTGTTTACTTTTATTATTAGATGAATAAAGATCATTTAGATATCAGGTGCGAGAGCTGTATTATAAGAGAATTAAATTCCTTTAATGCTCTTAATAAAGAAGATTTATCTAAAATATCTGATGTTAAACAAGTAATTAGTTTTAAAAAAGGAGAACAAGTATTCATTGAAGGACAAAAGTTAAAAGGTGTCTATTGCATAAAAAGTGGTAGTACAAAATTGTCAAAGATTAGTGATAATGGAAATAGCCAAATTGTCAAGATTGCTCGTAAAGGTGAACTTCTAGGTAAAAGATCATTAATCTCTGAAGAATCCACAAATTTAGATGCAATTGCATTAACTGATATGGAGCTATGCTTTATTCCAAAAGAAAAGATTCTTGAACTTTCAGAAAATAAAAGCTTCATGAAAGCACTACTTATAAATATATCTAATGAACTAAAGAAATCAGATAATGAATTTGTGAACTTGGCTCAAAAGTCTGTTAAACAAAGACTTTCACATGTCTTAATTTATTTGAATAATGAATTTGGAAATGATTCAGAAGGCTTTATAAGTCTTTACTTAAAAAGAAAAGAAATAGGAGATTTGATTGGTACCTCTAAAGAAGGATGTATTAGAATGCTGTCGTCTTTTAAGGAAAAAAAATTAATTGACATTAAAGGAAAAAGAATTAAAATTATTAATAAAGATGATCTATCTAAAATTGATCTTGGTTTAATTAGTTAAACTTCCAACGACTCCAAAGGTTTTAATAGAATTAAATTCTTACCTCTTTCTTTAAACTTATCTATAGCATTAGTTTCATTAATCTCAATCAAGCCGAAGGTGTCATAATGGTAGCCTAGTATTTTATCACATTGGATAAAGTCAGAAGCTAAAATTGCATCTTCATATCCCATTGTAAAATTATCTCCAATTGGTAAAACAGCAAGATCTAAATTGTATTTAAGTGGAATAAGTTTCATATCATAAGTTAAAGCAGTATCTCCAGCAATGTATATTGATTTATTATTTGCTGAGATTATAAAGCCTCCTGGCTGACCTCCATTTTCTCCATCAGGAAAGGTTGAAGTATGAATTGCATTAACATACTTTAATTCTCCAAAATCAAAATTCCATTTACCACCATGATTCATTGGATGACCCTTTAATCCTTTGTTTTGAAAATAATTGACAATTTCAAAATTTGAAATAATAATAGAGTCATTTTCTTTAGCTAGTTTTTCAACATCTAAAATATGATCTTGATGAGCATGAGTAATAAGAATAAAATCTGGTTTTAAACTATCAATATCAACATCTGAAGCAAAAGGATTTCCAGAGATAAATGGATCAACTACAATACTAAATTCATCAATTTTAATTTCTAATGAGGCATGTCCTAAAAAAGTGATTTTCATTTTTTTTAATTAATTTAATGAAAATGGTTTATATAAAAGCAATAAAGAAATTAATAAATATACACAATGAGTAACTCCATATTTAGAAAAGATGGGACCGCTCAAGGGGTTGCAAAACAGCGATTGATTGAATCACTTGCTAAACCTGGTAAACGTGTTATTTATGATCCTTATGCTAAGAAGTTTGTAATTGGTGCAGGTATAATTAAACTTATGGGGCATAAGTTTAGTGTCTGGTTGAGTAAAAAGTTCGTTCCTGGATTTCATGAACTTCTAATTTCTCGAACACGATTTATAGATGATCTAATTGAAAAAAGCACCTCTGATAAGGTAGAACAATATGTCATTCTAGGCGCTGGGTACGACTCAAGAGCGCATCGTCTCAAACTACCATCAGGATTAAAAATATTCGAAGTTGATCAGCCTGAAGTTCAAGAAAGAAAACGTTCTAAACTTCCAGATGAGATACCTAATGCAGAAAACGTGACCTATGTGAGTATTGATTTTAATCACCAATCTCTCAAAGAACAACTTTTGAATGCAGGGTTCGATGAAAGTAAATCAACCGTATTCACACTTGAGGGAGTTTCTCAGTATATTACAAGAGAAGCGCTTAACTCAACTTTAAATGAACTGGCTGTCTTAACCCAAAATTCAAATGCAATACTCTTTATGTCTTATGTAAATAGCCTTCTGAGAGAAGATCCAAAGGCCTGTTTTGGTAAGGGTTATCCAAACACTGAAAAACGAGCTAAATTAATAACCTATGGAGCTGCGAAAGTAGGCGAACCATGGATATCATTATACTCGGCTGAAGAAATTGAGGATTTACTCTCTCAAAATAGGTTTTCATTAATAGAAAATAAAACCTTAGCTGATCTTAATTCTAAGTATTTTACTCCAATTGGAAGAACCATTCCTGAAAATCATATTTTCAAAATTGAACATTTTGTGGTAGCTAAAAACAGAGTATAAAGCTTTCCTTTTTTATTTATTAATTCTTTCTGGATAATCAGTTATAATTGCATCTACTCCCATTAATTTCATTCTCTTTATATTCTCTGGAGCATTAATTGTATAGGGATAAACTTTAATATCATTAGAGTGTATTTTTTTAACAATTTCATTCGTTAAGAACTTATTGTTTGGATTTAAAGATATTGCGTTTAGTTCCTTTGAAAGTCTAATAGCACTATCTATTTTATATAATGAGTCGACAAGAATTGCAATAGGAACGTCAGCATTAATACTTCTAAAATTTTTTAATTCATTCCAATTAAAACTTGATATTATAAATTTTGATGGTGGCCAATTATAACGCGTTAAATATTCTGAAATAATTTTGTTAGTAGCATAAGCTGTGTTTTTTCCCTTAAGCTCTATGTTTAAAAAAATATTTTCTGGAATAACATCAATAACCTCCTCAAGGATAGGAATCATTAGTCCCCCTTTTAGTTTAACTTTTTTTATTGAATCTAAAGATATATCCTCTATTAATGCAGTTGAATTTGATAACCTTTTTAATGAAGGATCATGATAAACTATTAATTCCCCTGTTTTGGATTTGAATACATCAATTTCTATTCCATCAACATTAAGATTAACAGCTTTTTCAACTGATTCAATAGTGTTTTCAAGTGCATGGCCCATAGCTCCTCTATGACCTATGACAATAATATCTGAAGTATTATTACAACTTGTAAAAAGAAAAATAAATACTAAAAAAAATGGTGATAATAATTTTTTCATATATTTCTAACAAGGTAATTAAACACCTGGTATAAAAAAATACTATATTTTAAAATTCTTTAATACAATTAGATATGAAAGAAAATATTAAACTTTTTGCTGTATATCTTGGAGGAAGAGCAGATGGATGCAATACAGAGCTTCACGATGTAGTTTTTACTTGTGGTCAAAAAATACAGGATACATATATAGACTTACTTGATAAGTGGTTTGGAAATGCAGATAGACTTCATATAGATTCTTGGGTTGAAATTAATTATGTAGATGGTTATAAAGTTTCTCTTTTATCAAAAAAAAACATCTCAAAAAATAAATTATTTTTTATTAATCTAGGTGGTTATGATGAAAATAAATTTGAAGAGTTGCATGAAAGTGAATTTCTTGTTGGAGATAAAAAAATTGAAATTAAAAAAAGAGCAAAAGAAACTTTAATGAAAGGATTAGATCAGGTTCATACTGATGATTTATATGATGTTGATGATTGTATTGAAATTAATAAGGTTTCGGACTATTTTATTAATCTTAAAAAGGAAAAAAATAAAAGTGAGAGTTTAAAGTTTAATAATGGTTACCATCCTATACCGAAGAAGATAATTGAAAAGTATAAATCATTAATTAATAATTAACTTCTGTTAAGGACAGTTGAAGAAGCTTGCGATTTTGCTAGTACTGTAATATCACTAATGTTAACATTCTCAGGACAATTAATTACGTATGATATAACTTTTGCAACATCATCACCAACCAAAGGATTAACTCCAGAATAAACTGACTTAGATCTATCCTGATCATTTTTAAATCTAACCATTGAGAAATTAGTTTCAACCAATCCTGGGTTAATCTGTGAAACCTTAATATTAAATTTATTTAAATCAATTCTCATTCCTTGTGAGATAGCATCAACTGCAAATTTTGAAGCACAGTAAATATTTCCTTTTGGATAAAGTTCTTTTCCAGCAATTGATCCAATATTAATAATATGTCCCTTATTTTTTTTTATCATTATATCTAAGACAGGTTTGCTGACATAAAGTAGTCCTTTGACATTAGTATCAATCATCATATCCCAATCTTCAATTTTACCTTCATGAATAAAATCTAAACCATGGGCATTACCGGCATTATTAATCAGTACATCTATACTTTTCCAATCATCACTTAAACTTGAAATTTTTTCATTGACTTCAATTTGATTTCTCACATCAAATTGCAAAGTTTTAACTCTAGTTTTTGATGATAGAGAATCCTCTAGATTTTTTAACTTATCACTATTTCTTCCACATAGTATAAGAGAAAATTGATTTGCTAACTCATAAGAGGTTGACTCTCCAATTCCTGAAGTTGCTCCAGTAATTAGTGCAATTTTTTTTGTTTCTTCCATTTAATTAAAATATATAAATAAGAGACCTGCTGCTACAGCTCCTAGCGAAGGACCTATAACTGGAACCCAACTATACGCCCAATCTGAAAGTTTATTTTTTCGAGGAATTAATTGATACACAATTCTTGGTCCAAGATCTCTGGCAGGATTAATTGCATATCCTGTTGTACCACCAAGACTCAATCCAATTACCCAAACTAATATTCCTACTGGAAGTGCATCTAATGATCCTATTCCAAAGTTCACATCCATTCCTTCAATTAAAATATTAGGTTTAACTATATAAAGAATACCGAAAATTAATATAAATGTTGCGAGAAATTCACTGAAAAAATTATTCTTAAAATTCCTTATTGCTGGTGATGTACAAAATGATCCCATTACAGCATTTTCATCTGAAGTAGCCCTGTAGTGATCTAAATAAAATATATAAGTCAACCAACTACCAAGCATTGCACCAAGAACTTGAGCAATTATATAACCGATCATTAAATCAGTTGAGAATTTTCCAGCTACTACTAATCCAATTGTTACTGCAGGATTTAGATGTGCACCACTAAACTGACCGGTTATATAGGCAGCAACAAATACTGCAAAACCCCATGCAGTTGTAATCGTTATAAGAGGTGTTTGGTTTGAACCTTTTGTTTTGTTAAGACTAACATTAGCTACAATACCTGTACCTAGAAGTAGAAGAATTGTTGTGCCAATAAATTCAGCAATATATGGACTTATCATACTATATAATTTTTTATTAATTTATTAAATTTTTTTAACTCAGCGTCTATCCATTCTTGATCTTCTCCTAAAACATCAGCCATTTTTTTTGCAACAAGAGGAGCAATTCTCTTTGACTCTTTAGAATCTAAAAAAATACATCTTGTTCTTCTTGCTAAAACATCTTCAACTGAAAGAGCCATTTCATGAATTATAGACCATTCTATAATATTGTTTGAAATATAAAATTTCTTTGACAGAGATTTATTATCACTTGTACTTCCAAGAGATTTTACTTTTTTCTTCAATGAACCATATACATGCATTGGGTCTGACCAATCAACATTTTTTTTGAAACCATAAAGCTTTTTTCTTTCAGTCCTACACTTTTTTTTCTTAAGTTTCTTTATAGAAATTGCTGTATTTAATGCATCCTCAGCAATTTTTCTATAAGTTGTCCATTTGCCACCTAATACACTTATTAAACCAGAGGGTGAAATATCAATCTTATGACTTCTTGAAACTTCTTTAGTAGATTGTTTATTAGATGTTGCAGCTAAAGGTCTTAATCCAGCAAAAACACTTGTAATGTCTTCTCTCTTTGGCTTAATTGTCATGTACTTACTTGCATTTTTTAAAATAAAATCAATTTCTTCCTTTAAAGGTGCAGGTTCTTCACTCGCATTTTTAACATGTGTGTCTGTAGTTCCGACAACCACATAATCTTTCCATGGAACAGCAAACAACACTCTTCCATCTGAAGTTTGAGGAATTAAAATTGCGTGTTTACTTTTTAAAAACTTTCGCTCAAGAACAATATGAACACCTTGACTTGGTTGAATCATTTTCTCGATTTTAGGCTGATCCATTCTTATTATTTCCTCTGCAAAAACTCCTGTAGCATTTATTACTATTTTACTATTAATTTGATACTTTTTTGAATTAATAGAATCGGTGAAATTAAGCCCAGTTATTTCATTGTCTTTTTTTATTAATCCATCTACATTACAATAATTTATCAAGGCAGTTTTTTTAGAATTAGCAGATAATGCAAGTGTAATTGCCATTCTTGAATCATCAAATTGTCCATCATGATATATGACGCCCCCTCTTAATCCTTTTTTGTTAACATTAGGGATTAATTTTTCGGTTTCCTCTTTTGAAATAATTATTGATTTTCCCAGACCAAGCTTACCTGCCATCATATCATAAATTTTCATTCCAATTCCATAAAATGGACTAGCCCACCAATCATATGTTGGAATAACAAAACTCAAATCTTTCACTAAATGAGGAGCATTTCTCTTTAAAATTCCTCTTTCTTTAAGTGACTCTATTACTAATGTTATATCACCATTTTGTAAGTATCTAACTCCACCATGAATCAGTTTAGTACTTCTAGAGGATGTGCCTTTCCCAAAATCATATTTTTCTAGAAGTAATGTTTTGTAACCTCTTCTTGACGCATCAACCGCAATGCCAAGACCTGAAGCGCCACCGCCAATAATTACAACATCCCATTGAGTAAATTTATTTAATTTAGCAATTGAATCTGTTCTATTCATTTATCTTAAGAAGATTATTAATTCTTTTAATCCAAAGCTCTACGATTTTATCTGTATCAGTTTCTTTATTAGGCTGAAAAGATCTATCCTTAATCCAAAGGTTTTTTAAACTAGGAATATCTTTCCAAAAACCTGTTGCTAATCCTGCTAGAAAAGCAACACCAAGAGCAGTTGTTTCTGTTGTTTTAGGTCTAATAACATTCGTGTTCAAAAGATTTGATTGAATTTGCATTAAAAGATCATTATTACTTGCTCCACCGTCAACTTTTAAACTAGAAAACTTAATGCCAGCATCTTTCTCCATCTCAATAATTATATCTCTAGTTCTTAAAGCAATTGATTCCAGAGCAGCTCTAGCTATATGACCATTTTCTGTTCCTCTTGTTATTCCAAAAATTGTACCTTGAGCATAAGGATCCCAATATGGAGCTGCTAGTCCAGACAATGCGGGAATAAAAGTAATACCTCCATTACTGTCGACTGATTTTGCAAGATTTTCAACCTCTGAGGCATTCTTTATAATACCTAATTTATCTCTTAGCCATTGAATCAGTGCACCTGCAACAAAAACACTTCCTTCAAGGGCATATGTAACCTCTCCATCTATTCGCCATGCAATTGTAGAGAGCATTTTGTTTTTTGATTTAACAAATGTTTTTCCAGTGTTCATCATACAAAAACAACCTGTTCCATATGTGTTTTTAATATCTCCTTGTTCTGTGCATAATTGTCCAAATAAAGCAGCTTGTTGATCCCCAGCTATTCCAGAGATTGGAATTTTTACTCCAAAAAATTTATCATCAATATGGGCAGAAGTTGATGATGAATCAACAACCTTCGGTAAAATATTTTTAGGAATATCAAAAAGTGAAAGTAGCTCATCATCCCAACCGTCTTCTTTAATATTATATAAAAGTGTTCGACTGGCATTAGAAGGGTCAGTTATATGAGATTTTCCATTAGTTAAATTCCAAATTAACCATGTGTCAATTGTTCCAAAAAGAAGTTCACCACTATTAGCTTGACTCCTAATTAAAGGATCATTATCTAATATCCATTTAATCTTAGTTCCAGAAAAATATGCATCAATTACAAGTCCAGTTTTGTTTTGAATCAATTCAGTCTTATTATTTTTTTTAAGTTGATCACAGAAATCTGCAGTTCTTCTGTCTTGCCAAACAATTGCATTAAAAACTGGTTTGCCAGTTTTTTTATTCCAGATTACAGTAGTCTCTCTTTGATTTGTAATACCTATTGAATCAATTTGAATTGGATCAATTTTAGAATTATTTATTACATCTCTAACTGCTTTTAATTGAGTATTCCATATTTCTAGTGCATCATGTTCTACCCAACCTTCTTTTGGAAAAATTTGATTAAACTCATATTGAGCGATTTCAATAGGTTCTGCATTTTTATCAAACAGTATTGCTCTTGAACTAGTAGTACCTGCATCAATAGCTAGAATGTATTTGTTCATAATATTCTTTAATGCAATTTAATAAAAAAACCCTCCAGTGGAGGGTTTAATTTTTTCAATAAAATATTAAATTAATTTTAGTTCCAAGTTTTTACTGGAACTGTTGTTCTTGAACCATTGTATTCTGAGATTGAAGATGTTTTTGAGAAAAATTTGTTGAAAGCGGCAATTTCGGCTTCAGTCTTTGGGCCAAAATTTAACATTGCAGCCTGATCCTCATACATAGAATATATATAATGAGTCTCTCCTTTTTCACCATGCGTATATTGACCAAGTGATACATAACCAGTTGGTTTAAACACTTTCATTAACTCTACAAAAGCAGCACCAAATTTTACTTGATCTTTAACATTGAACGACCATTCTTGTGCTCCAAAAACATTCTCATCAGATCCTGGAATTCTAGCAAGTGTTTTTCCTGCTTTGATAGATAAAATTGTTGCAAATTTTTCAACACCAGAATTATATGCGTCATATGCATCTCCAGATCTTAAAGATCTTAATGCAACTAGTCCTTCAACAGGACCAATAAAATTTATGATGTGTGATGGACTTCCAGCTGAACTATGATAAAGTCCTTCAAGAGAAACTGATGTGCCTTCTGGCATTTCTATACTTGAGTAGAAATCATCCATTAAGTTAAGAACATATCCTGCATTACCTGACCCAACATTTAGAGCAACTTCTTCCCACGCTACATTATTTTGTGCATTTGAAAAACTAAAACTAAAAAGTACAGTAAGTAATAATAAATAAAAATTTTTCATTTAAATTGATTTTAAGATTAGTTCTAAAATTAGTAATATTAATTTGTTGAACAATTAATCTTTATACTTTTCAAACCAAGCTAATATAGAATTAACTTTAGCAATAAGATTACTAGGCCTAGAGGAAATTCCATGGTTAGCATTTGGAATTCTTACTAACATAGTTTCGACCTTATTAAGTTTTAATCCAGCATAAAACTGTTCACTCTCAGCCATTGGAGTTCTAAAATCTTTTTCTCCAGTTAGAATCATAGTAGGAGTTGAAACATTTTTTACATAAGAAATAGGTGATCTTTTCATGTAGTTTTCAACATCATTCCATGGTAAATCTTTAAACCAGTATTTATAAAAATATCCGATGTTATCAGCATAAAGAACAAAGCTATACCAGTTGATTACCGGTTTAGCAACTACAGCAGCTTTAAACCTGTCAGTTTTTCCAACTATCCAAGCAGTTAAAACTCCTCCTCCACTTCCACCAGTGACAAATAAATTATTTTCATCAACATACTCTTTACTTGACATATAATCAATTCCCGACATTAAATCATCATAGTCTTCATTTGGATAATTATGGTGAATTAGGTTAGCAAACCTTTTCCCATAACTAGTACTACCTCTAGGGTTTGTATAAAGCACAATATATCCTTTTGATGCAAATAACTGAAGTTCTGCAGAAAATCTAAATCCATAATTTGAAAAGGGACCTCCATGAATTTCTAGGATTAATGGGTATTTTTTTGATTCATCAAAATTTGGAGGTTTTATAATCCACCCTTGAATCATTTCACCACCAACTGATGACTTATACCAAATCTCTTCAACCTTACCAAGTTTTTTATATTTAAATAAATCGTCATTGAGATTAGTTAATCTTCTTTTTGATCCCTTTGATCCTGTTGCAAGATCAGCTGGATTATAAACATTACCGAAGGTGAAAGAATATTTATCATTCTTAGATAGACTATAGGTCCCTCCATTATAAGGTCTTCCATAAGACAACCCTCCTATTTCATCAATTACATCTAATATTTTTCCTTTCAATGATGTGTAGGCTAGTTTAGTCATTCCTTTATCATCATATTGAAAAAAGATTTCCTTATCATCACCTGACCAATTAATATTAGAAATATTCCTGTCTAAATCAGTTGGTAATTTAACTTTATTAGTTCCATCAATATTCATTATATAAATTGAATTTTGCTGATACCCTAAGTACTCATCATCATAACCTAAATATGCAATCTTTGTTTTATCATTTGATACAATTGGAGAAAAGTCTGGTCCTATTCTATCAGTTAGAGCAGTATGTTTACCACTTGAAATGTCTAGCAAATAAATTTCTGAGTTGTTAGGGTTTAACTCAGAGTCCTCATGAAGATTGGCAGAAAAAACAATACTATTATTTGATATCCACTGAGCTTGCGCTCCATTTTTATTCAGATTACTAACCTGCCTAGGAGTTCCTCCCTCTACAGGTAATATAAAAATTTGATTTACTCCAGGTTTTCTGAATCCAGAGCTGTCATATTTATAATTTACATCAGATATCTCAACAGGTGGATCATTCCATTTAGCTCCTTTAGGTTTCTTTGGCATTTTAACTAATTTCTTTTTTTCTTCTGGAACAAAAGATGTAAACAAAATAAATTTATCGTCAGGAGACCATTTTATTGATCCAATTGATGATTGAAGGTTTGTTAATTTTTGAGTTGAATTATTTTTTAAATCATACAAGTAAATCTGTGTTTTACCATCTCGATCTGATTTAAAAATAAACTTGTCACCAGTGTTAGACCAAATAGGTGAGCTATCTTTTTTATTTCCAGTAGTGATTGGTCTATTATTACTTCCGTCAAAATCAATTATCCATATGCTTGAATAATTTTTATCTGTCATTATATCTTTAGAATTTCTTTGATATAAAACAAGATTACCGTCTGGAGAAATTTGAGGATTAGATACATACTCTAAATCAAAAATATCAATTGGATCAAATATCTCCGATCGTTGAGAATATATATTGAATGAGATTAAAATTATGAAGATTAGTTTTTTCATTATTATTAGTTTAGTTTATCTTAAATAGCTTCCTCCATTAATATCAATAGTTGACCCTGTTGAATGATCAAGTTTACCTGATACTATAAGTGAAACTAATGGTGAAATATCTTTTGGTTCAGTTAATCTGTCTAGCGTTATCCCTTTTTTAACCATCTCTTCGCCATGTTCATCAATAAAGCTTTTAGCCATATCTGTTTTAACAAAACCAGGAGCAATACTAATTGCAACAATATTATCTGTATCTCCAAAAGATCTAGACATGGTTTTAGTTAATGAAATTAGACCACCTTTTGAGCAGGCATATGAAATATAGTCTTGCTGTTCTCCTCTAAATGCTGCCCTAGAAGATATGTTTACAAATCTTAGTCTAGTTTTGATTTTATTTTTTCTTTTATACTTTATAAACTCTTTAAAAATTAATCCAGGAGCTTTTAGATTTACACTAATAGTTTTATCAAACATCTTGTCCCACTCTTGAATATCTAGAGATATGTCAGCAGATTCTGCAATCCCAGCATTATTTATAACACAATCAGGAAAAGATAATTTATTAGTTGTTTCATCTACCAATTTTTTAATATCATTACAAGAAGAAAGATCTGCTTGAATAATTACAGAGTTAGACTTATAGCCACTTAACAAGTCTTCAAGTGAAGATTGATTTCTATTACAATGAAGAATTAAATCATGACCTTGATTAAGTAAATCACTTGCAATTTGGTAACCAATACCTTTAGATGAACCTGTAACTAATACAACCATATAGTTAATATATGAAAAAGGAAAATAAATAAACTACACCCTTATCCTAAATTATGATGACTCTGCTCTTTTCAGTTCATCGGTTACTCGCATACCTGATTCTATTGCCCCATTCATAGAAGCTCTTTGAATTGCAGTATGTTCACCAGCAAAAAAAACAGGTCCCTCTGGTTTAGCTAATATTTCTCTAAAACCTTTCTGACCAACACCAGCAAAAGAATAACTGGCTTTTACCCAAGGATCTTCATTCCAATATTTTACAACTCCTTTCTCCCAAAACATTGGTGCTTCTGGCCATATATTTCTACAAGTATTTTGAGCTATATTTAGTCTTTTTTTGTTATCAAGCTTTCCAAGTTTAATTGCATCTTCTCCTGAAGTAAAGCTTAATAAAATTCCTCTTGGTCCTGGCTGATCAATTGAAAAATGATAAACTCTTCGGAGTGGAGTATCAGTAAAAACACGTTGTCCAATAGAATTTTTATTATCCCAAAATCTCTGTCTATACTGCATTGCTATTTTCATTGCATGACCATATTGTTGATTGTTAATACAATTTATTTTTTCTTCAGAAAAACCAGGATTGATTTCTATGTTTTTTAATATTGATGCAGGGATTGCTAACACACATTTTTTTGCTGGAATTTGTACAAGTCTTTGTTTTTCTTTAACAGTGGCAATGATTCCATTAGAATTATAATCAAGACGTAGCAAAGGTCTATTATACATAATTTTTGTTCCCAATTTTTGTGCAAGTGTTTTAGGTAATTGATCGTTACCTCCCAAGATTCTTCCTTCAACTGTATTTTCGCTAAAGTTTGATGTTCTTGTATTAGACAAAATCATATACAATGCAGACATTTTTGATGGAACTGCAGTCTCTTCAGTTGCATTTGCATATGTATATAAATCAATAATATCTTTTGGAGCTCCACCTTCCTTTAGAATATCTTCAACCGAGATCCTATCCAATGCCTGTACTTCTGGAGAATTTATACCCTTTAGTTTAACTAAGTCTATCCATTTCTGTATATATTGAACTTCCTGACCAAATAATTTACCCTCCAAAGTTCCCTTAAAAGGTAATAAATCTCTACCTGATCTTAATCCTTCAATAGAGGAAGTCTGGCCTTTTACATAAACACCATCATATTGTTTTGCTGGCAAAATTTTTAAATTGAACTTTTTACAATACTCCTGAATATATGTATCTGAGCTATCTACATATTCAGCTCCCATTTCAGAATATAAATTATCAGAAAAAGGGTCTCGATAGGTGTTTACTCTTCCCCCTGGACGAGAACGAGCTTCAATCAACATCACGTTAAACCCTGCTTGATCTAATTCATAAGCACAAGATAGACCTGCTAGACCTGCACCTATTACAATTATTCGTTTATCATCAGTTGAATTAGAAAAAATTGACGAATACGATAAAGGATATAGAGAAAATAAAGAAGTAGTTAATCCAGCCTTCTTAATAAAGGTCCTTCTTGTGAATTGATTTTGATTTTTAATCATAAATAAAAATACAAAAAATTACTTCCTAAAATAAGTGAGATTAATAAGGATAATATCAATTACTATATTTATTTTTAAAATTATCTTAATTAATTTATAATGAGAAAAACAATACTCTTTATTGTAACATTATGCCTTTTTAGTTGTTCTGAAAAGAAAACATTGCAAAAAATATCTTTAGTTGAAAACCCTAATTTCGTTTTAATATTTATGGATGATTTAGGATACGGAGACATCATGCCATTTGGATCTATAAATTATGAAACTCCACATATAAACAAACTAGCACAAGAAGGAATTTTATTTACCAACTTTTATTCAGTACAAGCAGTTTGTAGTGCTTCAAGAGCTGCACTGCTAACAGGATCTTATTCTAATAGGATAGGAATAAATGGAGCATTAATGCCTTACTCAACTGTAGGGCTTAATACAAATGAAATTACCATAGCTGAATTGTTAAAAGAAAAAGGATATGCAACATCTATATTTGGCAAATGGCATTTAGGATTTCAAGAAAAATTTCTTCCATTAAATCATGGTTTTGACACTTTTCTAGGGTTACCCTATTCAAATGACATGTGGCCTGTTGATTTTGATGGAAATCAAATATCTGACACATCGAATTGGAGAAAAAAGTCTTACCCACAATTACCTTTAATTGAAGATTTCAAGAAAATTGATGAAATTAGAACATTAGAAGATCAAGCTAAACTCACAACCTTATACACTGAGAAGTCTGTTGAATTTATACATAATAATAAAGACAATCCTTTCTTCTTATACTTACCCCATTCTATGCCTCATGTTCCTATAGCTGTATCAAATAAATTTAAGGGAAAAAGTTCCCAAGGTCTATATGGTGATTTAATGATGGAAATTGATTGGTCAGTTGGCGAAATAGTAAAAGCCTTAAGGGAGAACAACTTAGAAGAAAATACACTTGTGATCTTCACAAGTGATAATGGGCCATGGTTAAATTTTGGTAATCATGCAGGATCTACAGGAGGACTAAGAGAAGGTAAGGGGACAAGCTTTGAAGGAGGTCAAAGAGTACCAACAATAATGAAGTGGCCAAAAGTAATTTCAGCTGGAAGTATCTCAAATAAAATTGCAGCGACAATTGATATTTTACCTACAATTGCTAATATAGTTTCATCTGACCTCCCTAAACATAAAATAGATGGTGTTGATATATCTCCCATCCTTGAAGGAAAAATAGATTCTAATCCTAGAGATCATTTATATTATTATTATGGAAAAAATAATTTAGAAGCAGTAAGAAAAGATAATTGGAAGTTAGTATTCCCTCATGAAAGTCGATCGTATAAAAATGTACTTCCAAAAAACGATGGTCATCCTGGACCTTATACTAAATTTACTACAGAATATGCCCTTTATAATCTTAGAAGAGATCCTGGTGAAGAATATAATGTAAGAGAACTTTATCCAAAAATTGTCAAAGAGCTTGAAAATCTAGCTGAAATAGCAAGAAATGATCTTGGGGACAATTTAAATAAACGTATAGGTAGTAATATAAGAGAACCTGGTAGAATTGATTAAAATTTTGAAATTCTATAGATAATTATTGAGAGAAATATAGATATGATTAAAAGATTTTTTAAATATTTAATGGATAGAAAGAATAGAAATGAACTATTTAAAAAAGAGTTTCTTAAAAGAACCGGTGTTGACTTAAATGAAATTGATGTAAATGAAGGAGGTGGAAATAGCTGATGAAAAAATTAATTATCATACTTATTTGTTTTACTTCAAACTTGTCAAACGCTCAACAAGATTACTCACCAAGCAAAGAAAATCTTGAAGCAAGGAAATGGTTTGAGGAAGCAAAATTTGGACTTTTTATTCATTGGGGTGTTTATAGTGTTTTAGGAGATGGTGAATGGGTAATGAACAATCAAAATATTTCAATAAAAGAATATGAAAGATTACCTGGCTTTTTCAATCCAATTGAGTTCGATGCTGATAAGTGGGTTAAAATGGCAAAGGAAGCTGGAATGAAATATATTACAATAACAAGCAGACACCACGATGGGTTTTCAATGTTTGACTCTGCTGCCTCTGACTATAATATAGTTGATAAAACTCCCTATGGCAAAGATGTTTTAAAGATGCTGTCTGATGCTTGTAGAAAAGAGGGAATCAAATTATTTTTTTATTATTCTCAACTAGATTGGTATAGAGATGATTACTTTCCAAGGGGTAGAACAGGTAACGGAATTACTGGAAGGGGGGAAGGAGATTGGAATGATTATATAGAGTTTATGAAAGCTCAGCTTACAGAATTACTTACAAACTATGGTGAAATTGGTGGAATATGGTTTGATGGTCAGTGGGATCAACATGAATGGGATGGAAAAAGGTTTGGAAAATTAAAAGCAGATTTTAAACTAACGGAAGTTTATGAATTAATTCATAAGTTACAACCACAGGCTCTTATAGGCAGTAATCACCATTTGTCACCTAACCCGGGTGAAGATTTTCAAATGTTTGAAAAAGATCTGCCTGGAAAAGGAACAAAAGATTTTGCCACTTCAGCTGATGATATTGGGAACTTACCTCTCGAAGTATGTGAAACAATAAATGGTTCATGGGGGTTTAATTTGAAAGACAGAAAGCATAAATCTGAAAAGGAGCTTGTACAATATTTAGTAAAGGCTGCTGGATATGGAAGTAATCTTCTTCTAAATGTTGGTCCTATGCCAAATGGGAAAATTCAAGATGAACATATAGAATCTCTTAAAAAAATTGGTAAATGGGTAAAACAAAATGGTCAAACAATATATAATACTAAAAGGGGGCCAATATCTCCAAGTGACGAAATTGCTTCAACTCAAGATGGTAATATAGTATATATTCATTTGTTGGATAATAATAAATCAGAATATTTTATTGAAGGATTTAAATCAAAATTCAAAAACATTTCCTATTTAGATTCAAACAAAAAGGTCTCATATAAAAAGACAAAAACTGGATTACATTTAATCTTAGATAAAAAAGAAATAAATTCTATTGACACAATTTTAATAATGGAATTATGATTCTTTACCTTTTTATGTTAATCGAGTAGTGAAGAATTGAAACTAAAATTCTATAATTTTGTTCATGTACGATAAATATCGACCATTTTGACGATTCTTTTTGCTGCTGCAATTGCTGCAGAGTAATCCTGCGAAAAGTTGAGTCGGATACTATCCTTACAAGCTGGATCAAATTCTGATCCAGGTGTAACTATCACCTTTGCCTGATGACGAAGTAAGTGTATAAAAGTATATAAATCAACACTTAACGGGGGTAGTTGTGGAAAAAGATAACTACCAGCCTGTGGGCTAGCTGTGTAGATATTACTAGCCCTAAAAGTTTTTAGTAATTCATCTCTTATTAATTCATGTTCTCGAATACGATTTTCCATCCATCCTAAAGGTTCCTGAAACCAAGTATCAAGAACTGCTTGATTGTATCCTGCAGCACGCAAAGAAACTATAGCTTGAAGGGATTCCATTCTTTCAATCAATTTTGGTGTTCCAAAAGCAACTCCAAGGCGAAATCCACTAAGAGATTCAGTTTTTGATGGACCCATTATAGTAATAAGATTTTTTGGCTGAACATCACAAGAACGAAGATGGGTATAAACCTCACCACTATATAGCATTCTAGAGTAAAGTTGATCCACTATTACACTCACATCATGGGTTACTGCAAGATCTGCTATTTTAGTTATTGTATTTTTTGAATAGACAAGACCTGTAGGGTTATTAGGTGTTGAAAATACTAAAACCTTTGCTCCTGCTTTAAATGCATCTTCAATTCGATTTATATCTGGGCTATTTTCAAATTGAGAATTTTTGTAGTTAAGAGGAATTGGTAAAATATCACCTCCAAAAAACTTAACAAGTTTGCGGTTTGCAAAATAGTCAGGTTCAACTACTGCAACTTTTGTCCCAGCATCAACCGTTGAAGCAAGTGCCAAAAATAATGCTCCTTGAGTTCCAGGTGTTATAATCAATTCGCTATTAGCTTCAATTGGCCTGCCAGTAAACTCTCCAAGCCTAACAGCAAGTCTATTCCTTATTTCAGCTTTTCCCCTATACTCAGTATACGCTTGAGATCCACCTCTACTAAAACCTTCTTTCCAAGATTCATCAGAACTGGGTGTTGGAGGAAAGGCATCTACATCCCCATGGGAGAAATCAATAGGAACTCCATCAAGTATCTCACCAAGCATAATGGAGTTAATATCTCTTAGATTTTGTCTGACTTCCTGACCAGGAGCATTATTAGTGCTAAGAGCTTTAAATTTTTCATCAAGTTCCATCATTGCTAAGATATAAAAACCCAGTTAAAGGTTTACTTATAATATATCAAGACTAGTATAATC